>NZ_CP017834.1:2740986-2963436 GCF_001907975.1 Silvanigrella aquatica
AAGATTACAAAAACAGAGTGCGGTTCCCTTGACCTAGAATAGAGTCTCTTTACAGAGAACTCGAAATTCCTAGAAAGGAGGTGATCCAGCCGCAGGTTCCCCTACGGCTACCTTGTTACGACTTAACCCCAATCATCGCACAAGCCTTGGCAGGCTGCCCCCTTACGGTTAGCCCACCTGCTTCTGGCTTATGCAACTTTCGTGGTTTGACGGGCGGTGTGTACAAGGCCCGGGAACGTATTCACCGCAGCCTGATGATCTGCGATTACTAGAGATTCCAACTTCATGTGGTCGAGTTGCAGACCACAATCCGAACTGAGACCATGTTTTTGCGTTTGGCTCCACCTCTCGGCTTTGCTTCGCTTTGTCTTGGCCATTGTAGTACGTGTGTAGCCCTGGATGTAAGGGCCATGAGGACTTGACGTCATCCCCACCTTCCTCCGGTTTATCACCGGCAGTACCCCTATAGTTGCCAACTTAATGATGCCAAATAAGGGAAAGGGTTGCGCTCGTTGCGGGACTTAACCCAACATCTCACGACACGAGCTGACGACAGCCATGCAGCACCTGTATCCGTGTGTATTGCTACTATTACGCATCTCTGCGCTTTTCACGGTATGTCAAACCCAGGTAAGGTTCTTCGCGTTGCTTCGAATTAAACCACATACTCCACCTCTTGTGCGGGCCCCCGTCAATTCCTTTGAGTTTTAGTCTTGCGACCGTACTCCCCAGGCGGATAACTTAGCGCGTGGGCTACGGTACTGGAGGGGTCAACTCCCCCAACACCTAGTTATCATCGTTTACGGCGTGGACTACCAGGGTATCTAATCCTGTTTGCTCCCCACGCTTTCGTTCCTCAGCGTCAGTATTCGGCCAGGTGGTCGCCTTCGCCTCCGGTGTTCCTGCTGATCTCTACGGATGTCACTCCTACACCAGCAATTCCACCACCCTCTCCGAAACTCAAGAAACACAGTCTCAAATGCACGTCCCAGGTTAAGCCTGGGGATTTCACACTTGACTTGCATTCCCGCCTACGAACCCTTTACGCCCAGTAATTCCGAACAACGCTCGCACCCTTCGTATTACCGCGGCTGCTGGCACGAAGTTTGCCGGTGCTTCTTCTTTTGGTACCATCAAAGAACTGCTTTATTAAAACAACTCCCCTTCTTCCCAACCGAAAGAGCTTTACAACCCGAAGGCCTTCATCACTCACGCGGCGTTGCTGCGTCAGGGTTTCCCCCATTGCGCAATATTCCCCACTGCTGCCTCCCGTAGGAGTCTGGGCCGTGTCTCAGTCCCAGTGTGGCTGATCGTCCTCTCAGACCAGCTATCCATCTTCGCCTTGGTGGGCTGTTACCCCGCCAACTAGCTAATGGAACATGGGCTCATCTTTCGGCTGCCGGCCCGAAGGTCCCGGCATTTCCAGCATCGCTGCTGCTTACGCGGTCTTAGCTACAGTTTCCCGTAGTTATCCCCCTCCAAAAGGCAGATTCCCATGCATTACTCACCCGTGCGCCACTAAGGTATTGCTACCTCCGTTCGACTTGCATGTGTTAGGCACGCCGCCAGCGTTCGTTCTGAGCCAGGATCAAACTCTTAGCTCTAATTTACTTACGTTGAACTATTTCTAGTCCCACGATTTTTTTACTATCTTGACGGTTCTTTTACGGAACCTTAACAACCTCTTCTTAAAAACTTTTACATTCCTAATCCAACGTTGCTCGGGAACCGCACTCTGTTTTTGCTTTCTTCTCTTGTCAAATTACTTAACCAGCGTTTTCAGGTTGTTAGATTCTTTTCAGAACCTTTTCACCTGCTGGTGAATGAAGTAGCTACAGAAACCGAATTCTTTTGTCAAACTTTTTGCAAAGAATTTTCCACTTATTTTTTTATTCAATATTTTCATGATGTTATTTTGCTAAAGAAAGTCGCTTTTCATTTTTGGACAATCGATATATTGTTCCTGCCGACATTGAATATCTTAATTTTTAAGGATTTTTTATGCATATAGGACTTATTGGAGCCTCAGGAAGACTCGGCACACTCGTTTGCGAAAATTTAGTTCAACAAAAGCTTACCTTTACCAAAATAGCGCGTGAGGACTTGCAAAACATCCCAAGTTTTATGCAGTTGCTTCAACATGTCTCTGAAAGTATGATTATATTGGACATCAGCTTACCTGTTGGCACAGAAAATATATGTAATATTATCAATAATTTAGAAGAAAAAAATCTAAAACAAATTAAAGGCCTCGTCATAGGCACCACAGGTCATAATGACCGCCAAAAGCAGTTGCTTTTAAGCACTTCGCAAAAAATCCCCATCTGCATGGTCTCTAATTTTTCTAAAGGTGTTTATCTTTTTGAAGAGATATTAAAAGCAAAAACATCTCAGGGCTTAACTGTAACTGAGCTGGCAAGAGCTCTAGGCTTTGATATGGCAATGACAGAAATTCATCACACTCTCAAAAAAGATGCGCCCAGTGGAACAGCAATCACTCTAGCTGAGGCCGGTAAAATCCCAGCGAAGCAAATAAGCTCAGTCCGCGTTGGTAAAGTCGTAGGCGATCACTCGATTCATTTGAGTGCTGATTCAGAAAGTCTTGAAATCAAACACACGGCTCACGCGCGCAAACTCTTTGCCGAAGGAGCCATTGAGCTTTGCAAAAATATATATACTCAAGCTCCAAAACCAGGATTTCTTAGAAAAGAAGACTTTTTCATATCATAATCAGGTCTCAGATTCGATCTATTGCATAAAATGTAAGGCTCTATTATACCTTCATAGGGATTCGCCCAAAATTTTGTAAGCATAATAAAATCATAGTAAACTTATAAAATTTTGGTTGATGACACTCTCTCACTTAATTTAATTTGGTTGGAATATGGATACCGTCATTCTTGTTTTTAGAGTATTATTTTTAGTTATTGGTTCAATAGTAGGTATATTTTATATCCTATTTCAATTTTACCAGAAACTACCGTCAGCATCTTTCAAACTTTCTACTACTGATTATGTTATTGCATTTTTAATTGCATTTATTTTTGGATTTGCAACAAATTCTTACATAGGTCTTGGTGCTTTTATTCCCCTATTATTGGTTAAATATTTATGCACCAAACTCATCAGTCCTACTAAATTATCTGGCTCTGGAATGTGGATGGAAATTGATTGGAAAAAGCTCACCCCACGCGGTTACGAGCGCAATGTGCCAAGACACATCATGGAACAAATGAATAAGATGATTGAAAGCACTCCCAAAGACACACATTTTATAATTCCAAGACTTTATGCGATAATTGGAATTCGTTTTATGCTACGTAAAATGAAAAAAGAAAGCGCAAATCTTCCTAAAGGATTTACGCCTCAGCAACAGAACATGGGCATGGATCAAATGACATCATTGGCACAAAATATATTGAAGTTAGATACTGGTAAATCGGAGAAAAAAGATTTGAATATAGGTGTCTTAAAAATCACACGCCACTAATTTTCTTCCCTAGGCAGGTCAAAAATCCATTCTACATTATTATTTTCTTTACTAAATCCAGCAATAAGTACTGTGGGAATGGAATCATTTTTAGAAGATAAATTTAATATTTTTTCAAAATTATCAGAATATTCAGGTAAATTTAGACTTTTTATCCACTCTAAAATTGAATTTAATGAAGTTCCTACAAGAACTATTTGAGGATTATTTTCATTGGAAAAAAATTGGGACAAGCGTTCCAAGGCATCTTTTAAAGTACCAATTTGGGGATTTGAAAGAGTATGTTTGTCAAAGCGGTTGTCCACACAAATGGGTAATGCGAGTCCTTTTGCCAAAGTTTCGCATGTCTTAAAAGTTCTATCTTCATTTCCAGAAACCATTATAATATCAGGAAATAATTTAAGAGAAGCTGATATTGCCTTTTCAAAACTATCTTGCTCTTTAAACGATCGCCAAATAACATCTTCATTCAATGATTTTGCACGAATATCATACTTTTCTTGAATATTAATTTTAAGAGTTTCAGATAAAAAAGAAATAATAGTTTCAGTAAGAGTTTCGGCGCCTTGCTCTCCTGTTCGACTTAAATAGTCGGGAGCACCCATTTCAGATTGCGTAAAAAATAAAAAAAGCGATTTCATGATGTTCCCTTCCTATTGAAAAAACAGATTTACCAATAAGTTTTATCTCTCGCCTCAGTCAAGTCCTTATAGTATGTTAAAAAATGATCGAAGCAAAATCATTCTGTATCAGAAGTTTTGTGAAAAACGGTTTTAATTTATTAATAAAATTGTATGGAGCTTGATAATGGCTAATGAAATTGAATTTGAAAATCATTTTTCAGCACGAGTCATCGTAGTTGTGTTTCCAAATGGGTATAAAATTGAAAATGAAGAAGACCTGGCAATATTAAAAGATGCTTGGACAAAAAATTTAAAATCTTGGCATTCTCCTTATACTTGTTTATTTGATTTAAGGAATTTTAAATTAAATTCTGATTATCAATTGGCATTTGAAAAATTAATTAACTTCTTTAAAAATTTTTTTATGAGAAAAATAATCGGATTTTACGATGAAAATTCTGAAAAAGTAACGGTTCATTTTGAAACTGTTATTGGAATCGATACGGCATCGGCACAAACAGGACTTGCCCGAGGTAATGGTTTTGAAAAAAATATTACCGATTTACGCAGTAAAATTCAGATTGATAATGACTTTAATGCTCATGTTATGGAAATTAATTTTTTAGCTGATACGGAATTTGTCACTGCTTCCGATATCTCTATTTTTAAATCTAAACTCCAAAATATTCTCATGTTATGGCACACGCCCTATAGCATTATGATCAATTGCGTGAACTGCAAATTTTCAGAAGAAGCTAAAACTGAATTTGCAAAAATAGATCGTTTTTTAAAAGGATTTTTCTGTAAAACAATAATAGGTTATGCCCCTAAGGCTGATAAAGAAACATATCCCTTTCCTGTGGTTCGTTCACGCCATTTGGCCGCGGCATCTTTAGAAAATAATGGATTAGAGTCCGGAGAAATTGCAAATTGCTCTACACGTAAAATTGGCACATAGCTATTCAAAATTAGAGTTACAATTAAGCTGACAACAGATTTCACATAGGAGCTTAATGGTATGTCTAATACAATTACTGAAAAAGAGATACTCTTAGCGTTTTCAAAAAACAGTAATCAAAAAGTAATCGAACTAAATGGTATTGCTAACGTTTTGCTAAAAGAAGGCGCAAAACCCGAACTTTTTGATGCCCTCTCCAGAACAACAAGCGCGATGAAAACCTTTGCAATAACCTGCCATCAACATCACATAGCAGAATTTATTTCAAAAATGATTGAACCTGATTTTGACAGAATTCGTGTTGAAAATCTTACCATTACAGAAGAAATAAAATCTGCACTAAAAGAAAAAATTTCAAAACTTAAAACGATGATCAAAGATGCTTCTAAAGACATGCCTGCACAAGATAATATTGAACCACTTTCTCTACAAGACGAAGGAATGTACTCCTTATTGACTTCCATTGGACAACTGAGTGTGTGGAGTTTTCATGAACTCATGAATGCTCTGGCAAAAGTACATGGTTATACAGAAATGCTAGAAGATGTTTATCAGCACGTGCCAGACAATGTCCCTGAAGTTAAAAGTGAATTAAAAACAATACAAGAAAAATTAATATCGAATACAGCTCATATGACGGGAATTATAAATCGCATCAGAGCACTTCGTGGTAAAACAAAAATCAATATCAAAGAACATAATATTAGAGATATTGTAAAAAACATTCAAGAGTTAACTCAACAACCACCTAAAACATTAAATTGGTCTGCCTTGCATATTCCAAGCGTTAATGTTCAATTTGATCAAATTATATTTGAACAAATATGGGTTCATTTATGGAAACTATTAGGAGAGTGGCAAAATCCAGGTACTTTAATTCAATCTATGTGCTTTGGTAAAATCGATCCAAACAAATCAAACCAAAATAATAAATTTATGAATTTATTATCCTTATATATTTGGTTAGAGCCTAATGGAACAGCTAAATTCGATCCTACAAAATTAAATTATTCTACTCAAACGCCTCAAGCTGACTTAGCATATGTTTTTCATTTTACCTCAAAAATTGCACAAAGAATTTCTGCTAATATAACCTGTGCCAAAGCCTCTTTTGGCGGAGTTGTTTTTTGTATATCTATTCCTTGCGGAGAATTACAAATAACACATTCTGAAACAGGTTACGCCATACCACAGCCCCTACATATTTCCAAAATGAATCAAAAAGAAGGCCCCTTAAAAAACATTCTTATTCTAGATGACGAAAAAGATCTTCGTACCATTTTAAGTTTGAAAATTAGTAAAATGGGATATGGTGTCTCCGTAGCAAGTACAATTGCCGAAGCAACTCAAATGCTAGAATCTAAGAAAATCGACCTCATTATTTCGGATCTTTTTTTAACGCAAGAAAGTGGCCTCGATTTACTAAAGAAAATGAGTGCGACCTCACCAGAAATTCCCTTTATTTTTATTACAGGAGCAAATGAAGATGATATTTCTAAGCCAATATTAGATATTTTAGCAAAATATTCAAAAGGTTTTCTAACCAAACCAATACCAACACAACTGCTTAAAGAAACAATTGAAAATATACTTCCTTTATAATATGTATATTTTGTCTTTTTTAAAAGGAAAAAGTATGAAAAATAAAAAGTTATCCAAATTAATTAACTGTAGAAATATAATCACAATATCATTACTTACATTTGTAAATTCTTCATTTGCTGATAATACAATGAATTTTAACTTTTCATCTCAAATACCTGACGGAGACTATAAGAATATAGTCACTACAATTGTAAATCCAACCCGATTTCAATTTATGTCTTCACCCTCAAGAAATATAGGTCGTATTATTCCGGTAGGAATTTCAGTTGGCGGGGGCGTTTCTTATGTAAATATCCCTCAATCAACAACAGATTCTTTAAATAAATACACCGATTCAGCTAATAATTTTCCCTCAGCCATTGTCATACCAAGACTTATTGCTAAAATAGATATCCCCGGAGGCTTAGATGTTGCTGTTAACTACGCAACCATTCCTCAAAGTTCAATCGTACTTTCGGGTATTGCTGTTCAATATTCTTTATTTGATCCAAGACTCGTCCCTGTATCTTTCGCCCTTCGAGGGGGTTACACGCGCATTCAAGGATTTGCCCCATTAGATGCCAACTCAACCAACGTAGAAGCACTGCTTGGTGCTAAATTAGCTATATTAAAGCCTTATGTTGGAGTTGGAAATAATTGGTCAAATGCCAGCACAAATATCACAAATCAATATGTTACCTTGTCTAAAAGTCTATCATGGACAGAAACATACGGAATTTTAGGTTTGCAACTTTCAGCACTCTTAGGATTAGGTGTCGAAGCCCAAATTTCTTCAAGCCAAACAATATATAATGCAAAACTTTCTATAGAAATTTAAAATCAATAAAATCATCAAAATTGCATATCACCCCAATAACTTCCTACAATAGGAAATTTTTGCTCTGTTAATTCCAAAATTGAATATCCGAAATCTTGAACAAGCATCTGGGAGTTCTCACAAGAAAGCCTTTTTGCCACAGGAATTCAAGACGTGTTCCTGCAATGCCATGGAGGCTTTTATTATGATTTTTTTTACCTTGCAAAAGAAACTCAGAGAGCTTGTCACTTCAAAGTGCACGCTACTATGGCTAGAGGGAACGAAACACGAAAGAGTTATGAAAATAAAATTATCAGGAAACAAAATTTTACTTACTTTAGCCAACGATACCACACGAGTTATTGCATTCGAGCGCTATGCGACGACTTCAGTAGGATTGCAATTTTGGTACCAAGGTAAAGCAGGCGTTTTATATAAATGGGAGCAAGTGACTTCACCAGAGCACTATGGACAACTTCCCAAAGATGATTTTTTACCAGATGACGATCCAACTCCACCAGACATTGCGGCTTAAAAGCTCAATTATTTAAATGGAGTAAATGGGAGCGAATATGAGGCTGACTGCAAAAATTCTTTCATGGTTATTGGCTGCCGTTGTGGTTGTCATGGTCATGTTTACAAGTTTAGCAATATATATGTTGCAGAAAAATCTTGAAGAAGAAGCCTTTCGTTCTCATAAACTTATTTACTCTTTATTCCTTCCCACCATTACTCGTTACCTTTGGGAATTTGATATTACAGGAATTAAAGAAACATTATCAAATATTATTGAAAATAATTACGCAAATAAAATTTACATTTATGATGCTGATACAATATTGGTCACATATCTTTTTAAAGATAAAAGCACAGGAAAAATATCTAACGTAAGAGATAATGATAAAACAGTTGAAACAAATAAAATAATCTCTCCTGAAAATAAAGATCTCCTTGAAAAGAAGTCTGCTGCAAATGAAGAGTTTTTTATTTATAATGAAAATTCAGTAAACGACACATCAAGAATTATAGGAGCGATGCAGCATAAAAAGGGGACAAATGCGAGTGCATCTGTCATTGGCTATTTTGTACTTGATTATTCAACAGACAATATTACAACTGCAATTCGTTCCATGATAAGAGGCGTTGTTATTCTTGCCTTATGTGTTACCATTATGCTTGTGGTATCAATTGGATTTTTATTAAGGAAAACCCTTATAAATAGTATCTTAAAATTAAGCCAAGCAAGTATAAATATTGCGAAAGGAAAATTTACAAAAATAGATGTTCCTAAAAGAAGTAAAGATGAAATGGTAGATCTCTTAAGAAATTTCAATATGATGATCACCCAAATTGAAGTTAATCAAGAAAATTTAAAGCTCCTTGCCGAGGAAGGTATAAAAATTTCTAGCAAATTTAATATAAGTGATGTTGCTATTCAAGTTTCAGAATCACTTAATAAAATAGCTAAATTAAATATTAATACGGAGTTTTTTGTCATCAATACCATGCTGCAATCAAACCCTACAGAAGGTTTCCATGAAATGCTAAAATCAGGGACACGCAGCATGATCAAATTGACAGATGAGATTGATGATCCACCAAATAAAAAACGTTTCTTTATTAAAGATTCATCAAATAAAATTTGTATTATTCTTCAAATTGATGATTTAAGAAGTGCTCATCTTTATTCTTTTACTGCAGCAGAATCTATTTATAATGCCATTCGTGCTTTACAAATTAGCATTACTAATGCATTAGATAATATTCATTTCGTAGCAGATCAAAAGGAACAACAAAGACTTGTTAGCGAACAAGAAACAGCACGACTGGTGCAAAATAATTTAATGCCAAAATTTGAATATAGAAAAGTGGGTAATTTTGAATTAGCAAATCACTTTGAAGCTGCGGCAGAATGCGCGGGAGATTGGTGGAATTATTATATTCTTCCTAATGAGAAATTGTTACTTCTTTTAGGGGACGTAACAGGCCACGGTACCGCAAGCGCCTTATTGACTGCTGTTGTGAAAGGATATTGCGATTCTATTCACATTCAACCTGAAATTACATCAAAAGACATTCTAAGCCAGCTCGACACTGTCGTAAGACAGAGTGGCGATGGTAATAAAGTAATGACGATGTTTGCCGCCATTCTCGATCCTATTAACGGCACTATTACTTTTTCTAATGCCGCTCATAACTTCCCCATGATGATTAAACTTAAAAACAATGGTAAAGTTGTTGAAAAATTAATCGCTCAAGGAAGACCTTTAGGTTATGAATTATTATCAACTTCTGAAGGACAAACAAGTTATGCATACGATCAAAGACAAATAAAACTTGAGCCAGGCGATGTTCTTTTTATCTTTTCCGATGGACTGGTTGAAGCAACAAATAAAAACGGAGATGAATTTACCGAAAGAAGATTAAAAAATGCTTTACAAAAATATTCTGATAAAGAAGCGAAAGAAATGAAAGAATGTATCATAACAGAATTTAGAGAATTTATATCGCATAAAAAACTTGATGACGATGTTACATTCCTTGTTTGTAAATTTAATTTAAATACTTAAATCATTCCATTAATTTAATAATTTCAGCTTCTATTTGAAGCCATATTTCTTCATCTGAAAGCAATTTCTTTTTAAGCATTTGAAGCTCCTTGTCAAGTTCATCAATTTTATGATAATTACTTGTGTCTTCTTTTTCAATTTTAATTTCTAATTCTTTTATTTTATTTGTTAAATTTAAAATTTCAGATTCAATTTTATCTTTCGCTTTTTCTAATTTTTGCTTTTCTTTTTTCACATCTTTTTGTTGCTGCTTTATGTCTTCGCCAGATTTTTCATTTTGAAAAATAGCATTCGAATTATCCTCAACGATTCGTGCCATTTCCATACTTCTATCAGGACTAAGAATATCAGGAAAGCCGGACAAGGGGGCTAATCTTTCATAGTCATCTAATTTACCTTCAAATAAAGCAAATCGACCATCGTTTGTCATGGCAAAAACATGGGTACAAATGGAATCAATAAAGTTTCTATCGTGGCTCACAAATAACAAAGTACCTTCATACTCTTCAATGGCGCCCGCAAGAATTTCAGCGCTGGACATATCTAAGTGGTTTGTAGGTTCATCAAGTAATAAGAAATTGGCTTGTTGCAATAATAAACACGCTAAACCAACACGACTTTTTTCACCGCCAGATAACACACCCACTCGTTTAAAAACATCGTCCCCGCGAAAGAGAAAACTTCCTAATAAGCTTCTTGCTTTGCGTTCGCCCACATCGTCAGATATGCTCATCACATTTTCAAGTATGGTTTTATGTTCATCAAGATTTTCCAATTGATCCTGTGCAAAAAAAGCCATGGAGACATTATGGCCAAGCTCAAAACCTCCCGAAAGAGATTGTATTTTGCTGGCAATTGTTTTTAGAAAAGTTGATTTTCCAATACCATTAGGACCAATAATTGCTATTTTTTGTCCACGTAATACATTTAATTTAATGTCTTTCGATAAAATAGAAGTATATCCTATACTCATGGATTCTACTTTCAAAACTTCCTTGCCACTTTGTGTTACTTTAGGTAAGGAAAATGAAATTTCTTCGACATTGTCATCAATATCAAAACTATCTTCGAGCTCTTTCATACGTGTCAGCATTTTCATGCGGCTTTGCGCTTGTTTCGCTTTAGAAGCTTTTGCTTTAAATCTGTCAACAAATTTTTGAATTTCATCAGCTCTTTTTTTATGTCTTTCAAAAGCAGCTGTTTCGAGTTCTAAACGTTGTTCTCTTTGCTCTAAAAAGGAATCAAAATTTCCTTTATAGGGAGTAAATTTTCCGTTGTATAAATGAAGGGTAATTGTAGACAATCTATTTAATAAAGCTCTATCATGTGAAACAAATAACAATGTTCCTTTAAAATCTTGCAAAAACTTTTCCACCCAAATTAAACTCGGCAAATCGAGGTGATTTGTAGGTTCGTCAAGAACAAGAAATTCCGGATCATTTAAAAACACACGGGCCAATTCAAGACGCATTCTCCAGCCACCAGAAAGCTGCTTGGGACTTTTTCCAAGTTGCGAAGCTAAAAATCCAAGGCCTATTAAAATTCCTTTGGCACGAGCTTCCAGAGCATAGCCGCCCGCTTCACGAAAATTATCTTCGATTTTTTCAAATTTCTTATGAACATCTTCACTATAATTATTTTCCATTTCCAAAAGAATATTGTCGAGCTGAATTTTAAGTTCACGAAGTTTTAGGGCACCGTCAACACATTCCTCAAGAACAGTCGGCTTCGGATTAGGGTTAGGTTCCTGGGGTAAATAACCTAAGTTAACACGGGCAGGTTTTAAAATTTCTCCAGAATCTGCCTCATCAAGTCCACAAATAATATTGAGTAAGGTCGATTTTCCAGCCCCATTAGGACCGACCAAAGCAACCCTCTCCCCTTCTGGAAAATGATAAGAGGAGTTTTGAAAAAGTACTTTTTTACCATATGCCTTGGCTAAATTTTCGATCCGGATCATGCTACAGTCCCATTCCTATTGTTCAATTTCTTTTATCAATCCAATGAATTAAATCAGAAAGGGCTTGAGAACGATATTGTTCCGTTTCATTAAAAATCTCATGTCCAGCCCCCTGAATCACCTTAAAAGAGCTATCATTGTGAGAGAAATAAGGCACGCATTTTTTCGTCACTTCCAATTTGACCAATTTATCATCCTCTGCTGCAACAATGGTAACAGGTGCCGATATCAAGCGAATGGCTTGGATTATTTTTTTTTCTTCTACAGCAGATAAAAATGTATTTCCCATTCTTGCTGTTATATATTTTAAATTCAATTCATCGTCTTTTGCTGCTTGATTATTCTCTGGATTATTTGAAAGTTTTTCAGGGAGAATGCCAATAGGAGCTAATATTTTTGGAAGATATTTTGAAACTTTATCTGCTAAAAATCTTTTCCAAATAGGAATCTCTTCTTTTACACCATAGCAAGGTGAACTTAAAAAAAGAGGGGGACAAGAATCGGCAAGATGTGCCGCCGCATAAGTCACTAACAACGATCCAAAACTATGCCCCATTATTCCAAAAAAAGAGTTTTTTTGCTTAGTAAAACCAAGAATTTGTTTGACATAATTTATCATAAAAATCACATCTAGCACCATGGCGTGTAAATTTTCCGCATCTCCTCTGACAGGTCCTGACTTTCCATGCCCCCTAATATCAAAAATGGCAAAAGCTAAATTTTTTGCACAGACTGTTTTTGCTACATGAGAATATCTGCCACTGTGTTCCCCAAAACCATGCACGGCAAGAACAACACCTTCTAAATTTGACTCCTGCTGAACTCTTTTTGCAGGAGTGTAAACACGGAAAAAAAGCTCGTTTTCATCAAAACTTTTTATGATTTCTGCACGTTCTTGAAACATACTGCAATCTCCTCTTGCTTCAAATTTTCCTATAGCATTTCAGATAGCTGCAATGTTTTCACACAACTTTCAAACGAAAACAATTTATCCTGCAAGAAGAACTCAAGATCATTTTTTCTTGAAACCAAAAGGGGGCTGTTATGCTGCGTAGTTTAAACACCGCTGCAACAGGCATGGATTCACAGCAGAGATTAATTGATACGCTATCGAACAATATGGCAAACGTAAATACGATTGGTTTCAAGGCAAGCAGAGCGTATTTTCATGATCTGCTATATCAAAACATCCGCGCACCAGGCTTACAAACAACAACGGGAGTCGTAGCTCCCAGCGGCATTCAAATAGGAAATGGCTCCAAAATTGTTTCTGTTGAAAAATCATTTGAGGAAGGCGCTATTAAAATTACAAACAAAGACACAGACATGGCCATTATGGGGAAAGGTTTCTTTCGCATTCAGCTTCCTGACGGAAATATTGCTTACAGTCGTGATGGGACATTTCGCCGCAGCGCCGATGGCCGCATTGTGACAGCAGAAGGACTCCCTTTAATTCCTGAAATCGTGGTCCCGCAAAACACATTGCATTTGAACATTGGAATCGATGGCATTGTCACGGCTAAAGTAAGTGGTGAGCAAGATCCGAGAAATTTAGGGCAAATTCAATTGGCAAATTTCATAAACCCCGCAGGCCTAAACTCAATGGGTAGAAACCTTTATACCGTAACAGCAGCCTCAGGCGAACCTATTGTCTCGATTCCGGGAGAAAATGGATTGGGAACAATTGATCAGGGTGAATTAGAAACAAGTAACGTAAATATTGTTGAAGAAATGGTTCAACTTATTGTAGGACAAAGAGCTTACGAACTAAATAGTAAAGTGATAAAAACAGGCGATGAAATGCTCGCTTCAACAAACCAAATGAAGTAGTAGGCATTTAAATGATAATGGATCAACCACTTATATATATTGAATATAAATCACTTTCAAACGATGAGAGTATCTCAGAAATACAAAAAGACATCATCGTGCAGCTTATTAAAATAAATAAGCCTCATGATCTCATTATTATTGAAAATCTTCATGAAAAGGAACAGAATCATAAACAATATATTTTAAGCGCAAAATGCATTCAATGCCAAGTTATTGATAATTCGCAATTAGAGATCGACAGTACTTCAATTAAAAAATCAAACAATAAATTTACTGATGAATATACATTTAATGTGTCAAGTTTTTCTAATAAAAAAACCACTTGGAAAATTGAAATAATTGAAAAGAAAATTATTTATTATATTGCAGCAAAACAATATATTTCACCCAATAATATATTATCAGAAAAAGATCTTGAGGTTGTTTCCTGCATGACATCAGAACCCAAATGTCTTCCCAAATTTCCTTTTTTTTCGAGTAACGATGCACTACAACAATTTTCAATATATAAAAATAAAAAGGCAGCAACTTCATTCCGTGAAGGACAGGAGATTGAAGCAAAATGGCTTTCCGATGAAATACTTATTCGAAGTGGAGAAAAGACTAAAGTTACTTACAGCCCCAACAATTCATTGACCATCCAAACTTTTGGAAAATCCCTTTCCAATGGTGGACGTGGAGAAATAATTCGTGTTCAAATAAACGACTGGTTCGACAAAGGCGCTACTTCTCGTCCTATTGGAATCATTGAAGGAACAGTCGTAGCTCCAGGTGAGGTTGAATATGCAGCCAAATAGCAAATACACACAATACAAAACAACTCTCGATCAAATCAATCTTCAAGATGAAGATGGTTATGTTGAAGTCTTAAAAACAGCTATTATAAGAGAAAATAAGAAACAAAATAAATCCTTAAAATATTCCAAATTAATTCAAAATTCAGATAATGACGAATTAAAAAATGTTTGGGGTACAACCGTTGAAAAATATTTAAATTCTGTAGAATATGCTTTTGATAAAGGAAACAGCACAGGTAAAAAGTTTTCAAATGCTTTAGATAATATTCCAGAACCCACTTCTAAAAAATTTGTACTGCGTTTTACACTTGGCTTTGTTGTCCTTGTGCTTATTATATTTTTTTCCAGCTGCAAGGTACAAGCACAAGTTCCCTTACCACCTGATAGCGCAATCCCTTCCTCTATTAGCAGGGCAGAAATTCAACAAAGGCAAGAAACTCAACGAGGACAAGAACAACTCTTTATTAAAAGAGAAAGCCTACAAATTAAAGCGAAAGAGCCTGGTTCCACTTCTGGAAGCATATGGGCAGATTCCCAACAACCAAAATCCCTTGTTACAGAATACCAACCCACTCATACGGGCGAAGTTATTACCATCACTATCCCCGATGATTTGCAATACAAACAACCCACAGATCAACCCAACTCCCCTACAGGACAAAAATTTGAACCTGTGAAATCAATGAAATTTGAAATTGTAGGAATCGAACCTGGTGGAGATGTGTTTTTAAGAGGGATAAAAAACTACGTCAGCGAAACGGGAGAACAAAGATCTATAATGGTTATGGCAAAAATGCCGCAAAGAAGTTTAAATAAATTTGAAGTCAGCGCTCGCGAACTAACTGAAGTTGCTGTGAATTCAGTTATTAATGGAGCCTCCTCCGATTATTCTGCTGCGGGATGGGATCAAACCGTTTCACGCAAAGTTTCAGGCTTTGCTCCCGATCTCAACTCCGCCGTAGGAGCTTTAGAGGGACAAAAGAAAGAACTTGAAATCCAACAAAAAGCATTAAAAGATCAACAAAAAGCTTTAACCGATGAAGCCGAAAGACTTAAAAAGGATCGCGATCGCTTAAACGCAGAAACAGCGCAAGCGAAACAAATTCTCGATGCAGCCACAATTGCTGATCCCAGTTCACAAAATGGAAAAGGGGGAGGTAACAACGCAAATCAAGGTGCTGGGGCAAATAATAATACTAAGAAAACGGGTAATTAATTTATAGTTAAAGGGGAATCCCTTGCTTAAGAATATAAAAAGTTACTGTAAAATTTTTGTTTCATTATACCTCATTAATTTGTTACAAATAACTCCTATTTTTGCTGAAGAAACAGAACTGCCCGTTAGAATAAAAGATTTGGTAGAAGTCAGAGGTGTGCGCTCTAATCCCTTAAGCGGAATGGGATTGATCGTGGGTCTGCAAGGAACAGGAGATAGTAAATCGAGCATTGCGACCAATAGAGCCGCTGCCGCCGTAATGAACCGTCTCGGAATTACGGTCACACCAGAAGAAGTGATCACAAAAAACGTCGCTGTCGTCGTTGTCACCGCAGAACTTCCTCCTTTTGCGCGCATAGGTGACAAAATAGATATTCGCATTTCCAGCATGGGTGATAGCACAAGTTTAGAAGGGGGCACTTTACTCCTCACAAGCCTCAGCGGCGTCGATAGCCAAGTTTATGCAACAGCTCAAGGAAGCATAAGCCAAGGAACATCCATGGCGGGAAATGAAGGCGGAGCGGGACAACCCGCAAAAAGCACAACACCCAAAACAGTTTCTTTAGCCATGAGCGGTGTCGTCGAAAAAGAATTTTTTTCAACATTTATTAATAATAACAATATCGAATTGAGTTTAAAAAATGCTGACTTCACCACAGCAAGCCGCGTTGCTAAAGCTTTAAACGATTATTTTGGAGAGTTTATTGCCGATCCCATCAACAGTGGACTCATTTCAATAAAAATTCCAAAAACAGTGACAAGAAATAATCCTAGTTTTAATCCTGTTACTTTTATGTCACTTCTTGAACAAATTAAAGTAACACCTGATTCAAAAGCTCTCGTTGTCATAAATGAACGCACAGGAACAATCATTTCGGGGCAAAATGTCATTATTGAACCCGTTGCCATAAGCCATGGTCGACTTGAAATTCAAGTCGGGAAGAAAAGTAATAAAGTGAGTGAACTTCCTGCCAGCACGACAGTGGGAGAACTGGTCAGAGCTTTAAATACGCTGGGTGCAGGACCCAAAGATGTGGTTTCGATATTACAAACTCTAGAAAGCGCTAAAGCATTAAGAGCTCAATTAAAATTAATGTAATAGAGGTACACCTATGAGAATTAATTTAATAGATAATGCACCAATTGTTAAAAACAATGAATTTTTAAAGGCAAATGAAAAAGAAACATTAAATCCTAAAATTGCACAAAAACTCAAGGACGCGGAAAACGTAGCAAAAGAATTTGAAACAATTTATTTAGATATGATGATAAAAAGCATGCGCCAAACCGCAAAACCAGAAGACGAAAGTAACGCTCAAGATATTTTTAAAAGCATGCTGGATGGTGAATATTCTAAACTTATGGCCAACTCACAAAACTTTGGCATTCGTGATCTCATTTTAAATTGGATGAAAGAAAGCGATCCCGATTTAAATCCGAATGTAAAAGTCATGAAATATGAAAATAAATTAGATGCATCTGGAAAAAAAGATCTTAAAAATGCACAGGACACGATTTCAAAAATGAAAAATGACTCCTATATGTCCAAAATGGCTATTGAGCAATTTAAAATAGAAATGGCAAAGTAAGTTATTGCGAGAGCCATAATGAATTTGAATTTGAAGAATTTTCCGTAACAACAAGTGGACGCAATTGAATTTTACTTTGAGAATTTACATTATTATTTTCTTCGCCACTATATGGCTGAAAATAAATATCTCTTACTTTATTTTCATTCAAACTCACATTAGATTGTAAAAAACTCTGCCCACCATCAGAAGAAAAAAACAAGCCCAAATCTGTACCCAAATACAAAACAGTACCTAGTTTATAAATACTATTAATTCTACTTGTTCCAAGTCCATTATCACTAGTGGAAGTTATATTTTGAAAATTTTCTCCACTGTTGTGTGAAAACCAATAACCCTGGCTTGTAGCTATATAAATATCATTATTATGGCAATATAAATTATTTATTGTTGGAGAAACATTTGCTATATCCCCAAAGCTAGGCACTAGATTAGGTTTATCTTCAGATTGGTCATATTTCAAAAGTTTGAATGTATCTCCATTTTCATTTGGCGAATAATGATATAATTCATTATTTTGAGTGACAGCAAAAATTGATTTTTCATTTGAAAATAACTTTTTTATTCTTATTTTACGCAATATAGACAAATCAGAATTATGAATTATGATTTTATATCCTGATTTTTTAATAATATATTCATTTATAACTTTCAAATCAAAATAAAACATATTTAATCCAGAAATAAAATAAATTTTACTACCGAATTGTACCATATTATCAATAGAATTAATTAAGTTACTTTTATTTTTATAATCAAATAGAGGTTGTTCAAAACTTTTTCCAAAATCTTTAGATATATAAAGCCCATTACTTGTGCCTAAAAACAAATAGTTATTATAAAATATAACCGAATTTATTTTAACTGTACTTTTTAATTTTTTTTGTATAATTATATCTTGAAATTCTCTTCCATAATTATTAGACAATTTTAAACCCTGATTTGTGGCTAAAAATATTTTATTTTCAAATAATTCAATTTTATTTATAATTCTATTAGATAGATTTTTATTATCATACTGAATATCATATATTTTTTTAAAAATTTTCGGATAATCTTCTATAGATTCAGAAATTAAAGACCCATTTTTAATCAAATATAAAACAGTTCCGATAGATGTAACAGATGAAATATTATCATCTCCAAACTTTTTTTCCTTATTAAAAACGCCATTGACTCCCGTATTAGACAGCCATAATCCCTTACTTGTTGCTAAATATACAATATTATTTTTTACATAAATTGAGTTAAAATCGATATTCCCATGTTGCCTGGAATCATTTATTGTTAAAAATGAATTCTTAAAATTCATTTTTTCATCACTCATATCTGCATAATGTATCTGATTTTTTGTTAGAATATAAAAGACATTATTATTTATAAATATATTTTTTATTTCTTTATTAGAATCGTTAAATATTTCTTTTAAAAAATTATGATTATTTGAATCCATTGAAATAATCTGTTCTTTAGTTGCGATATAAAATTTATTTTTATCCTGGGCTATAGCAACAACAGAATTTAATTCAAATGCACATATTCCATTAAATTCATATTTATTTACACCTTTTTCATATTTACCAAATTTATCTATACCTTCTTTTGGATTACGAATAACTGCGAGTATACGATCTTGAAATACATTAATTGAAGAGACAAAATCAGAGTTTTTTATATTTTTTTTAGTTTTAAACCCTTTTCCACCATGACGTGAAAAGTAGAGCCCATCTTCATTTCCTTTTTGTAAAAAATAAAGCTTATCGCCATCTAAATGAATATTTGAAATTGTATTTAAATCTGCACTATCATTTGAATCCAAAAAGTTTTTTTTCTTATAATAAAAGCCGCTTGTCGTAGTAGCGTATATTTTTTCATTATCTACAGTAACACTCATCATATTACCAAAAATTTTACCGCTAAATATTTCTTTAAATTTTGGGAAACTCACTTCTTTATTATCTGTTTTATTCAAATAACTTAAATGTATTCCATTAGATGAACAATCTGAATTTTTACAAGGAGATGCTACATATAGAATATTATCAATTATTTTTAAATCATATATTTCATTATTTTTTAAATCATCTATTTTTGCCAAATTACATTTATTTTTCTCATCTTTATTGCAATAGTATAATCCATTACTTGTACCAATAAATAATAAGTTTTTATATTTAGTAATTTCATTTATCGAAGAATCATATGGTAATTTTATATTTTCTCTCTCAAAATTTTGCGAATAAAAATTAGGAGAAAAATAAATTGATTCCTCTAAAACTCCATAAGAATATTTTTTCAAATCTAAAACCAAATATAAATTATTTTGAAATAAAAAAATCTTAGAAATTGAATAATCTGAAATATCATTAAGAAAATTTGGAATATTATTAAGATTAAATTTATTGTTATTACAAAATTTCATATCTTGACAAAGAGGAGATAATACTCCTTCTTTTAAATATAAAAGATTATTTTTACTTGTAGCAATAATTAAAACATCATCATTAGATGCAATACTTTTTACTTTCATTCCATTTAATAATTCAAATTTTTCAAATCTGTAATCTTCTTTATTAACATCATAAAAATAAAGCACAGATTTATTTGTTAATGCATAAATAATATCACCTAAAGACACCATGTTAGTAATCTCAGAATTATCATCAATTCCAGAGACATTCTTAAATTTTCCATGCATTCCATTTATGGAATATTTTACATTTTTAATTTGATTATTTATTAAAGTTGCAAAAGTTATACCATGAAAATTATAAACTCTATATATCGATTCATTTTTTAATTCATTCGATTTTTTAATTTCACCTTCATCCAAGTTTTTAATATTAATATAAAATAAATTTGATTTAAAACCAGTTTTACGATCATCATTCTCAACAAAATAATCTGTTTTAAACCTGAATATGTTTTTCATTTTTTGAAAATTTCTATTAACAATCAAAAGATCTGCATAACAAAATGATTTTTCTGGATAAATACTCTTAGTATTTAATGATGAATTCTTATCGCAAGTATTGTTATATATATCATCATAGCTATATTTTTTTATACTTAAATTAAAATCTCCCTCATTTTGAAATTTAATTTTTTTAAATGAAAATCCTCCTTTATATAAATTAATATCATCAAAATTATTTTCTGATTTTACACTTAATAATAATTGTCCAGTTAAAATCTCCTCACTTATATTGTTCTCATCAGTATTCATTATGACAACTTCAATTTTTGGTGTGTCTAAGAAATTATGATTTATCATTTTTACATTTGCATATAATTTCTGTACATAGTCTATTTTTGTTTCATAATTTTTTTTGTTCTCTTTTTTTTTGCTTATTGGTAATGGAATATTATCAGAAAAAAATTCACTTTTTAGTATAGAATTTTTTCTATCTAATATTTTATGATAATTGATTTTATTATGGGTTAAGTCAACTCGACTAAGATGCAACTCACATCCTATGTCTTTTTCTTTAACTCTTAATAAATCAAATGATTGATAATCCGAGCTTGTGCCGATACTCCAGCTATCCCCCTCAGAATGACCTTCACAATTTTGATATGTCCCTTTTAAAATTAAATTGTCATTACTATCTATAGTCGTGTGTTCTGAAAATGAGTAACTTTGCTTTACAATCAATTCTGGAATCAAAAAAGAATCATGCGTTTCATTTTCTTTTCCACATGAAATTAAAAAAATTACACTTAATATTATTGAAATCTTATTTAAAAGATAGAAATATTTAGAAATCATATCCATTCACTCATTTTTAAATAAAAAAAGTAATTAATTTCAGAAATAATATTCAATTTTTTTATTAAATTAAATTTTTTAAATATTATTTATTATAATGCTTTTAAAGGAACTCTCAAAGAGTAACAAAGCTTGATTCATCAAGGCGTTGAATATTATAAACATTTTTAATTTGCAACAAATAATTCACTTAAATTCTAAAAAAAACACCCTCGTAAAATTAATATTACCATTATTAGCAAGAGCAATACTAGATATAGAGAACCATATCTTTTAGAATTTCAATTTGAAATTAATCTTGGTTATCTATATATCAATAAATAAAAAATATATGCAATAAAAATAAATATAAATTGCCTTTTAAATTCAGACATATTTTTTTATTATCATATTTAATATTAAATATGAATATTTATAAAATTTTTAGCAATCTATTTCAATTTTATCTTGCGCTATCTCGATATCTCCAATAAGGAAATGAGAGTAAAATAATTATATCTTTAATATCAATTACTTGAATTATTTGTTTTCCAAAATCCCGACAACTAAACACTCAACATATTAATATAATTATAAAAAATAATATTCATTAACAATTTATCAATTAGATCCCGAAAAGTGAGACTGTAATCCCTTTTGTCATTCAAGACCATGGAGTACATATTGATCAAAAAAAAGCCGCTTAACAAATTTAATCATGAAGAAACCATATTGAGAATCTTTCTTTCAGAAAATCAGATGGGAATAGAAAACACAAAAAAACTACAACAAGTTAAAGAAACATACACTTCCCTAACATATGATCAAAAGTGCTATATTGCTCAATTTACCGCTGAGCTCATAAAGACAAAATACCAAAATTTTGAAAAATTTTCAGATCATCTCTACTCATACAGCATGCTGTCAAATGACATTGACAAGTGGACTTACTCAGAAAAGCTTATAGAGTATTTATCTGAAAGCAATCATGACAATAACTTTATTCTAAAAATATGTGAAGTCTTACTTGAAATCATTGACTATGAATTTGATAAAGAGATCTATAATAGCCCATTGATTGCAAATTGCCTTGCTTTATTAATTGATATTGGAATTAATACTACCAAAAACAGGAGCAAAGAAATTCATAATTTAAATATTTTTGACTATATAACCTCAAATTTAATAGCAAGATCTAATTTAAATCATTTGGAAATTCGTATTGCTCTAGTTTATTACCTATCACGAGTTGAAGAAAAAAATCAAATACATTTGCAAAAAATTCTTTCCCGCTTTGGACAAAGTCTTTTAGAACATATATTTGGTAAGTATTTTTCAAATACAAAAAGCACTCCTGTTGCCTTTTTATTTTTACTAGATCATTTAAGTAATTTCATTTCAGGATCAGCTTATCTTGCCGAAATGGGCAATGCCGTTTTGCAAAGTCAAATGTTAAAAAATCCTAAAGATTTTATTATATTCCTTGAAAACTTTTTATTGCGAAGTCCTATTCAAAGTGAATTTATGCACGCTATGACAATTCACATTTCCTTTTTATTAAAAAAATCATGTGAAATTAACAACCTAGAATTAATAGAAAGCTTATTACAAATCATGTCAAATCATCTCGATAAAATCTACGATTTAAACAAGAATGATTTTAACCTGCAATATGACAACATAATTGATATTATTACAAATGCGCACAATAAAAAATCAAGAGAAGCATTAAAAAAACTAGAAAAATACTATCTCCAAAAATCAGATAAAAAATCGAATAAAAAAATAATATACTCAAATTTTAAAAATAAAAAAGCAAATATAAAAGTATCAGCAAAAGATGATAAAATATATTCTCACTTTGAAGAAATACTTATTTTGGCAGCATAACACAAATTTTCCTACACTATTCATCAAAATATTGAAATAATAAAAGCACTCTTGCACATTAGTTTGAGTATTAAGGGAAAAAAATGCCTAAAAAACATGAACCATTAAAAAACGAAGAGCAAAATATTAAAAAAAAGAAATTCTTAAAAAAAATTTTTATTCCATCCTCCTTTAAAATTGGAGTTTTAATAACATTTATTTGTATCTTTTTCCTTTTGCGACATTATACTCTTCCCAAAAATGCGCTTGATCTCGTCGGACAACTTGAACGCGAGCTCTATGATATTCGCTTTAAATTAAGAGGCCCTCAAAAGATGAGCGGTGTTGTGGGAGCACTTACTGCTGATGATAAAAGTATTGAAAAGTTTGGACGCTGGCCATTTCCTCGTGGCATTTACGAAAAAGTATTTCAAAATTTAAAAAAAGCGGGAGTCAAATGGATTGGATTTGATGTTTTTTTCTCTGAGCCTTCTCATCGTTTGCTTAGTGAATCCATTCCCGATCTAAAGGAAATTGTCAGTTTACAAAATAAAAATCCCGCTTTATTTGACAGTAAAATAGCGTCACTTTTAGAAGCCAGCCCTGGCGATGTGTCCTTAGGCAAAGGGATTGATGATTTTGGCAATATCGTTCAAGGTTTTTTTTATATTGAATCTTCATCGCAATTAAAATCTTCAAATTATAATTGGCAAAGCAGCTTTTTAAGACTTAAAAATTCTTCCATAGATTTTATGGATTTTCCCACAGGATATCATTTAGAACAATACAATGACCTTAAAAGTCCTGGTGCTGTTACAAACACAAATGTTGTTGCAGGGAAATCAAAATATATGGGTTTTGCAAATAATCAATCGGATTCCGATGGCCTTATTCGCAAAGCAATCTTAGTAAAATCCATAGAACCTTATAATCAGCAAGGTAAAAAAATCAGTACGCCCCTTCTTGTTCCGAGCCTTGCCCTATCACTTGCCGCAAATTATTTATCTAGTGGAATTATAATTCATTTTGATCCCTCTGGAATTGACTCAATAGAGTTATATCCTTCCTCAAGTAAAAAAAATACAATTAAAATACCGGTATATTTCGATGGAACTGGCAAATTATTAATCAATCATTATGGTGAATTTTCACAAATTCCTCATATTTCTCTTGAAGATGCTTACAATAATAACTTACCCAAAAACATTCCACAAATTCTTGTCTATGGAGGCACAGCGACAGGAACAAATGACAAACGCCCCTCACCATTTGATGAAAATTTTGATGGTGTTGGCCATCATATCGCAATTATAGAAAATATTTTAACTCAAAACTTTATGCAACGACCTATTTCAGCACCTCTTTTAGAAGTTACTTTATTATTATTATCTGGAATTATATTTTCATATGTATTAAAATATATGAGTGCATTAAAATCTTCATTTTTTATATTATCAATTCTTATTATTTTTTATATTATCGATGAAAAATACTTATTTGGAAAAGGGTACTGGTTTTATGCCGGAATGTTTTATTTACAAAGTGTATCCATTTATTTTGGCATAACAATATTTAAATATTTTACCGAAGAACGGGAAAAGAAAAAAGTCAAAGGAGCTTTCCAGCATTACCTAAATCCAGCGGTAATCAACCAACTTATGGAGCACCCCGAACGTTTGAAACTAGGTGGTGAAAAAAAATTTATGACCGTATTTTTCTCTGATGTAAGAGGATTTACAACAATAAGCGAAGCGTTATCTCCAGAAAAATTGACAGCATTATTAAATGAATATTTTACACCTATGACAAAAATTATTTTAGATTCCAATGGACTTTTAGATAAATACATTGGCGATGCCATTATGGCCGTTTGGGGAGCTCCTATTGCCATAGAAAATCATGCTGACAGAGCGTTATCATCAAGCATAAAAATGCTTGATGAGCTTGAAAAACTACAACTAAAATGGAAAAATGAAGGGCTTCCTTTTCTTGATATTGGTATTGGTTTAAATACGGGCGACATGGTTGTAGGAAATATGGGAAGTGATCAACGCTTTGATTATACCGTACTCGGTGATGCTGTTAACTTAGGAGCCCGATTAGAAGGTATTAATAAAAACTATGGTACTCGTATTATCTGCTCTGAATTTACAAAGCAATCTCTTAAAGAACCAAATAAGTTTCTCCTTCGAGAACTCGATAATATTCAAGTTAAAGGAAAAAATGAACCTGTTCGTATTTTTGAAGTCATGCGATTTCAAGACACAGATAGACAAAAAGCAATCAATCTGGCGCAAACATTTGAAGAAGGTTTAAGTCTTTATAGACAACAAAAATGGGATGACGCTATTCAAAAATTTAAAAAGGCGATAGAAGTAAATGAGGGGAACGATCCTCCAAGTCAAGAATTCATTGAGCGTTGCAAATATCTCAAAAATAAAGGTCTTGAAAAAGACTGGAATGGAGTTTGGGTATTTAAAACAAAATAAGGAAACACAATGACAACTATAAGAGAAACACTTACAAGTGATTTAAAACAAGCCTTAAAGAATCATGATAAAGAATTAACCGGTGTTCTAAGAATGCTTATTAGCGCCATTCAATATGGCCAAACCGCAGCAAAACCCATTGCAGAATTAGATGCCGTTCTCTCCTATCGAAAACAATTGCTTGATGCACTGGAAATGTTTCCCAAAGAGAGTGAAAAATACACCCAAACAGAAAATGAACTTAAACTCGTTGAAAAATATGTCCCACGGGCTCCAACGGAACAAGAATTATTTGAAATCATACGTAACAAAATCTCTCAAACTCCTCCGCAAGAAAAAATAAATATCGGCAGTATTATGAAAGAAATCAAACAGCTTTATCCTACATGCGATGGCAAAGCCGTTATGACACTCATTCAAAAAGAAGTTTCCTTAAATAAATAAATCAATATAAATATTTTAAATAGAGAAAATATTATTATGACTTCAAAAAAACATTCTGAGTTTAAAACTCTGTCTTTATGTTCGCTTGGTGGTGCTTTTGAATATTATGACTTCTCTTTATTTGCACTTATGGCTCCTGTCATTGGGCAACATTTTTTTAATGAATCTATTCCTAGCATCGCCCTCATGAAAACATTCGGCATTTTTGCTGCCGGTTATTTTGCTCGATTTTTAGGAGGATTTTATTTTAGTCACCTTGGTGATACAACGGGACGTAAATCACCCTTTATGATCACTCTATTTCTCATGGCCATCCCCACTTTAGGAATTGCAATTTTACCTACATATGAGCAAATCGGTATTTTAGCTCCGCTTATTTTATTGTTACTCAGAATTGCACAAGGCTTTGCTTTGGGCGGTGAAGCTCCCTGTGCCATGGCATTTATACATGAATATGCAAGTAAAAATAAAAAGTGTTTTGCAATGGGACTCCTATTTGGTGGAATTTTATTTGGTTCCTTTTTTGCTTCTTTAATATATACATTTTTAAATACTTTGATTCCTAAAGCAATGTTTGATGATTGGGGTTGGCGCATTCCTTTTGCAGTTGGAGGAATATTAGGAATTATAGGTGTCTATTTAAGAAAAAATCTTAAAGAAAGTAATGAGTTTATCCACTGCAAAAAATCTAATCTTTTACTGAAAGTCCCTTTTTTAAAAATATTCCAAAAACATTTATCTAAAATATTTATTGGTATTATCTTTTTATTGCCTTCATCCACAGCATTTTTATATTATTTATTAATCTCATCTAAAACATTAGAAACGGAATATCATTTTGATCCAAAATTTATTAAGGAAGTCACAACTCTAGGATTTTTCTTAAACGCAATTTTTGGTATTTTCTTTGGTTATTTATCAGATAAGTTTACAGCTAAAAAAATATATATCTTAGGTATTATTTCATTGTGTATATTATCTTCTGTTTCTCATTTTATTTTATCCATGGGAAGTGACACAATATTTTTATTATTTATCATGTTATTGAGCATAAATTTAGGTGCTTGTGTAGGATCCGTGTTTCACATTCTTACAATGATGTTCCCCATTCAAATTCGAACTTCATCGCTTGCACTTGCCTTAAATACAACAAATGGATTATTTATTGGCATAACCCCTTTATTGCTATCAAACATCGCCAGTTTTACCAATAATAATGCTTTACCTGGCTTTTATATTTTAACACTTTGCTTATTATCGCTGGTAATTATTATTAAATTTAATAAAAAATATTTATAACATGAGTTGAGAGAAATTTCATTTTTTTGAGATTGATTGATGACAAACTATCCTCTTACTTTTAAACTCTCGTACGCCATAGCATCTTTAAAGTATTTTTAGCACGGTCATTATTACAATTAAATTAAATTTAAATTAAAAAAGGGGATCGATTCAGGGCATTCCCTTAATTGTCAAAGGTATAACTTAAATTAATTCCCATGGACATTTTCTTAAAATTATCAAAACTAAAGTCATTGTCGCGAGAGGAATTGGGAATGCTCTCAAAAGATTTTTGTTGTGTAAATCCTAATAAAGGCCTCGCCTTAAACCCCGATTGCGCGCTAGCATAGGCACTGCGTCGCGATGAAGAACAATCGGATAAAGAGAGTTCAACCACACCAATGATAACACCGGCTCCCGCCCCAATAAGAGTGGCCGTTGCTAAATTAGGGGCAATATTGGTGGAAGATTGATTTGCCACCATAACAAGAGCGCCAACACCCAATCCAACGGCAGAACCCAGTAGAGTATCTCGAAAAAGAACAGAACCCACTTCGCATTGAGCTTGTGCAACTTGAAAAGTAGGAAAAAGCAATAAGCAGGAAGATAGAATGATTTTTACTTTTCTATTAAAAATTTTTTTCATAAATTCACCAAAATGCAATCGGATAAATAATTCCAACAATTCATATCAGGATGACACTAACCAACTCAATCTGTCTTTGCAATCCTATTCCTTATTCATCAAGCTTTTTTTGCAGAGATTTAATAAATGCTTCATCAAAATCAGCGGCAATAACACTTTCATCAATACCTCCGTTAGAAATATATTGAACAGCCAATTGTAAATAATTTTTTTCTTTTCCATCGGAAAGCATTTTTACGGCTTGTGGAAATAAAGACCAATTTAACGAAAAGACTTCATCAAATGCCTTTATTTCATTTGGAAGTGAAGCCTTTAATGAGGCTTTCCATTCCAATAAATAACGAATAGAAAAAGTCTTTGAAATATTTGAATCAAATGACGCATGACGCTTTAAAGGATATATTTTTAAAAAATCTTCCAGTGAGTTTTTTGCAATCGAAAGAGAGGGGATTTCGCTCCCTTGTGTTGCAAAATAAACCTGCGCACCTCCGTTTGTAGAACGAATTTTTGCAAAAAAAAGTACTTTTATTTTCATATATCCTCAAATCATCATCATTTTTATTTAGAAAAAATATTATTAGGCAAAATAGCTTCTTTAAAATTCATCTTCGAAAGCCAATCATTATCAAGCATTTTTGTCATATAATTACGAATGCCATCGGGCAAAATAACGACAATTTTAGATCCTTGCGGAATATCTTTAAGAACTTCTGCCACTCCCATTAAAGCCGATCCCGAACTCCCGCCACACAATAAACCTTCCTCACGAATCGCACGTCTCGCCCATTTGAAACTGGGCTCATCCGTTGTTTTAACCCATTTGTCTATCAAATTGCAGTCTAAAGCTTTTGGAAAAAAGTCATACCCAATGCCCTCCACTTGATAAGTAGAAACATCTGTTCCACCCCCCAAAATGCTCCCCACGGGATCACAACCTATTATTTTGCAACTTGGTTTTAATTCTTTAAATTTCTTTGCAATTCCTGAAATTGTGCCACCTGTTCCCGCTCCCGCTACAAGATAATCTGGAACCATTCCCAAATCATCAATAATTTCTTGAGCTGTAAAATTATAATGAGCGGCGCAATTGGAAGGATTCGCGTATTGATCAAGCACATGGGCATTAGGAAGTTCTTTCGCCAACTTATTTGCCACTGAGATATGACTTTCAGGAGCATCATAAGCCGCTTCTGTCGGAGTTCGAATGATTTCAGCTCCCAAAGCAGCTAAAACCACTTGCTTTTCTTTGCTCATTTTCTCTGGCAAGGTGATAATCACACGATAACCTAGCACAGCTCCCGCCAGAGCAATTCCAATTCCCGTATTGCCACTGGTGGGCTCAATCAAAATATCACCAGGCTTAATACGACCCGATTTTTGAGCATCAATAACCATTTGATAACCAATACGATCTTTAACTGAACCGCCCGGATTCATAAATTCACACTTCGCAAACACCTCAACGCCAGGCTTTTGAAATAAGCGGTTTAATTTTACCAAAGGGGTTTTACCGATGGACTCTAATATATTTTTTATTTGCATTTGACTACCTTCCCATGCGACAAACAGGCCGTCGCTTCTTATTTTAGGAAACACTTCTAACTCAAAAAGGGTTACTATGTCCAAGCAAAACAACAACCATAAATTGCTTAATCTAAATGTTGCAAAAGGACTTCGTCTGCGTTTTGCAGATGATGGAAATACCTATGCTTCCATATCAAGCTCATCAGGAGAATTTTATATGGCTCCTGAAGTTCTTTCGCTGTTGTGTTTACTTGGTAATAAAAATCTAAAATACACCTTAAAGGAAATTCCCGGATTATTAAAGAAACAATTTCAAAATATTTCATCAAACTTGCCAAACGAAGCAGAATGTTCAGCATTAATAGAAGATCTCATCGGTGCTGGCATTTTATTATTAGAGACAAATCAAACAAGTAAACACATGCAGTCCGATGGTTTTGGTGATCCCTGGGCGCAATGGACCATGCTAGCCGATGAATTTCGCTCTCAAGCTTATTTTAAAGCTTTAAAAAAACACATAAATAATAATTCCATTGTGTTAGATGTAGGCTCAGGAACAGGTTTTCTTTCTGCCATTTCATTACACTTAGGTGCCAAAAAAGTCGTTGCCATTGAAGAAACAAATACAGCAAATTGTATTAAACCTATATTAAATCAATTAAAGTTAAATACATCAAATAAAAGCTTTATTTTACATAATATGAATAGTTTTGATGTCACATTAAATGATGAAATAACAACAATAGTAAGCGAGTTATTTGGCAACGATCCCTTCCAAGAAGGTGTTCTTCCTACATTACGAGAAATAGGTTCGCGTTTATTTGATAAAAAAATAAATTATATCCCTCAAAGTGTTGCCGTATTTTTTGATATTATTGATTTATTAAATCATCCTGCACTGCATAGAATAAAAGCTTTTCAACAGTTTCAAAACAAAAATTTTTATAAAGAAGAATTTCTCACTGAATTTTTATGCGCAGCTGGAAAAACTCTTGACTTAAATGAAATTTCTTTTTCTTTGCCCTTAAATAAAAATGACTTTATTGCCGCAACAAAATCAACAGAAATTGGAAGCACGAGGCTCGATCCTCCGCCTACATTTTCAAAGGACTTAAATAAGCATCCCTTTTATGGAAAAAAAACGATTAAAATCAATCACGATTGTCAAAATGCCCTTGCCCTCATTTGGTTTCGTGCCGAATTAACAAAAGATGTTACCATTTCTTCACTCATTTCCGAACAGGACGCCTGCGCCCACTGGAGTCCCATTGCGATTCCTTTAAAAAAGACTTTAATGAAAAATGATATCATAGAAATTCATCATGAACTTAATGATACTGAAAACTATATCCATTGCAAAATCTTCCACAACAACGAAAAAATAGGTTCCCGATGAATCAACATATTGAAGAAAATTTAGAAAGAAAAATTAAAAAAAATATTTATGGCAAAGCTCAAAGTGTTAAAATCACTTTTCCTGCAGGACTGGGCTCCACTGCCTTAAAAGAAATAGAATCCATATTAAATAATTTATGGTTTCCTCAAAAATTTCAAAGTCATTGCCAATTATTAAAAAATGAAATTCAAATAGATAAAATACATATGTCAGCTATTTCAGAACTATTAATACGCTGCCAATGCATATCAGATATAAAACTTATTCTGTTAGAAGAAAAAGCACTTGGAAAAGAAGCATTTGAAAAACAATGCCGCTCTTTAAATTGGAATATGTTCCTTCAAAAAGAGATGTCGCTAAAAATTAAAGTGAATTCCGTTGCCAGCAAAGCTTTTCATGAAACAGGTTTAAAAGAAATCCTTGCCAATATTTTAAACAACCATGTCTCTGAAATTGTCAGCGGTGAAAACACGACAGAAACCACATCTCTTAATGCCGATTTATATAAAGACACATTAACTTTAAGTATTTCACTTGCAGGTGATTCCCTTTACAAGCGCGGTTACCGTGGTACCTTAAGCGCCAGCGCACCTTTGCGAGAAGATGCCGCGGCTTGTTGCATCCAAAAATCAATTATGTTTGCCCAAAGCAAAAATTCAAACTTCAATATGAATACCATACTCATTCCTTTTTCTGGAACAGGAACCTTTGCCTTTGAATATCTACAATGGCATTATAAATTTGTACCCGGATTATTTGAAAGAATATATGCTCTACAAAAAATGCCTTTATTTCGTCAAGAAAGCTTTAATTTTTTATTAAAAAAAGCAAAAGAAAATTGTTTATTTAAAACTAAAGATGAAAATAACTCAGAGAACTTAAATTCAGAAAATTTAAAAATCATCTGTATTGACAATTCTAGTAACGCGAATACAGCACTCGTAGAAAATTTAAATATTTTTGAAAAGAAAATTCATAATAATGATTTTATTTTTCCAGCTGAAATCTTTGAAAAGAATGCTGTCATAAATGAAAACTTCTTAAAATTAGATATAGATTCATTCCTTTCCCATAAAAATTACGGCCCTATTTTTCTTCCCTTAAACCCACCTTATGGCATTCGCATTCACAAAAAATCCGACCCCATCGCATTTTATAAAAGCATCGCGATAAAAATAAATGAACTATCGAAAATATTAAAAAAAGAAAATCATAATTTATCTGGTTTTATTTTATGCCCTAACGAAGAAACTTGGTCTTCTTTTTGCAATCAATTAAAACATTTTGATTTGGAAACTTATCATTTTACGCAAGGTGGCATGGATATACGCGTTTGTCAGTTTTATATTTAATCATTTTTATTTAAATAATTACAATTTCATGACATTTTTAAAGCATAAGATTTTATTAATTATTTTTTTAATTTGCATTTAAATTTGACGAATTTATTTTACACAGATAAAAAAAAGATACTGGGTAGAATCCACTACCCAGTATTCGAAGGAGGTCTGATATGAACCATCAGAATCTCCCTATGAAGAAAGATAACACAACACCGCAGTCGTTTCAACTCTCTTTCTCCTATAAATTAATCATAGGAAAATTAAAGTGTAACACGCTGCAGCTTATTGTCATTATCCTTTTTTTAACTTTTCTTATTATGCTCGCGGTATCTGTTTACCTCGCTCATATTTTGAAAAAGACATAGGGGAGGAATCGGGGTTTCCCGATTCCTTTTTGAATTTTTTAAATGTATATTCTCACCCCAAAATTTATTTTCTCTAATAAATCATTAAAATTAAAATAAATTTTTCTAAAAAGTTGCACTCATTTATAAAAATAAAGTAAAATGCTTTGTTACTCAGTAAGATTCATTCTCATAACCATGGTTATTATTAATTATGACTTTCATTTCAAAAGATTTTTATCTACAGGATGCAATTCATGTTGCCCCACAACTTCTGGGAATAAAAATAAATCGTGAACTGAAAAATGGGAAAGTCATATCAGGAATCATTGTGGAAACGGAAGCCTACATGCCCGACGACCCCGCATGTCATGCAAGCCGAGGAGTCACAAAAAGAAATGCTCCCATGTTCGAAGAAGGGGGAATATGTTACGTTTATTTAATCTATGGAATTTATTATTGCTTAAATGTTGTTACTGGAAAAAAAGGGAGTGGCCAAGCCGTGTTGATTCGAGCTTTAGAATTGCCATCTCATGAAACAAATAGAAGAGCCGCTGCAGGACCGGGAAAACTCTGTCGTCATTTGGCAATTAATAAAGAACAAAATGGATTAGAATTTTCAAAATTAAATCAAATTTGGATTGAAGAAGGAATTCCTATTTTACCTGCTGATATTCAAACTTCTAGTAGAATAGGAATATCAAAAGGAATTGAAATGCAATGGCGATTTTATATTAAAAATAATTCCTTTGTTTCAAAACAATATGATACTAATAATACAAAGGAAATAAAATAAGCGAATAAGGATCTGGAATTTTTTCAAATGTCTCCTCAATTTTCTGCTCAGTTCGTTGACATTGTTTCTTCGATTCTGAGCGTACGATTGAAAAACAATGAAAAATATATTTTTGCTATAAGTGATTATATGGATAGAGAAGAAACATTAAAATACTTCTGAAACTAAATACTGAAGAGTTGTTGTGACTTATTCGATGAATTTAGATAGAATAAAACCATCATAGTCTTTTTATTCTATTTGGAGACTTTTCAGAATAATTTAAAATCGTATTATATTAGGGTGTGTTTATTTAATGATACGTTTAAAGAATATTATTTACTTTGTAGGCAGAAAATCAATTTTTTGGTTTATTATAACCTTTTTTTCTGCTATATTTCTGTCTTTTCTTGAGTTGTTAATAGTTGCATTTTTGCAATTATTTTTAGTGAGCTTAGGGTTAGTTGAAACTAAAATTAAAATTCTAGGATTTGTTATACCTCGTATTGATCTTTCTTACGTTATTTTATTTCTTGTATTAATAGGATTTTTTAGAATAATAGGACAAATATTTTCAAATCATAGTACGAGTTTTTCTCTAGAATATGCTAATTGTAGGTTAAGAAATTTAGCTGTTTATGATTTATTTAATCAACGGACTAGAGACAATGGGGTTTCAGATGTAAACTTTAGGATTACTGAAGTATTTCCAAAAGCCTCGTTATTTATATCAAACATAGTTTATTTTTCTTCCTTGTTTCTTCAGTGCTCAATTGTTATGTTGCTTATGTTTGCAACGGCTTGGAAAGAATCAATTATAGGTTTATTTGGTATTTTTTTTATTGGGATACTTATTCTTAAAATCACTAAAGGTGTTAGGAAGGTTGCTTTACAGGTACCAATAGAACAATATAAATTGAACGCTGGAATAGAGAAAATTTCAAGAAATCTTCTTTTTATAAAAATTATGAGAACCCAAAATTATGAGCAGAAAAAATTAGCAGAAAATGTTATTAATTATGGCCTTTGTTCAATAAGAGCTTCATTTTTAAACATTTTAAGCATAACAATATCTCCATTTCTAGGCATACTGTTACTTGTTATCATTATTTTAATGAGTCAGAAATATTTTCACACTGAGGGTATGATTTTAGTTTCTTTTTTATACTTATTCATTAGATTTATTCAAAATCTATCAATATTATTTGGATACTTTAGCTCTCTAAATCTATATTATCCGCAAATTAAAATCGCTTTTAGGTATTTTAATAGTTTTCATAAAAACGAAATTTATTATATTAATAAATCTTTAGATGCCATTAAATTTATTGGCTCAAATAAAAATTATATATTACCAGATAAATTTCTTGAAATTTCATCGGTTAATAATGTTAGTAATATAAATATTAAAAATTTGAATATAATTTTTGAAAATGTTTCTTATTCTTATGAGTCTTATAAAGCTCCTCTCATTGAGAACTTAAGTTTTGAAATTAAGCAAGGCAGTCATGTGGGTATAATTGGCCCAAGTGGATCTGGAAAAAGTACAATTTTATTTCTTTTACTCGGTATAATTAAACCGAATATTGGAAATGTATTTATATCAGGTTTTTTGCCTGAAGAGTTTTTGGACTCACCTAATGTTAAAGTGGGTTATGTTGGAGCAGAACCTTTTTTAATAAAGGGAACGATAAAAGATAATCTTTTATATGGTATGAAAGAACCTGTTTCTGCAGATCAAATTTGGAGAGCTTTAGAATTTGCAAGTATGAAAGATATAGTAGAAAAAAAGTCTTTGGATTATATGATACCTGAAGATCAATCTGGATTATCTGCAGGACAGAAACAGAGGCTATGTTTAGCACGAGCTATTTTACATAATCCTCAGCTTCTCGTACTTGACGAATGCACATCTAATCTTGATGAAGGAACAGAATATGAGATAACATCATCTCTTGAAAGATTGAAAGGTATATGTACTGCGATTATTGTTTCACATAGGCCAGGAATTTTAAGATCGGTAGATAAAATTGTAGATCTTAAGAGTAGGAATTTTGAAAAATGATTAATTTGCATGAACCCATATTTGATAAAGACGATGAAGACTATGTTCTTGAAGCTCTACGTTCTTCATGGGTTTCAACAGGTGGGCCTTTTGTTGATAAATTTGAAAAAGATTTTGCTGATTTTGTGGGCTCAAAACATGCAGTATCAATATGCAATGGAACTATTGGTTTACAGCTTTCTATTGAGGCACTAAAGCATAGATTTCGGGTTTTGAATAACTTTGATATTATATTGCCTTCATTGACTTTTATTGCCACAGCAAATGCGGTAGTACATGCGGGTGGCTCACCTCATTTTATTGATACTGATGAAAATTCATTGCAGTTTTCCATTGAAAACTTTAAAAAATATATTTTAAATAACTATGAATATAGATTTGAACAAAAATACTGGATAAATAAAGTAACTTTTAATAGATTACTTGCTTTTATTCCTGTTCATATTATGGGCTGGTCTGCAGCAGAAAGTTATTTATTAAAAGGAATTTCGGAAGAGTTTAATTTGACAATATTAGAAGACGCAGCAGAAGCATTAGGGACATATAATCTTGATGAAACTCATATAGGAAATGAAAGTTTAGCAGCTATTTTTAGCTTTAATGGAAATAAAATACTAACTACCGGTGGTGGTGGCATGATTACAACAAATGATTTTGAATTTGCAAAACATTTAAAACATCTATCAACAACGGCAAAAATTGATAATTTTAGATTCGTGCATGACGAAATAGGATATAATTTTAGACTTGTTAACTTATTAGCAGCCCTTGGATGTTCTCAATTAAAAAAATTAAAATCACGTTTAGTACGTAAAAAAGAGATTTTTGACTTATATTCAAATTATTTAAATTCACCATTTTTAAATTTATATAAACAGCAAAATTGTCACTCTAATTATTGGCTAAACTGTGTCATATTTAAGGATTTTAATTTAAGAGAAAAAGCTTTAACAATTCTCATTGAAAATAAAATTCAAGCACGACCTTTGTGGACGCCATGTCATTTGCAACCAGCATATAAAGTCGAAAATAATTTATTATTGAAATATACAGAAGACATTTGGAATAGAACACTGTCTCTTCCTTCAAGTCCCAAAATTTTAAATGAAGATGTAAAATTTATTTCAGATTTAATTCTTTTAAGTATAATTGGTGATAAATGATAAATAAATTTTCTCCTACATACAACCAAGCTATTTTATCAGAACATTCAACTTTGAAAGAGTGTTTATCAATCATATCAAAGTCTGGATTGTTAATTGCTTGCATTTCATCTTATCAGAATGAAAAATTTTTGGGAATTCTTTCTGATAGTGATATTCGCAGGGCGCTTTTAAGTGGAGCCTCCTTAGAGGACTCTTCCAAAAACTGGATTAATAAAAATCCAGTTACTGCACATGAAAGCAGTTCAACTGAAGAGTTGTTTGAACTTTCTCATAGAGTTGGAAAAAGGGAAATCCCTCTTTTGGATGATCAAGGTTTTGTTGCAGATATCTTTATTTTAGGTTTGAATGATATTCGTACATCTGAAGTAAAACAAAAAAATGTTGAAATAAAAAATCAAGTATCAAATTATATGTTCATCTTGGCAGGAGGACTGGGCTCTCGATTACGCTCTATTGTAAATGATAGACCTAAACCATTAGCTATTGTTGGTGGGAAACCGATTATTGAAACCCTTTTGAATCAGGCAACTTCTCAAGGGTTTAAAAATTTTTATGTGTCTACGAATTATCTCGCCGATCAAATTGAAGAATTCTTAGCTTCTGAAAGATTTTCTGGACTAAATATAGAATTTGTAAGAGAAAAACAACCTCTTGGCACTGCGGGCTCAATAGGGTTTATAAAAAGTAAAATTCATGAGTCTTTAATTGTTTGCAATGCGGATATTTTGACAAATGTTCAGTATGCAAAAATAGTTGAAGAGCATGAAAATCACGATGCAGATATTACATGTGCTGTAAGACCATTTCAGTATACAATCCCTTATGGAGTAGTAAATGTATTAGATAAAAAAATATCAAATATTTCTGAAAAACCTAAATTTGATTTTTTAGTTAATGCTGGAATTTATGTATTAAGTCCAAAAGTAATAGAATTAATTGAAAATGAACAATTCTTAAATATGACCGACTTTATTACTAAATGTAATGCAAAAGGAAAAAAAATTATTCCTTATTTGTTACATGAATATTGGATTGATGTTGGATTACCAGAGGAATATTTAAAAGCAAATAATGAATATCATCTTCACTTTGAAAGTTAATTGTATGTCAAAAAGAGAGCTTGGAAAAATATTTGTTACTGGAAGTGATGGTTTTATTGGTAGTCATTTAGTTGAAACTCTTATAGAAAATGGTTTTGAAGTTACAGCTTTATGTCAATATAATTCGTTTGGAAAATATGGTTGGCTTGATGACTTCACTCATAAAAAATGCCCTCATAATTTAAAATTAATTTTGGGAGATATTCGCGATCCTTTTTTTCTTAAAAAAATGATAAAAGATCATGACACCGTTTTTCATCTTGCTGCTTTAATTGCAATTCCTTATTCTTATGTTGCTCCTCAAAGTTATTTTGAAACAAATGTTTTAGGTACTTTAAATGTGATGGAAGCTTGTTTAGATTCTTCAAGAGTGTCTCGATTTATTCATACTTCAACAAGTGAAGTTTATGGAACAGCACAGTTTGTTCCCATTACGGAAAAACACCCTTTACAAGGTCAATCGCCTTATTCTGCAAGTAAAATTGGTGCAGATATGGCTGTAGAGTCCTATTTTAGATCTATGTCCCTTCCAGCTGTAATATTAAGACCTTTTAATACTTATGGTCCTAGACAAAGTATGAGAGCGGTAATTCCAACAATAATATCTCAAATTTTATCTGGAAATTCAGAGATAAAATTAGGAAACCTCACAACTACAAGGGATTTTAATTATGTAATAGATACGGTTAAAGCTTTTATAGCTTTGGCTGAGAGTAGTAATGATGATATTTTAGGGCAGAGTTTTAATACAGGGACTGGGCAAGAAATTTCAATAGAAGATATTTTTAAGCTTATTTCCAAAATGTTAGATAAAAAAATTTCTATTGTTACTGAAGAAGAAAGAAAACGTCCTGAAAAAAGTGAAGTTGAGAGATTATTATCTGACCCAACAAAGTTATTTCAGGCAACCGGTTGGAAAGCAAAATTTAGTCTTGAAGAGGGCATTCTTCAACTCATTCACTGGATGAAAAATCGTAGTGACTATTTGCAAGAAAATACTAGGTATTTTGTATGAATAAATTAATAAAGTAAGAATAATATAAATGCAAAAATTATTAATGAAAAAAAATATTTGTGTAGTTACTGGTTCAAGAGCAGAATATGGATTGCTTTACTGGATTATGAATTATTTTAATCATGATGCAGATATAAATTTACAGATTATCGTAACAGGAATGCACATGTCTCCTGAGTTCGGTGATACATATAAACAAATAGAAGCAGATGGCTATAAAATTTCTTATAAAGTTGAAATGCTTTTATCTAGTGACACAAAATCAGCCATAACAAAATCTATAGGCTTGGGTGTAATTGGATTTGCAGATGCTTTTGAAAATCTAAAACCTGATCTTTTAATTGTTTTAGGAGATCGTTTTGAGATTTTATCGGCAGTTCAATCTGCTGTAATTTATCAAATACCAGTAGTTCATATTCACGGTGGAGAAATTACCGAAGGATCGGTTGATGACTCTTTTCGCCATGCAATAACTAAAATGTCTCATATACATTTTGTTGCAACAGAAGAGTATAGAAAAAGAGTTATTCAAATGGGAGAGAGTCCTAAAACTGTATTTAATTTTGGAGCTCCTGGATTAGATTCTATTCATAAACTGAATTATTTTAATCAGTCTGAACTTGAAGAAAGTTTAGGTATTAAACTTGGTAAAATAAATTTTTTAGTTACTTTTCATCCTGTAAGTATTTTTTCACAAGAACAAAATATAAATTCTGTTAAAGAACTTTTAGATGCCTTAAAAAGGTATCCAGATGCTAAAATAATTTTTACTAAAACAAACTCAGATGCATTTGGAAGAACGATGAATAAACTTTTAGAAGATTTTGTTGAAGAAAATTCTTCTCATTGCGTAATTCATTCATCTTTAGGTCATAAACGCTATTTATGTTTATTAAGATTTGTAAATGTTATGATCGGTAATTCATCAAGTGCGTTTATTGAGGCTCCTGTATTTAATTTGCCTGCCGTGAATATTGGATGTCGTGAACAAGGAAGAATTGAAAGTCCGTCAATAATTAGTTGTCATGATAAAAAAGAGGATATTTTAAAAGCTATAGATAGAGCTTTAAGTGCTGAGTTTAAAAAATCAATTGAGTTTCAACCTTTACCTTATGGAAAGGGAGGTGATAACTCTTTGAAAATATGTAATCATTTAAAATCTATTTTATTTGATCCTGATTTTTCCGCAAGTGATTTTATTAAAAAGAAATTCTTTGACTTAGAAGTTTCTGTCAAACAAGAGAGTATTCATAATGAATAATGATAAGGTTACTATTATAGCTGAAGCTGGTGTAAATCATAATGGTTCTATTGAGCAAGCATTTAAATTGATTGATGTAGCTGCTGAAGCTGGCGCTGATATAGTTAAATTTCAAACATTTTCAGCGGATAATCTAGTAATTAAATCAGCTAAAAAAGCTGAATACCAAATAAAAAATATTGGAAATTCTGAAACTCAGTATGAAATGTTAAAAAAATTAGAACTTACTTATGATCAATTTTATTTATTAAAACAGCATTGTATTAATAAAAATATTGAGTTTTTATCTACACCGTTTGATGAGAGTAGTCTCCATTTTCTTGTTCGAGATTTAAATATTAATTATATAAAAGTTCCTTCTGGTGAAATTACGAATTATCCGTTTTTGTTAAAAATGTCTAAAATGGGATTGCCTTTGATTGTTTCTTCAGGAATGACATCTTTAGGTGAAATTGAAACAGCTTTAGCAGTAATTGCTTTTGGTCTACTAGGTAAGAGTGATAGGCCTTCTTTAGATAATTTTATGGATGCCTTTTATTCAGAGGAAGGTCAGAGTATATTAAATAAAAAAGTTACGTTATTGCATTGTACTTCTGAATATCCTGTTCCTTTCAATGAAGTTAATTTAAATTCTATGAAAACTTTAAAAGCATCTTTTAGTTTAAATATAGGGCTATCCGATCACTCCGAAGGTATTTCAGTTCCTATTGCCGCTACTGCTCTCGGTGCTACAATTATTGAAAAACATTTTACATTAGATAAAAATTTACCTGGTCCCGATCATAAAGCTTCACTTGATCCAGTTGAGTTAAAAGAGATGGTAAAAAGTATTCGTGAAGTTGAGAAATCTCTTGGTCATGGAAGAAAAATACCATCTCAATCTGAATTAAAAAACAGAAAAATTGTAAGAAAAGTTCTTGTGGCTTCAAAAGAAATAACAAAAGGCGATTTTTTCTCTGAGCATAATGTATGTATGAAAAGAGCCGGTTTTGGTATGTCATCTATGAATTATTGGGATTTAATTGGAAGTAGTGCTCAAAAAGATTTTTGCGAAGACGAGATCATACAATAAAAAAGTATTTATTAGAGGATTTTATATGATTAATTCGCACTTACCCGTTGTCATTATTGGTGCAGGGGGGCATGCAAAAGTTGTTGTGGACACACTGCAAGCAATGCAATGCGAGATACTTGGGTACACAAATATTACAAGTGAGAAACCTCTTTTAAATATAAAATATTTAGGTTCTGATGATTTTATTATAAACCAAAACCCTAAAAATATTTTACTTGTAATCGGTTTTGGAAGCGTAAAATTTGCTCTCGAAAGACAAAAAACATTTGAAAAATGGAAATCCTTAGGTTTTAGTTTTAAATCTTTAATTCATCCATCAGCTATTATATCTCAGTATGCTAAACTAGGGGAAGGTGTACAGGTCTTGATGGGATCTCTTATTCAGGCATGTGCTACCATAAAAGATAATTGCATTATTAATACAGGAGCATCTGTTGACCACGATTGTTTTATTGATAGTCATTGTCATATAGCACCAAGAGTTACGTTATCAGGAGGTGTTACAATTTCTTCTAATTGTCATATAGGTACGGGTGCTGTAGTTATTCAAAATATTATTATTGAAAATAATGTAACAGTTGGTGCAGGTGCTGTTGTAATTAAAAATGTTTCATCAAATTCTGTTGTTTATGGTATTCCAGCAAAATAATGAATAAATGGATAATGATAAATGACTCTCTTAAATAAAAAAATATTAGGTATAATTACAGCTAGAGGCGGTTCTAAAGGTTTAATTAAAAAAAATATATTACCATTCGGGGATAAACCTTTAATCGCATGGACTATAGAATCAGCTAAAAATTCCAAATATTTAGATAGAATTGTTCTGTCTACAGATTGCTCTGAAATTAAAGATGTTGCACTTCAGTATTCATGTGAAGTTCCTTTTATTAGACCAGCAGAATTAGCAACAGATACTTCTACAAGTATAGATGTAATTTCTCATGTATTAAATAATATTAATAGTTATGATTATTTTGTTTTATTGCAACCAACATCACCTTTAAGGTCTCAATTTGATATTGATACCTGTATTGAAAAATGTGTAAACGAAAATGCGCCAAGCTGTTTAAGTGTTTGTAAGTCAGATACGTATCCTCAGCTTATGTATACGATTGAAGATAATCAAATATTAAAACCCTTACTAGCTGGGGAAAAACCAACAAGACGTCAAGATATGAAAAATTATTATACTCTTAATGGTTCTGTATATGTTGTGAATATAGAATTTTTTAAAAAATATAGAAAATTAATAGCTGAAAATTCTATCTGTTTTGAAATGCCAAAAAATAGATCTATAGATATTGATGATGAATATGATTTTTCTATTGCTGAATTCATATTAAATAAAAATTTGACGAAAGAGATATAAATGAATCACAGAATAATAGCTAGATTAGATGTAAAAGGGCCAAACTTAGTTAAAGGGATTCATTTAGAAGGATTGCGTGTACTTGGAGACCCTGTACATTTTGCTGAATATTATTATGAACAAGGTGCAGATGAAATCATTTATATGGATGTCGTCGCAAGTCTTTATGAAAGAAATAGTTTACATGATCTTATTTCAAAGACAGCAAAAAAAACGTTTATACCCATTACGGTAGGTGGTGGAATTCGGTCGCTAGAAGATATTAAGTCAATATTAAGATGTGGGGCAGATAAAGTTGCGATAAATACAGCGGCTATAAAGGATCCAAATCTTATAAAAGAAGCTTCTAAAAAATTTGGATCGTCTACCATTGTTGTTGCAATAGAAGTTATTAAGCAGCCTAATGGAGATTATTTAGTATTCACAGATAACGGACGAGAGTATACAGGTATCGAAGTTTTAGCTTGGGCAAAACAAGTAGAAGAATTTGGAGCGGGAGAAATTTTAATAACATCTGTAGACAACGAAGGTGCTGGAGGAGGATATGACAATAATATAATTTCTATACTAAGCAAATCTCTTTCTATCCCAATAATTGCCCACGGAGGAGCAGGTTGTAAACAGCACATTTATGATTGTTTCTTTGAAGGAAAAGCAGATGCTGTCGCTATTGCGAGTATAATTCACTATGAATCTGCTTCAAAATTATTTTCTAAGTATACAAAAACATCTGAAGGTAATATTGAATATTTAAAATCAAATGCAGTTCCTCAATTTATTTCTCCGGCAAGTATACCAATTATTAAAGAATTTTTACTGAATAAATTCATTCAATGTAGACCTTATAAAGGTGAAAATCCATGAGTAAAAAAATAATAATTTTAGACTATGGAATTGGAAATTTACAAAGTGTAGCGCAAGTTTTTGCTCATTTAAATAATCCAGCATTGATTTCTTCTAATTATAAAGAAATTATGTCTGCGGATGCTTTAGTATTGCCTGGAGTTGGTGCATTTGGCCACGCAATGAATAATTTAAAAGAATTATATCTTGATAAATCAATTTTAGAATTTGTTCAAACTGGTAAACCTCTGATGGGTATTTGCTTGGGATTTCAATTATTATTTTCAGAAAGTGAAGAATTTGGAAATCATAAGGGTCTCGACATTATTAAAGGGAAAGTTCATAAGTTTACAAATGATAACGTATTAAATCTTGGTATAAAGATTCCTCAGGTCGGATGGAATAAAATTTATAGATCTTTAACTGCTGTTGACAATTGGGCTAAATCTCCATTAAGAGAAATACAAAATATGGACTATATGTATTTTATTCATTCCTATTATGCTAAGCCAGAAGTAACAAATGAAATATTAACTTTAACACAATATGAAGGAACAGAATATTGTTCTTCAATTTTAAAAGATAATATTTTTGCAGTTCAATTTCATCCTGAAAAAAGTGCTTGGCAAGGAATTCGTATTTATAAAAATTGGATAGGAACGATTTAAGGAGCGTATATGAATATTAATGGTAAATATACCACAAAATATGGATTACCAGAAAAAGTTATTTTTTGTAAAAAATGTGTAATGTCGAATCAAAGACCAGCGTCAACATCCGAATTTCATCATACAGCTGAAAGTAAAAAAGTAACACTGAATATTGACGCTGAAGGTGTATGTGATGCATGCAGAACGGCTGAGCAAAAAAATAAAATTGATTGGGACTCAAGAGAAAAAGAATTATTAATATTATGCGATAAATATAGAAAAAATGACGGAAGTTACGACTGTGTTGTCCCTGGTAGTGGTGGCAAAGATAGTGCTTATGCGGCACATTTATTAAAATATAAATACGGCATGCATCCTTTGACAGTCACTTGGCCACCTATTATGTATACAGAATATGGTTATCAAAATTTTAAAAATTGGATTGAAATAGGTGGATTTGATAACATAACTTTTAAGCAAAATGGAAAAGTTATGAGACTCTTAACAAAATTGTCAATTGAAAATTTATTACATCCTTTTCAAACTTTTATTTTAGGACAAAAAAACTTAGCACCCAAAATAGCTGCTAAATTTGGTATTCCTCTTGTTTTTTATGGAGAAAATGAGGCGGAATACGGTAATCCAATAGCAGAAAATGCTTCTTCTTTGCGAAATAAATCATATTTCACTATGAATAACATTGATGAAGTTTATCTTGGAGGATTATCTATAAAAGAATTAAGAGAAAAATACGAAATCCCTTTAGCTGATTTAATGGCATATTTGCCTGCTTCCATAAATGAATTACAAAATTCTAATATTGAAGTTCACTATTTAGGATATTATAAAAAATGGGTGCCGCAAGAGGTGTATTATTATGCTGTGGAAAATACAGGATTTAAACCACGCCCTTTTCGAACTCAAGGAACATATAGTAAATACAATAGTATTGATGACAAAATTGATGACCTTCACTATTATACAACATTTATGAAGTTTGGTATCGGAAGGGCGACTTATGATGCATCACAGGAGATAAGAAATTTTCATATAGATAGAAAAGAAGCTTGTGCTCTTGTAAAGCGTTTTGATGGTGAATTTCCTGATAAATATCTAAAAGAAATATTAAATTATTTAGATATATCTGAAGATCGTTTTATGATGTTATGCGATAAAGCAAGGTCTGAACATTTATGGGAAAAAGTGAATGGCGAATGGAAGCTACGTCATACTGTAAATTGCGATGGAATTGATGATAAATGACAATTTATATTCAAAGATACTAAATTGTTAAAGGGCACTGAAATTTAATTATGCCAGAGAGTCTTGTTTGTGCTTACGAATACACTTCTAATATCTAAAAACGATTCGAATACGTTTTAAAAAAAAGGAAATTCTAGGGTTGATGAGATATTTTTTTAAAATAAAACAATTATTTAGTAATATTCATATATTGAATAAAAGATTTCCTCGTACTTATTGCGTTGTATATGGATGTGATTCAATCTATAAAAAAAGTATTCTAGAGGTTATTTCGCATGTATCAACTCCCGTTTTTATTGAGGCAGGATATTTTTATTTAAATATTTATAGATTTTTATTAGTTTTTCCAACATTTATTAAGATTGTATTTAAGTCTGAAATGAGATGGAGTTTTCGTTCTTTCTCAATTGCTTTGAAAGTTGCTTTTCTATTTCAAGTAATTCAATCTTATAAACCTCGAGTTGTATTAACTTACTTAGATAATGATAGTATTTTTCAATTTACAGCTCGGATAAGTTCAAATATTAAATTTTTTTGTATTCAAAATGGCTCTCGTGGAATATATGATATTGAAGCTGTCCCAAATTTAAATCTTGTAAATTTTTTCTGTTTTAACAATTATGTTATTAAATTTCTTTCCCAAAGTGGTTATAAAGCGAATAGATGGTTGCCTATTGGGAGTTTTATGTCAAGTTTTTTTATAAAGCATATTTCAGAGAAAAGTAATTTTATAAAGGAATTTGATATTTGTTTAGTATCACAGTGGAGATTATCTTTTTATTTGGAATCTAAAAATAATCCATTTTTTTATTCATTTAAAAAAATGGTTGATGAATTATTGGATTGTTTATCTACGTTACTTAAGTTAAATGCACATATAAAAGCCTGTATTGCATTGTGCTCAGAGGATGAGAGAGAGTATAGTTTATATAAGGACAAATTTTTAGATAGATGTCTTATCTTGAAGAAAGATAAAAATTATGAATGGACATCTTATGAGGCAATAGCAAAAAGTAAAATTACAATAAGTATTAATTCAACAATGCTAGAAGAAGCTTTGGATCTGAATTCAATACCGCTAGGATACAATTCAAGTGGAGATCCTTTACTTAATGCTTCTTTACCAGATTTGTATCTTGCAAACAGTAAAGAACAATTCACAGAAAAAATACATCATAACTTATTAGTTAGTTCAAATTTAGATTCGCTGGATATTTCTGATTTAAAAACTTCTAATACAATTCCTGCATATAAAGTCATACAAAATGCGGTGAAATTTGGAATAGGAGATTCTCCTCAGTTATTTGAAGAATATTTAGATCAATTTTCTTATTGCCAGAAGTAAATAAAAAGTTGTTTCCATATTCTTTTGCCATGAAACTTTACAAATTAACACTGCTTTTCTCTAAACTGTTTCCATTTTCTAAAAACACTCTGGTTTAGACTACTTGCTTCTGGGTTTTTTTGAAAAAAATTATATATGCCATTAAAAGACAAATCTTGAGTAATTAATTGGTATTCAATAATTTTTTCAATTAATAAAGTGTCTTTTATTTCATCAACTTCAAGATGATGATTTGGTAAATAATATTTACCATTTGCCCTGCTATTATATATTTTGAATATATCAGGGTGTTTACGGATGAATAAAGTAGCATGTTCAAGTTCTTCAGATGAGCTAACTAACTGATAAGATTTTTCTAAAGTTTCAAATTTAAATACTTCTACTTCCATTCCGGGAGGAAAAGTAGTTTCAAGAGTGTTACTTACGAAATCGAAATCTTGCATTAAAAATGTTAATATCATGTAATCAATAATTTCGGGACAAATTAAGGGGCCATCGCCGTATATATTAACTCCGATAGTTGCTTTAGATTGTGCTAGTGCTTCTTTAATACGCTCTAAAACGTGTTCTTTTGAACCTCTGTAGCAACTAACTCCGTATTTATTGCAGAATACTTCAATGGGATTGTCTACTGTTTCATGACTAGTTGCTACAATAATATCATCAATATAATATGTGGATTTAACACGATCTAAAAGATGCTCTAGTAAAGGTTTACCATGGATATTAAACAGAGTTTTACCAGGTAAACGAACTGAATCCATACGTACTGCAATTACAGCCACAATTCTTTGATTCATTATTTTAATTAAACCTATTTTGAACGATTAGAAAAATGATTTAAAAAATATTTATTTTCTGGATTTAAGGTAACAATGTATTTTTAATTTAAATCCAGAGCTGAAATCATGTGATCATCATGAATGTCGCGAACAGCCATTTTTCCTATCAAATCATTTATATTATTAGGAGGTAAACCTGTTCCTGGTCTTTTACAGATCAAGTCTTCCATTTGGATAATTTTTCCTTTAGGAATAAAATGAGCAGACACTATACTTCGACGCGCAAATTTTCTTGCTTCTTTTTCTTCATCTGCAACATTTTTAGAATTATTACCTAGCAGGGAAGAAATAAATTCAATATTATTTTTAAATATTTTAAGGTCATTAACATCCATGGAATGATAATGATCATTGCCAGGTAAGGTTTTGTCATGAGTAAAATGTTTTTCAATTATCAAAGAGCCGAGAAGCCACGCGGATGTTATGACCAACATTTGATTATCTGGTTTGGTATGGTCAGAATAGCCAACAACATGCTTTGGAAATACTTTTTTTAGATATGGAATAACGTTAAGATTGGCTGCTTCAAAGTTACAAGGGTAACTTAATACGCAATGAAGAATCGCAACGCTTTTTGCGCCATTTTCTTCAAGGATATTTAGAGCGTATTCAATTTCAGGAAGATTAGAGGCACCAGTAGATAAAATAATAGGTTTGTTTTTTGAAGCTATTTTTTGTAACAAAGGAACATTAGTAATGTCGGCCGAGGCAATTTTAAAAACAGGGACATAAGGATCAATCCAGTCAACGGCTTCTAGATCAAATGGTGTTGACATAAAGTCAATTCCAATTTCACGGCAATAATTAGCGATTTCTATATATTGCTCTTCACCAAAAGAGTCATATTTTTTAAAAAGATCAAACTGATTTGAAATGGTTTCTTCGGCTGTATTCCAATAGGAAGGGCTATTTTTACATGCTAATTTTTCAGCTTTATAAGTTTGAAATTTTATCGCATTTGCTCCTCCATCTTTGGCTAAACGAACTTGTTTCTTAGCTATATCCATATTGCACTCGTGATTTACACCAACTTCAGCAATCAAATATGGATTTTTACTTTTTGAACTATCCCAATTTCCTATTTTCATTTTTATATTCCTATTTTCTCAATTCAATTAAGGCTAATTGTACACGTTTGATCATTTCATCAAAATCGTCATGACTCATCCACTCATGAAATGGAAAAGAAATCATATTATCAAAAAATTTATCTGTATTTGGACAACTAGCTTCAGACATATTACTCTTTTGAAAAATTGGGTAACGATATAGAGGATAGTATTGAACAACTGTTTTTAATTTATAAGTATTAAATAATGAACTAATCAAATCATCTCTAGACTTTCCATAAATTTCACTGTCATAATAAGCGGTCATTAAATGCCAAGCATGCTTGCTTTGAGGCTGAATTTTTTGAAATATTAATTCTGGAAAATTTTTAAAAGATTCCAGAAATTTATTTGCGCGTTGTGTACGTTTCTCAATAATTTGATCATTACGCTTTAATAAAGCACTTCCTAGAGCGGATGGAACTTCTGCCATACAAAAATTATAAGGCCAAATACCTTGTAAATCAAAATCAACATTCGACATGGCAGGTTTCCAATAATATTCTTGATTTTCAAATGGACGTAATCCATTATGCCGTAATCCTGGAACCATTTTAGCTAAATTCGGATCTTTAACCCAAAGCATTCCGCCTTCACCTAAAGTTGAAATATTTTTGTGTGTATGAAAGCTAAAACAAGAAAAGTCACCAAATGTTCCTAGTTTTTGATGATTTAATTCTCCTCCTAATGCTTGAGCTGCATCCTCAATTAAAATTATGTCATGATTGCTACAAAGCTCTTGCAGTTCTTGCATAGGCGCTGCATTGCCATAAAGATGAACAGCCATTAACGCTTTGGTTTTTGGAGTAATAAGTTTTCTTATATTTTCAATATCGATTACGCGAGTGTGAAAATCAATATCCGCCCATTTAATCACACATCCCAAACGAGCAAAAGATATTGCTGAAGCAACAAATGTATGAGCAGGAATAATAACTTCATCGCCTTTTTCAAACTGACAAAGTATTGCAGCTAATTCTATAGCGGCGGTTGCGCTTGAAACTGCATAGGCGTGCCCGTTTTGTCCTAGGTAATTTTCAAAATCTTTTTCAAATTGTTTTTGGTATTGTCCTTGAGTTAAAGGATCGGCTAATGTTGCTACTTCAGTAATTAATTTTAGCTCTTCACTGGTATATTGTTGGCCTCTGCCACTCCAATTAATAATTTTTTCCATTTTTGTAAGCTTCCGAGTGTTTTTTGTTAATTTTAAGATCAAATTCTGCTTTTTTTTCAAGATCTTTCGTCATATTTTTTTCGTGCAAACGATAACGATACAAAGGCAATGGAATTCGTGTAATACCATATTTCTTAGAAAAACGCTCTTTTAGATCAACTTCCTCATTAATTAAAAAACTTTCATCATACAAACCAATTTCTATTAATTGTTCAATACGAAACATGATTCCACAGCCAATTGGATCTTTTTCTGAATTACATCTTCTAATAACATCTTCCTTATCATCAATTAAATAATAATCACAGCAGACAGCGTCAAATTCATGATTCATTTCTAAAAATAAGCTTAAAATAAAAAGATAATCTTTATTGACAAAATCATCCGAATCTAAGCGAACAATATATTTTCCTTGAGCGTTACGAATTCCTTCATTTAGAGCTGATGGCAATCCCAAATTCTGTGAGAGATTTATTATTTTTATTTCTTCTTTAAATAAATTTAAGACAAAACTCGTTTTGTCGGTGCTGTGGTCATTAACAACTATTATTTCGTATTGATCATGATGTAGAGTCTGCTTAAGTATAGATCTTAAACAACGAGCTATGTAGAGCTCGCCATTATACACAGGAATTATAACGGAAACTGCTAAATTATTTTTCATGGATCACATCATTTTAAAGAGATTAACAACTTTGTCTAGTGTTAAGATATTTTCAAAATCCTCTCCTAAAGCATTTATAAGAGGCTTTTGATGACAAATAGATGATTGGTATAATTTTAAATACTCTTCATTTGAAAGATTTTTTGTAATCCCCGTAGGTAGGGTATAATTATTTTTTTCTTTATAAGACATAAAGAGATTATACTCCTTTGGATAGTATTCTTCCATAGCTTGCATCACAATACAGTTGGCAACACTATGAGGTGTTCCAAAAACTGTACTAAGACCTGCCGATAATGGATGAATGATTCCTACATAACTATTCGCTATAGCACTACCACCCAAAAACGATGCTAACATAGCTTTTTCTAGATTGACATCGCTCATAGGATCATCAGAGGAAAAAATGTCATCAATTAATTTTAATGCTTGCTGTGCATAAGCGTCTGAGAAAGGACTTCTAAAAAAACCATTAAGTAATTCCATGCAATGAAAAAATGCGTCCATCACCGTGTAGAAAAATAAATTTTTAGGAATGGATTTTAATAAATTTGAGTCACAAATAACTTCCTTAAAAACACTGTACTGAGAGTTCATGCCAAGTTTTAAATTTTTAACTTTATTTAGCAAAACGCATGTTTTAGAGCTTTCAGCGCCTGTCCCTGGCAGAGTTGGAATTCCAACTGTATATAGGGAAGGATTATTGAGTAAATCCCAGCCTTGGTATAAAGCCGCCGAACCAGGATTCGTGTAAAGGTTTGCAAGAGCTTTTGCGATGTCAAGAGACGATCCTCCTCCTATGCCTACCACGCATTCTAAATTAATTATGTTGCGTACTTGTAAGGATAGTTCGTCAACATAATCAACAGATGGTTCTGTTGAGGTATCCACACTTATGAGACTGAAATTATTATTTTTCAAAATATTTAAAGAGGCATGATTAATAAGATTTTTATCTATAATAATTAGATTATTTTTAAAATTATCTAAAATACTGCTCAATTCTGAAAGTGAGTTTTTACCAAAATGAACCTTAGGAACATGATATATTGTTGACATTAAAATCTCCGCTTTAGAAAACCACTTAGAAATTTAACCACAATACTTCAACTTCGCTTAAAGGTGAAGCTAATGTGATCCTAAAAGCTGGACTATTTCATGGATAATGATATATCATGTTAAGACTGGGTAAGCAAGATTGAAGTTTTTAGCAATGATAAATTATTTTTTAAAGTAACTTTATTAAAAATTTTGTCCTTTTAAACTAGGAATAATAGCAAAATGCTTTTAGTTACAACTCCTATTGAAAAATTTTGGGATGCTAAGAAAGATATTTTATTTTTAGGTGAATATTGTAAACACTACAGTCGAAAAGAATATTGGCAGACTTTAAATTTTAGCACTTTCCATACTATTTGGAGTGATTCAAGTAAAAAGAAAATTTATGCAAATTATTTAAATTCCATTCAAGAAAAAACTATTGAATATCTCGTTGAAAAATTAAATGAAGTTCATGGAACAAAATTTTCTAAGAGATACTGGAGAATTTTATTAACCCCTTTTTTAATGCACTATATTCCAAATTTTTTTGACAAATATATTCATATTCTTGAAGTAAAAAAAATGTTTCCCCATAATCTTTCAACAATAATACTTAGTGAAGAGTCATTTTTTGATATTAATCTTGCTGAAGAATTCATTTCAGAAATGGTTAAAGATGAATGGAATTTACAAATAACATCACAAATTATTCAAAAAATTGGTGATATAAAGATATGTGATATTAAAAAATTAGAAAGAAAAGATCAGAAAATAGGGTTAATGTATGAATTGAAGTGTTTTTTAAAGAATATTATTACATTTCTATTAATGTTTATTTTAAGAAAATCTTCTATTAGAAATTTTTGTCAGCAATTGCCATTAATACAATCTTTTTCCTTATATTTTTTTTCTTTTTTTGAATTTGTACCTTGTAAAAAAATTAAAATAAAAAAAAATAAATATTTGAAAAACAATATGGAAATGCGAAGTATTTTTTCTTCTTATAAAGATGTAAATGACGATAAATTTTGCGATATTTTAATGCAAAGTTTTGAAAAAAATTTTCCATTGCAATTTATTGAAGGATTTGAATATTATTTTAAAAAAGCAAAATTTTTATACGGAAGCAAATGTCCTAAAGTAATAATTCAGGATACATCAATTTATTCAGATTCACTTTTTGCAATGTGGTTTGCATATTGTATTGAAAAAGGTACAAAATCAATTGGATTTCAGCATGGTGGTGGATATGGCGATCGTTTGTATAATCCAAGCCAAAATTTTGAATTAAAGGTTAATGATTATTACATTTCTTGGGGCTGGAAAAAAGAGGGTTACAATATTCTTCCACTTCCTAGCCCTATCATATACATTCCTCAAAAAAAATTAATTGAAGTAAACAATAATAAAGATATTATGTTAGTTGGAACTGTTATTCCTCAACATTTTATACGTTATGATTGCCAACCTATAGATTTGCAATTTTTAGAATATTTAAATTGGGAATTACGTTTTTATCAATCAATTTCTAAAGAAATATCTAGTAATTTTTATATTAGAACTTACCCTGTAGATTATAATTGGAACATAAAAAAAAGACTTTTAAATAATTCAGTAAGAGTAAATTCAAAGAAAAATTTTCAAGAAGCGTTACTTAATTGTAAAATTTTTGTAAGCGATAATTTAAATACTACATTTCTTTATTCTTTAGCTATTAATAAACCAACCATATTATTTTGGGATCAAAATTTGTGGGAAAGCACAAGTGAGGCTTTGCATTATTATTCTATTCTTGAGAAGGCGGGTATTTTTCATAGAAACCCTGAATCAGCCGCGTTAAAAATTAATGAGATATATTATTCAGTTGATTTGTGGTGGAAGTCTGAAGAAATACAAAAAGCAAGATTATTATTTGTTGAAAATTATGCTAAGACATCAGACTGTTGGGAGAGAGTCTGGGTAAAAGAAATCAAAAATTTAATTAGATATTAAGTATTAATTCGAATTATTATTAAGGGAAGTTTTTATGAAAGTATCATTAGGCAGTTGGTTAACGGTATTACATCCAACCATCGTTGATTTGATGACAGATCAAAAACTAGATTGGTTTTGTGTTGATATAGAGCATTCCCCTACTTCTTATTTAGACTTACAAAATTCAATTTCAACAATTCAATTAAAAGGAAAAAAAGCTTTTGCGAGAGTAGCACAAAATACGCATTATCATTTGAAGTTTCCTTTAGACGCTGGCGTCGATGGTGTCATTATTCCAATGGTAAATTCTGCTGAAGAAGCAAGACAAGCTGTTTCTAATTGTTATTATCCTCCTAAAGGAAATAGAGGTGTTGGTTTAGCAAGAGCACAAAAATATGGATTTGCTTTTCAGGAGCATTTGCAGTCAAATCTTAAAGATTTGACTGCCATTGTTCAAATTGAACATTTTAAAGCAGTTGAGCAAATTGATTCTATTTTAGATATTGATGGAGTTGCAGGGGTTTTTATTGGCCCTTATGACTTGAGTGGTTCTATGGGAATTCCAGGACAATTTGATCATCCTAAAATGAAAGAAGCAATTCAAAGGATATCAAATGCAACAATAGCAAGAAATAAAATTCTTGGTGTGCATATTATTTCTCCAAAGTTTGAACAAGTAGAAGAGTTTGCTCAAATGGGATACAATTTTATTGCTTTTAGTATTGATACTCTTTTTTTGGGAACAGCAATACGTGAGGAACTTTCAAAAATAGGACGTTAATTCGTTACCATGATTAAGGATGTTATGTTACATTTACTCCTCTAAATATCTTAAATTTAAATATATTTTTTAACAGGGGAATTTAATGGAATATGAAAAAATAAGTTGTGATTTTTGTGGTAGCCCTGAAAACTCTGTAGTTGCTAGTCAGACAGATCTTTTATATAAAACGACGAAAGATACTTTTAATGTTGTTAAGTGTAAAGACTGTAATTTGCACTTTACAAATCCGAGGCCTGACGCAAATACAATTGGTAATTTTTATGTCCAAGATTATTCTTTTCATAGTTCAAGAAATTATATAAAATATTTATTTGATAAAGTTCTTGGTTTGATAGCGAATTCTTTTTTCGTTTTATTTTTTAATCCTTTTTCTTTTTTTAATCCATATCTGATCCAAAGAATGAAACCAAAAATTCCAGACCCAGTTTTAACTAGAATTAAAATTTTAAAAAACACAAAGAGACAAAAAATTCTAGATATTGGCTGTGGTAGCGGAACTAATTCACATTTTTTTGGAGCAAAAGGGAGTTTAAACTATTATAAAAAATTTGCCGATGTAATGGGCTGCGAATTTTCTGAAAATGCTCGTAATAATTTAAGTGAATTAGGAATTTTTTGTTATCCTTTCATTGATAAAATTCCTAGTAGTGAAAATTATTTTGACATTATTCGTATGAACTGGTCTTTAGAACACGTTGACAAGCCTAGTCATTATTTTAAATTTATAAAAGAACATTTGGCAAAAGATGGGATTGCCGTTATTTGTATTCCAAATAATGAAGGTCATGTTTATCAAAATTATCCAAATTGTTTAGAGCTTCCCATACATTTTTATCATTTTAATATAAGTGATATTTTTAAGTATGCAGAAAAATATGGGCTTAAAATAAAAAATGTAAATACCTTTTCATATCCGGGATTATATTATTTTTCTAGTAAATTTTACCCAAGTTTAAGTCATTATAAAAATATGTCGATTTTTGATGCTTGGAAGATGAATAAATTATTAAACAAATCATATACTGAAAATGGGAATGATATGATTGTAATTTTGGGTCTATAATATTTTATTAAATTTTTAAAATAAACTCCTTCGGTATTGCATTCGTATAATCGAGTGCATGTTGATGAGTGGACTAAAATGATCTACAATACAATTGTCTTTCGAAATGATTCTCTTTTACTAAAAATACCTATTTGTGAAGAACTATAAAAGTTAGGATTTTTTTTACTATGCACATTTGTATTATTCCTGCTCGCATGGGCAGTTCACGATTTCCAAATAAACCTTTAGCTCCCATTTTAGGAATACCCATGTTAGGTCATGTGGCATTAAGGTGTAAATTAGAACCCTTATTCGATCTTGTTGCTGTAGCGACTTGTGATCAAGAGATCTTTGAGTATTGCGCAAGTATTGGTGTGAAAGCAGTAATGACTTCCAATAGGCACGAAAGAGCTTCGGATCGCATACAAGAAGCACTTATTTTTTTAGAAAAAAAGCTAACTGAAAAAGTAACATCAGTAACTATGGTTCAGGGAGATGAGCCCATGGTTACTCCAAGCATGTTAAAAACAGCTCTTTCTGCATTATACTCAAGTAAATCAAATATTGTAAATTTATGCTCTGAAATTGAAACAATTGAAGAATTTTGTTCGCCAAATTGTGTAAAAGTGGTTTTAGACAAGAATCAATATGCTCTTTATTTTAGTAGAGAAGCAGTACCAAGTATTTCTAAGTTTAAGGGAAAAATTAAACCTCTAAAACAAGTTTGTATTATTCCTTTTCAAAGAAATTTTCTAATTGAATATAGTAATCTTCCACCCACTCCTTTAGAGGAAATCGAATCAATAGATATGTTAAGAGTACTAGAGCATGGAATGAATATTTATTGTGAAATAATCAATGAAAAGTCGTGGCCAGTCGATGTTCCTGAAGACATCATTCGAGTTGAAAAAGCGTTGAGTACTTGTCCCTTGCTTTCTAGGTATATAAAATGAATAATAATGTCATAGCAGTTACATCACCCTCTTTTTCACAATCCTCTGTTCTTGTGAATGAATTAACTTCATTAGGATGTAGGGTGGTTTTAAATTCTTCTGGTATTCGTTTTAATGAAACAAATTTAATTGAATTTATTAATTCTTGTAAAGCAAATGCAATTATAGTTGGCTTAGAAAAAATAAGTGAAACTGTTTTGACAACTTGTAGAAGTGTAAATTTTATTAGTAAATTTGGAGTTGGACTTGATAATTTAGACTTAAGTGCTTGTGAAAAAAATGGGATTAAAATTGGTTGGACTTCAGGATTAAATAATAGATCTGTTACTGAACTTGTTCTTGCTTTTTCTTTGGGGCATTTAAGAAATTCAACTAAGGCTATTTATCAAATGTCTAAAGGAATTTGGAATAAAAATGGGGGAAAGGAACTTTCAAATTGTACATTTGGAATTGTAGGAATGGGAAATATTGGCACGGATCTTGCTAAAGTTTTAAGTGCGTTTGGTTGTCATATTTTATTTTATGATATTTTAGATAAATCCACGAATGAGGATGTTACTAAATTAGGATTGAAGCAGGTATCATACCAAATTTTATTAAAAAACTCTGATGTTATTTCTTTTCACGTTCCTTTAACTAAGGAAAGTCAATATATGTTTTCTACGAAACAAATAGAATTGGTAAAGCCAGATTGTTTTATAATTAATACATCTAGAGGTGCTGTGATTGATTTTGAAAAAGTTTGTTCAGCAGTTCTAAATAATAAAATAAGTGGATTCGCTTCAGATGTATTTATAGAAGAGCCTTATGACGTTAGTTCTTGGTCTGAAGTTCCAAATTTATATTTTACTCCACATATAGGTGGAAATTCAAAAGAAGCTGTACTAAATATGGGGCGTTCCGCTATTAATCATATTGCAAATTATTTTGGTGTAAAACACAATGAAAAATGAAAATTCTGAAATTAAAATTATTGTATTTGGTGGATCGGGATTTTTGGGGAGTCACGTTAGTGAAGAATTAGTTGCACGCGGCTATAAAGTTACAATATTTGATTTAAACAGTTCAAAAATATTTTATAAAAATCAAGTTGAATTTATCAAATCAGATATACTTGATAAAAAATCCGTTATTGACGCATGTGAACTTCATGACATCGTATATAATTTTGCTGGCCTAGCTGATATAAATGTCGCAAAAGATAATCCAGAATTAACTGCGCAATTAAATATAATGGGAAATTTAAATATTTTAGAAGCTTGTCGAATTCATCAGATTAAAAGATTTATTTTAGCAAGTAGTATTTATGTTTATAGTGAATCTGGATCATTTTATAGAATAAGTAAGCAAACGAGTGAGAAATTTACAGAATTATATTCTGAAAAATATGGAATTTCTTTTACTATACTTAGATATGGTTCACTTTATGGTCGAAGAGCGGATTTTAGAAATGGTTTGTATCGTCTCATTCATCAAGCCATAACAACTGGGAAGATAACTTATTCAGGTACGGGTGAAGAGTTAAGAGAATACATACATGTTTCAGATGCGTCTGTAGCGAGTGTCAATATTTTAAGCCCAGAGTTTAGAAATCAACACGTTGTGATTACAGGACATCAATCCTATAAAGTTTCTGACATTATGAAAATGATCTCTGAAATTTTAAGGTACAAGTTAAATATAACTCTCGACTTTGCAAATGAAGATATAGATTCACACTACAATATAACTCCTTATGCATATAAACCTCGAATTGGAAAAAAATTAGTAGTAAATCCTTTTGTTGATATAGGACAAGGAATTCTTGACTGTATAGATGAAATATCAATTGAAAAAGGTTTTTTAAATGAATCGAGTCAATGAAGAAAACTTTTTTTTTCCATCTTTAAAATGGAAATACGTTTCGTATTTTTGGGGACCATCAGCGCCTGCTTACGGTGGTGGTAAAAAAGTAGAGATAAAAAAAGAGAGAGATATTTGCTGCGGTGACTCAAGCAATAGTCTTACTTTTACAGCAGGTAATCACATAGGCACGCATTTTGACTTCCCTCTACACTTTGATAAAAATGGGAAAAATGTTTTAGATTATGAAGCTTCTTTTTTTATTCATTATAAGATTTCTGTAATTAAATTAGATATAAATTCAGGAAATTTAATTAGTGTATCGGATATTAGTAAAAAAGAAGAAGAAATTGATAAAGAGACAACATTATTATTAATAGATACCGGTAGCTCATTAAATAGAGATGAAGAAAAATATTGGAAAAATGGAATTGGTGTAAACTTAGATGTAGCTAATTATCTTAGGGAAAAATATTCTAACTTAACAACGATTGGGCTTGATACAATTTCATTATCTGCTTTTCAAAATAGAGATATCGGACGTTTAGTTCATAAAGAATTTTTGTGTCACGATAAACCAATTTTAATTATAGAAGATCTTAATTTAAATGCGATTAATAACATAAAACCCAAAGTTGTCATTGCTTTGCCATTGAGAATTGAAAATGCAGATGGTGCTCCCGCTACTATAATTGTGGGGTACTAAATGTATAGACATATTTTTTTAGATTTTGATGGAGTTATTGTTGATTCAACTAAATTAAAACATGATACCTTTATTTCACTAGTAGAAGATGAAAAAAAAGGAATGGACTCTATTCTTGATAATTTATTAAAAAATAAACTAATTGGTGCTGAAAGAAATATTATTTGCAAATGGATTATAGAAAATACTGATTCTGATAAATCAATAGAAAAATTAACTTATAAATTTGCAAAAAAGATAGATAGAAAAATATTAGAATTAAATTTAACCGAAGGTTTTAAAGAATTTATTAATAGCATTAAAAATAAAAATTATACAAATTTATCAATAATTTCTAATGCCCCAATGAATGATATAATCTCTTATCTAAATTTTTTTTCAATATCTAATGAGTTTACTTATATTGTTGGATTTGAAGAAGGGATCTCAAAAGCAGATCGAATTTTTAGAATCATGAATAAAATAATTTTATCTTCTGATGAATGCCTTTTTATAGGAGATACTCCTTCCGATTTTTTAGCGGCTAAAAAATGTAATATTTCATTTATTAGAATCGAAAGTTTTTTAGGAAATAATTGTTTGTGGGATGAAAAAATTTTAACTTGTAAAAATTTTTTCGAAATAATTAATCTAATAGAAAGAAGAAAAATAAACTTATGATGAAACAAATTTTTAGAAAATGTATTCAGGAAACATCTAAGTCATTTTTTTCAAAAGCTTCTACTGTAACAACAACGTTTTTAGAGTCAGCCTTATCACGTTACGATATTTCTTTAGGTGATAAAAAATTAAGTTTCTATTGCCCTAATAGATTAACTCTTTGGAGAGCACAAACCCTTTTTTCAAAGGAACCAGATACAATTGAATGGATTAATTCTTTTGAGCAAAATTCAGTATTTTATGATGTTGGAGCAAATATGGGAGTCTTTTCATTATATGCTGCTGCCAAAGGGCACAGAGTATATTCATTTGAGCCCGAATCAACAAATTATGCTTTATTAAATACGAATATTTATATTAATAATTATTCTGAAGTTATGAGAGCATATAATATTGCTCTTTCATCCACGCAAGGATTTGGTGAATTCTTTTTAAGTAATTTTGAACAAGGAGCGGCTCTTCATAATTTAGGAGAGTCTGTTAATTTTGAGAAAAAGAAATTTATTCCAAAGCATACTCAAGGTATTTACTTTGATAGGCTTGATAATTTTACAGCACATTCTTCAGAAGAATGGTTTCCGGATTATTTAAAGATTGATGTTGATGGAAATGAATTTTTAGTTATTGAAGGTTCTGAAAATATTTTTAAAAATACTAAACTCAAATCAATCCTTATAGAATTAAATATGAATTTAAATGAAGATAAATTAATTAAACAAAAACTTGAAGGTATAGGCTTTGAAGCTCAGCCATTGCCTAGAAGAACATCTTCAGTGGAAGAAATGAGTTCGGTATATAACTTTATCTTTAAAAGAAGGAAGTAGGACTTATATTTAAATAGCTTTTAATGAGGATAGAAATTAATGGAAATTTTGCTAACTGGTGGCGCAGGCTTTATAGGAGCAAAAGTCTGTGAAAAATTAATAAATATTGGGCATAATGTAACTATTATTGATAATATGTCAACAGGTTTAATTGATAATATCAATAAACAAGTAAATTTTATTGAATGTGGCGCCGAGTCAAGGCTTATTCATGAAAAATTAAATAAATTTAAATTTGATGCTATTTTACATATTGGCGGTCAAAGTAGCGGTGAAATTGGTGAAAGAAATCCATTAAATGATATTCAATGGAATGTTGTATCTACTTTAAATTTATTAGATTATGCCAGCAAAAATAATATTTATAAATTTATTTATGCAAGCAGTGTCGGTGTCTATGGTACGGCTATGAAATCGCAAAATGAATTATTAGTAGAAAATACCGCAGGAAATCCTATTTCTGTATATGGCACAGGCAAGCTTTCTTCTGAAAAATATATAGACACTTATGTTAAAAGAGGACTTGTTGCCTTTAGTCTACGAATGTTTAATGTTTATGGACCTGGGCAGAATATGGATAATCCAGATCAAGGGATGATCAGTATTTATTTATCTCAATTAATTAAAAATAAGAAACTTCAAGTGAAAGGTTCTTTGCAAAGAGTTCGTGATTTCATTTATATTGATGATGTTGTTAATGCCTGGATACTTGCGTTAAATTATTCAGATCAAACACCAATTCATCATAAAATAAATATAGGATCTGGTACTGGAGTTACCATAGAGCATATTACATCATTGTTAAAAAACTATTTTGGCAATTACCCCCTTGAAGTTCTTTCTTCTACTCCAGCCGATCAAACATATACAATAGCAAATATTGAAAATGCAAAAAAAATTCTTTCCTGGTCTCCTGAAGTAGATCTTGAATATGGTTTAGCCCATTTCTATAAATGGGCTATCAATAAAATGGGAAATAAATAATGTATTTTTTATACTTATTGAAAAGAATTATTTTAAAATTATTATACTTAATAAATCAAGAACATTATAAATTAAATTTAAATTCTTTTGGGCGCTCATCTCGTATTATGTTTCCATCAGAAATAACAGAATATAAAGGATTAAGTATTGGTAGTAATGTAACTATCAAAAGTAATTCATGGTTAAATTGCAGATACTTGCCATTAACCAATGCACCATCACTGGTTATTCAAGATGGCTGTTATTTAGGAAGATTCATTCATATCAATGCATTTCAAAATGTTTATATTGAGAAAAATGTACTAATAGCAGATCGAGTTCATATCAGTGATGCTACTCATTATTATGATGACTTAGATATTCCAATAATCAAACAGGGCGCTGGTTTTATTGCACCTGTCAAACTTTCTGAAGGTTGTTGGATTGGAGTCGGTGCTGTCATATTACCAGGTGTAACCATTGGTAGAAACGCTATAATTGGGGCTAATGCTGTAGTAACAAAGAGTATTCCTGATTTTGCAATTGCAGGAGGCGTTCCTGCAAAGGTGATTAAAATGCGAGAAAGTAAATTAAATGATTGATTCAGAAATTATAAATTCCATTGAGAAGCTATCTTGCTTTAGAAAAAAATGCACGGATCTAATAAGTCAGGACCTCATTTTTTCTGATTCTCTTTGGTTTGCTACATGGAGTAAGAATAGTTCAGGTGACATGGTTGCTCGTTATTTATTAAATGAAATTACTTTATATTCTTTTTGCATATTTTTTATTAAAAAAACTATATTTAATTATTTTCGATGTTTCTTCTTTAGACGTCGAATTCATTTTTATAATTCAGAAAATATTTCACATAAAAAATATTTTTATCAGACCTGGATAAATTTAAATGAAACTGATAAAATTATATTAAATTATAAAGACAAATATTTTTCAAATTTTTTTCAAGAAGCATATAAATTAAAATCTGTCATACCAATTATTATATCAATTAATCCAAAAAATTTAAACAACATTAATATAAATAATGAAGCAATTATTTTGTCAAATAGCGATTTAAAATACATTAATATAATTGAATTTACTAGTGCATTAAAAAAATTATTTATAGCTCTCTATAATTTCATTTTTGTTTTTAGGGCAAAAAATATTAATGAATTTTTATGTGGCTTATTTGTATCATTAAATATAATTGATATAAGACAAGAAAATTCATTTAAAATATACGAATATATAAACTCTTTTCTTAAAATTTATTTAAGAGAAAATAATAGTATCCCTGAGTTATATCTACCTTACGAAGCTCAGCCTGAACAAACAGCTTTAATAAAGGCTTGGAAAGAAAATGGGGGCAATGTTATAGGTTATATTCATAGTACTTTACTTACTTTTCCTGGACATTATATAAAACTTCATATAAATGCACCAGACCAATTGTGGGTACATGGATCCTCATATCAAAAAATTCTTAGTCTATTTGGATGGGAAGAATCTAAAATTAAAAAAATTAAATCATTGCGTTATTCAATATTAAAGCCAATAAATATTGAATTATCTACAATAGCTTTACCTTATTCAACAGCGGCTCTGGATTTCAGTATTTCTATATTAAAGAATCTATCAAAGAGTGGTGTAAAATTAAGATTTCTTCGTCCACATCCTTTAACTGGGGTGTCAAAAAAAGATTTGAAAATTATTAATGAAATTATTACTGAGAATATCCTACTCAAAAATCTATATAGCACTGATAATGCAATAGTTTGTATTGGACCTGCTTCTTTACCGCTTGAAATCTTGGAACAAAAAATGTATTGTACCGTTATCCATATTCCCGTTTCAAAATCTTTCATAGATAGATTTGATAATAGTATTTGGAATGAATATATTGAATTTATAAATTTAGGTGAAGCTGTAGTTATGAATTTAAAGGTGAATGGAGCATTTATTTGTGTTTGATGCAATTGATAAAAAAAATATATTTTTTGAGTATAATAACAAATTATTAAAATTTTCCACTAATATTTCCAATTATAAGCAAGAAAAATTAAGCATAAATTGGATATTATTCTATATTTTTATTTCAATTATTATGAATCCATTTTTTTCAACTTTTAAAGATATAAAAATTAATATAATTTTAGATTTTTTTGGCTTAATTATGCCATTTTTCTTTATAAAAAAAATAAATATTTTAGGTTTATATTATTTTATTGCTTTTTTTGCTTTAGTTTCAGTTCAACTTATTTTTTTAGTATATGCAACTAAAAATATAAATGTTATGTTTCAGTCAAGAATGACGATGTATTTTATATGTCAAATATACTTATTTTATTGTATTTTATCTCAAATTCCATACAAATACATTTTATCCGCTATTAAAGTAGTTAATTATTTTGTGCTATTTATTATATTTTTAATGATTATTGAATTTTTTACTGCGGATATTTTTATTTCAAAATTATTTATTAAAGAATATATTCCTGACTATAGGTTTGACTTATATACATATTTCTCAAGATTATATAATGGCACTTCTCCGAATTTAATTATTTTAGGCGCACAACACTCAAATATTGTTTCTTTAATAGCCTGTTTTATTTTTTTCCCACTCTTTAAAAATGATTTAAAAAATAAAATTAAGTTGTTTGTATTTTTTCCAATCTGCTTCGTTATTTTTATATTGACAATGACTATGACTTCTTTGATTTGTCTTATCGTATTTTTAGTATTTATATCTTTTTCTGCAAAAGGTACGATATTTTTTAATAAATATTTTAAAATTTTTTCATTATTCTGTTTAGCTATCTTATCATTTTCATGGGAATTTCTTATTTATATAAAAAGCGGGAAGGTATACAACTCTTCTTATATTCAATATTATATAGATGTTTTTACTAACCCCATCCGTAGAATATTTAGCCAAAGCAACAATCTTAACGTACTTCTAGGTTCTGGTTCTTATCCTGAAGTCTGGTATAAATCTAATGAAACTGTTGAAATAAATGCTGATTTTGGCTATGGAATGTGGGTTCTTTCAGACGGAATTATTGTTGTCTTTGTATTAACCGCAATGTTTTTTTACTCACTTTATGTTTATGCCAAAAGTCCATTATTTTCTATTGGAAAGAGGGGTGCGTATAATTATCTTGGTATATTGATTACCCCATTTACCTATTGCTTTTTTGTTTTTACATCTATAATACATTATCAAACTTTGTTTCAAATTGGTATAAAACAATTATTCTGCTTTTATTTTTCAGTTATTTTGTATTTTATATTTTACAAAAAAAATGTAAAAAATAAGTCTGAATTAATTATAAAAAAAATTATTACTGATATTAAATTAGGAGATAAATGATTGATTAAAATATTTAAATTTTTAGAACTAGCTAAAATTGACTCAGAAGATAAAGATGATGAAAGTTATGATTTAAAAGATTTTTTTTCTTTTATCACAAAGTACATGAAAATATGGATTTCATCACTTATTTTTGGACTTGGAATAGGCTTAGCTTTTTCGCTTAATAAAACAAAGTTTTATAATTCAATAATTCCAATAGAAATAAGCGATTTGAGCTATAATCAGACTTATAAAATGAAGGAAAATATATTAAAAAGCACAAGTTATCACTTCGGATTTTTATTGGATTCCGATTTATTTTACCAAGAAATTTTTAATAATTTATTTAAATTAAGACCTGAATTCAAGGATAATTTATTAAAATATAATATTGATACTGAGAAACTGAATAAAACCTCATCTAGATTAATCGAAATAAATTCCGATAAATTATTAACTTTTTTATATATAGATACAAAATTTCCTTTTATTATTAAAGATAAAAAATTCTACGATGATTTATTAACCTCAATTAATTATGCGGCAAAATTATTCAATGAAGCTCAATTAAAAAACTATTCTAAATATTATGAAAAAAATAATTTAGAAATTAAAAATTTCACAAAAAAAAACAAGATAATTTTTGATACTATATATGAATATAATATTTTATTAACTAATATCTTGCTAGAAACAAATGAGAAAACCAGTAAAAGCCAAATATTAGACTCGAATTATAAAAGCATAAGCGATGAATCAAATATTAAAAATATAGATAATTATTTAAATAAAATACGAGTTAAAATTTATTCAAATCTTGCAATGTTAAAATATAAAAACAAAATAAGCGATTCAGACAATTCTGCTTATTTGTCTAAAATATCTGATATTACTGCAGATTTTGAGAGGTTAAATTTAGAATTATCTGCAAACCATAATGAAATTAAGACTATTTATGATGAAATAAATAGTTATTTTATTAACCCAAAAAACTTTTACTTACCAAGTCTAAATATTATTAAAAATCCAGATTTAAAAGAAATAAGTGTATCGTTAATTCCTACAAATCACTTTGTTTTTATTGGTTCAGGGGCAATTATTGGATTTTTATTTGGAATTATTATTAGCTTTATTTACTCAATTATTTATTGTAAAAATATAAATAAATAAGTTCTTATTTATTCCAAATCATCCAAGGTGCATTTCCTTTTTTGTACATTTCATTTAGGAGTAAATACTCTCTATGTGTGTCCATTGGTTGCCAAAAATGCTCATGTTTATAAATGGACATTTGTTGATCTTTCACCAATGATTTTATGGGTTCATTTTCAAAAATAAGATTTTCATTATCATTTAAATAATTAAATATTTTATAATCACATGCAAAAAAACCTCCAGAAATGACTCCAGCCGTTGCTTGAGGTTTTTCATTAAATTCAGTAACCGTACCAAATTCATCGGAGTTTAGTTCTCCAAATCTTCCGGGTGGTCTGACACCTGTGACGGTGAGAACTTTATTATTCATTTTGTGAAAACGAACAAGATTATCCAAATTGATGTCACCAAGACCATCGCCATATGTCAATAAAAAAGTTTCATCTTGTGAAATATACTTTTGAACTTTTTTTAGTCGACCGCCTGTCATTGTATTTAAACCTGTCTCAACTAGAGTAACGGACCAGTCGTGGGTCTCATGATTATTGTGAAATATGATGTCTTTATTTTCTTTATTAAAATTTAAAGTAAAGTCACTTGTATATGCTCTATAGTTTAAAAAGAATTCTCTTATTTTATCCCCTTTATATCCAAGACATAAAATAAACTCTTTATGGCCCCAATGTGCATAATATCGCATAATATGCCATATAATTGGGTAATTTCCTATGTTTATCATTGGTTTAGGAAGTGATTCAGATGTGTCTCGTATTCTTGTTCCAAGTCCGCCACAAAATATAATAACCTTCATTTTAACCTCATTTAATAGTACAGGTTACATTCAAATTGAATCTTTATATTTCATAAAATCAAAGCCACCGGTGATTTTTCGAGTAAATATTTTTAAGTTATCACTAGCGATAATCTCAGTGCGTTTTAAGGAATAAGCATTAAAATTACTTGTAGTATTTAAACCATGCAAACTTGATGCGGCAAATTTAAAACCAAGGTTTTTGCAAATTTCAATCGTGTCATGATTAAATGAACCGTGAGGATAAGAAATTTGATTTATTTCTAATGAAGAAATTTCTTCAAGAGAACTCTTACAATATTCAAGCTCATATTGCTGTTCAGCATAACTTAGTTTTGCTAACATACTATGCGTTTTCCCATGAGCTCCAATTGTACAATTGCTAAATTTACTTAAAAATTTTATGTCGGATTTAGAAAGATACATAAATTTATTTACAAAATCAGAAGTTATAAAGACCGTAAATGGGATATTATGAAGCTTTAAAAACTCAGCCGCTTTAATATTATCTTTATATCCATCATCAAAAGTCATAATTATCACTTTATCACTTTTTAAGTTTTCATAAATACTAGAAAGTGGAACAAATATGTAATTAAGTCTTTTTAGAAATAGAATTTGTTCACAAAATATTTTAAAATCCATACTAATTCCATATCTATCATGAGATAATTTCGAATCAAATGAATGATACATTAAAAGTCTTGCACCTTTTAAAGGAAATAATTTAAGAAGGTTATTATAGATTATTGATATAGTATTTTTTACAAAAATTTTCATAGGAATGCCTTCTTGCGGATTCAATGGCTGGAGTAAATTTTTTCGAGATGAGCCTTGAAACCATATTAAAAGTTAATCTGCGCAAATACTTTCTAACCTAACTAAAAAAAATAGCTTTGATCTTATTTCAGTAAAAATTTGAAAAAGATTATACATTCTAATTATAGATCTTTGATTATATTCAATCAAGCTATTAGAGCTCATTTTTGCGTAAAAATTTGCCTAGATATTAAACTCCATTGTCTTTTGATAAAAAAAGGGCGCTTATGAGCTATTTTTCTCGGCAAATCAATCATTCTCACTGAGTTTTAATCGATAAGGATTATCGCGCTAAATTATATTCGCAACGTTCCTGACTTCAATAAATAAGTTTTTTTAAGATTTTAATCTATAATTTTTGGTAATCTTTTTTGTAGATAAAGATGCAGCAAAATATTCTATATTTCCTTGAATTTATTTGAGTGAAAAATATACTAAAGAAAGCTGAAACCTTAAAGTAAAAAATTAAAATTTTTGGAAAAATATTTCATTATTTAAGATTAATTTATTTTAATAGTAATAGACTAAAGTTCGGAGCTATAATTTAAAGAATTAACAAAAACTATTAATTTTCTTTTTGTAAGAAAGAATTGGTTTCTAAACTTTAGAGACGATGAATATATTATGTTCTTGAGAAATTGCTTTTTCCTTTATTACAGGAAGGTAAAATGTTATTCTCTACTCTTTAATTTTAAAAGAGTATGTAAGAAAAATTTGCAAAAACTTTAAAAAGGAGTCTAAGAGTGAAGAAAGGTATTTCAATTATAATTCCGGTTTATGGTTCTGAAAAAATTATTGAATCATTGATTCAGCAGCTTTATATATTACTAGCGTCATATGATAATTATGAAGTAATTTTAGTAAATGATGGAAGTTTTGACGCATCATGGGAAGTAATTCAAAATTTAGTGAGAGATCATCATTGCCTAAGAGGTATATCTCTTTATAGAAATTTTGGACAACATAATGCACTAATTTGTGGAATATTTGCAGCAAAGTTTGATAAAATAGTAACAATGGATGATGATCTTCAGCATCCTCCTTCAGAAATTCCTAAACTATTAACTCAATTGGAAAAGGGGGTGGATTTGGTGTATGGAATCCCAATGATTGATCAACATACACTTTGGCGTAATTTTACTTCAGTGTATATTAAGTTTTTATTTGCTAAAGTTTTAAATATTAAAAATGCTTCAGAGCTTAGTGCTTTTAGAGCTTTCCGTACAAACTTAAGAGATTCGTTTTCCAAAGTTTCTTTAGGACCCAGGCCCTCACTTGATGTTTTATTATCATGGGGAACAATAAAAATTTCATCTATTCAAGTTATGCATAATGAACGTTATGAAGGAAAATCCAACTATAATTTTATTAAATTATTTAAATATGCACTATCTATAATTACTGGCTTTAGTACATTACCTCTTAGAATTGCAAGTATTTTAGGTTTTGTAATTATTGTTTTTGGTGTTTTTCTTTTGTCATATGTTATTATTATTTATCTAAAAAATCATGGAGTAATTGCAGGTTTTTCTTTTTTAGCTTCAATTATAATTATCTTTTCTGGAGTACAGTTATTTTGTTTGGGTATAATTGGTGAATATTTAGCATCTTTGCATAATAGAACTATGGGAAAACCAACATATTTAATTAAAGAGGAAATTTAGTTTATGTATATTAATGAGAACGAAGATTTTTGTCCACGTATAGCATTATTTATCGCATCGGAAAAAGGTTATGAAATACTTTTAGCTGCAATGAATCTTGATATTAATATAGGGTTTGTTGTTGGTTTTCAAGAGTATAATGTTTCTCAATCATTTTCAAATGATATTATTGAATGTGCATCTAGTAAAGGTATTCACTATATTGACTGGGAACATGCCAAAAATAAATTAAACGATAACATAATTAATCATAAAGTTACACATTGTATCGCTGCTGGATGGAAATATTTAATTCCAAAATCAATAAATGATTTGTTATTTCATCCATTAATAATATTTCATGATTCAATCTTACCAAAATATAGAGGATTTTGTCCTACTCCTACAGCTCTTCTAAAAGGTGAAAATAAAATTGGTATGACTGTATTATTCGCTTCAGAGCAACCAGATCAAGGTCCAATTATTTTTCAGAAACAAGTTGAGATTTCAGATATATGTACAATCCAAGAAGCAATTCATATTCAATGTGAGTTATATCGTCAGTCGCTAAAAAAATTAAGGCCATTATTAACGCACAAGGAAATTTCTTCTACACCTCAAGATGAATCAAAAGCAACCTACTCTATTTGGAGGGAACCTGATGATTGTTTAATAGATTGGAATGAAGATTCTAAATCAATTTTTAACTTAGTAAGAGCGGTTTCTCATCCATACTCTGGTGCATATTCTTTTTTAGATAATAAAAAAATTTATATTTGGCAAGTTAAATGTTGTGAAAATCTTCAATTTGAAATTAGAAATACCGGTAAAATCTGGCAAATTGACTCTGAAGGTAGGCCTATAATTGTTTGTGGAAATGGTTTAATTCAAATAATGAATGCTACATATGAAGACGGTACTATTGTGAAATTTAAATCTACAAGAAAAAGATTGGGATAATTTAATATATTATGAAATTATGTCTGGATTGTAAAAATGAAATTGAAAATTTTGAAATAGAATGTGTTAATTGCTCTAGATGCTTTGACACTTCAAATAAATTTATTAAGAATTTATTACTTAATAAAGATTTTAGCGAAGGTTTACAAAGTTATGATTCAAATCTTTATTCAAAGCTTTTTCTACTTGAAAAAGGTAATTTTTGGTTTGAATATCGAAATAGATTAATTTATTGGATACTGCAAAAATATTTTTCTTCATGTGAAAGTTTTTTGGAAGTAGGTTGTGGTACCGGATTTGTGCTTGAAATGTTTAAGAGAAGTAAAACAATTCCTTTATTGTTTGGAAGTGATCTGTTTAAAGATGGATTAGAATTTGCATCTGAACGTGTTCCGCAAACATATTTTTTTCAATTAAATCTTATGGAGAAAATTCCTTTTATTAATGAATTTAATGTTATTGGAGGCTTTGATGTTCTTGAACACATTGAAGATGATTTTATCGCGATAAATAATATATATACTGCTTGTAAACCTGGAGGGGGAGTAATTATTACTGTACCTCAACATAAATTATTATGGAGTAAATCAGATGAAATTGCATGTCATTTTAGGAGATATGAAAAAAAAGAGCTAATTTTTTTAATTCAAAAAGCGGGATTTGATGTAGTTTTTGTTTCTTCTTTTATAAGTCTTTTATTTCCATTAATGCTTATTTCTCGTTTATTCCCTTTTTCTTCAAAAAATAGAACTGTATTAGATGAATTAAAAATTGGATTCATATTGAATTTATTTTTTAAAATTGTATGCAAAATTGAGTATATAATTATTAAAACTGGAATAAAAATTCCAATTGGAGGATCTCTCCTTATAGTTGGAAAGAAGAAGGTGGAATAAAAATTCATAAAAATGATAAATTTGTATTTTGATTTTTAAATTTTGAAGAGGTAAGAATGGTTACTTATTTTATAAGTTTTTTTTTAGCACTAAACTTTTTTTCTTATATAATTTCTTTTTATATTAAAACTTACTTTAGTTACTATTATCCGATAGTCTTTATTCTTATATTATTTATTTCTACATATATTTCAATGACGAAATTTAGGAATGTAGATAAAATCTATTTTCCTTCAAAAATAAATTTAATTTTTTTATTGTTATTTATTTTATTTTATAGTGTAGTATCATTTTTACCATATAATTCTATAGGTATAGATGAGTATTTTCGACTAGGAATGGCGCGTTATATTGATAATTATGGCCTACCTGTTTCAAATGAGTTATTTGTTGCAAGTAGTTTAGAAGTTAAGAATTATTATTACTATTATCAGTTTTTAGCTGTATCAATTCATAAAGTATTTTTTAATATTATTAGTTTAGAATTTATATACAATTATTTATTGTTATATATAAAATATTTACTTACTATTTTTATATTTTTAGATATTTATAATTCAGTTCTCTCTTTTCTAAAAAAAGAATATTATTTAGTTCGCGATAAAAAAATATTTTTAGAATTTTATTTTTCTTTAGGAGTCATATCTCTAATACTCCCTCCTTTACCTTATTCTTTAGGGATGATTAGCCTTTTTGAGCAGCAATCCTCTTTTGCTACATTTATAATATTGATTACAGTTTCATTAATGGCGGATTGTTTAAAGAAAGTTAAAGAGTCTAAAGATATTAGTGCAATTATCACCTCATTTACTTTAATTTGGATGATGATATTAGTTTTGTATGTTACAAAATTTCCTTATTTAACTATTTTATTGGTGGGAGTGTTATTTTATACATTTGTAATAATTTTACTCAATAGATCTTTGTTAAATTATTTAATTACAGTTACTATATTTGCATTAATATTTCTTTATATTGCCTTTAATTTGCATCCTATGCTCTCACAGGTAAAAGTATATAAAGATAATTCTAAAGTGTTTTTTTATATATCATGGTTTGAATTGATAAAAAATATTGGAATATCTGGATATTTTCCTTGGATAAAAAGTATTTATTTATCAACGCTTTTTTCTTTTGGAATATTGTGGGTATGGATAATTATTTTTTCAAAGAATTTTCTAGCTAAGTGTAAAATAAATTATTTAAATGCTTTATATGCTACATTGCTTATCATGGTTTTGTCTGGTTATATATTAACATTTTTTATAAAATTAAAAGCATATACTGGAGGAGCTGAGTCCTATTGGTCTTATGCTGGATGGTATTCTCTGACAATACTTATTTCAATTTCTTTTATCTTTTGTGTTTTTCTCAAAAGATATGTATTGATACTATCCATAATACTTTGTTTCTCAGGGTCTATTTTTTCTTATTTGGCATTAAAAAAATATCCATTTCCAAATCCAAATAGTTATGCTGATAAAGCAATGTCTTGGTGTAAAGAAATTAATAATTATAGGAAAATAAATAATAAAGAAAATAATAAATGCGTCATTAATAATCCATTACCTTTTAAAACAGTATATGCTTTAAATGCGGTATGTGATTGTTTTACAATTACCACAGATATCGAGAAAGGCTATATAACGGTTGATGCGCCAATATATTCTAATTCTGTTATATTAAATCAATTTATTAATTCATCTAAAGATCCTACTGATAAAATAAAAAATTATCTTAATGAAAATAATTTTAGTGAAATGTATTTAATTGGAAGGCAAATTTCAGATTTAGACCCTAAGTTTGAAAGAGATAAATTGTCTAAAGATTCGTCAATTTATATAATTACTAAGTAATTATATTTATATTAACGCAATTAAAATTTATCATAATTTTAATTAAAGGATTAAAAATGAGTTCTATTTCTGGGGTTCTAGTTGAAAAATTAAAACAATTTGAAAATGAAAAAGGTAAAGTACTACATATGCTTCGAGCAGATAATCCAAACTTTATTTCATTTGGAGAAGTTTATTTTTCACAGATAAATCCTGGGAAAATCAAAGGATGGCATAAACAATTAAAAATGACTCTTAACTATGCGGTTCCAGTAGGAAAAGTAAAATTGGTTCTATATGATGCGAGGGAAGATACGGCAACATATAAAAATATTTTAGAAATAATGCTTTCTCAAGAGGAATATTATCTTGTCACAATTCCTCCAGGAATTTGGGTGAGTTTTAAAGCAATATCTGATAGTGTGGCCTTATTGGTCAATTGCGCAACGCATCCACATTCTGATAAGGAATGCGAACATTTAGCCATAGAGGACAAACAAATTCCATATAATTGGGATGAATAAGAGGTAGTGCCTAATAATGGAAAATAAAAAGATGAAGGTTCTTGTTACAGGAGCTGGTGGTTATTTAGGAACTCAAATTGTTTCCTATTTAGATCAAACAAATTTTTATTCTTTACGCCTTTTGACAAGTAAAATAGATTTAATTGAAAAATTGAACTTAATAAATTCTGAAGTGGTAAGTGTTCCATTTTTTGAAATTTCTGATTTTACAAATATTTGTGACGGAATTGAAATGGTCATTCATTTATCTGCTTTAGATAATAAAGAGTGTCTTGAGAACCCAAGTTTTGCTATTTATTTTAACATAACGCAGACAATGAGATTGATTGCAGCCGCAAGTCAATTAAAAATAAAGCGCTTTATTTATATGTCTACAATTCATGTATATGGCAATGCATTAAAAAAGAAAACTGATAATGATCGCATAGAGATTAATGAAAATACTTTAACAGAACCTTTAACTACATATGCAATTACTCATAAATCAGCCGAAGATTTTATCCTTTCAATTTGTAGTCAAAATGGTATAGAAGGCTGTATTTTGCGACTATCTAATAGTTTCGGATATCCTTATAATATAAATAATTTATCTGGTTGTAAATTGCTCGTTAATGAGCTTTGTAATCAATCTGTAATTGATAAAAAACTTGTTTTAAAATCGGGTGGAAAAGCTGTATTGAATTTTATGCCTGTAAGTAGTATCTGTTATTTAATCTCAGAAATCCTTAAGGCAAATTTTAGCGTACATGGAATATTTAATTTAGGTTCAAATACTTCTTTATCTATCTACGAAATGGCTAAATTGGTCGCAAAAAGATGCTTACTTAAGTTTAACTATGAACCTGAAATAACAATTCCAACGCATTTTAAAAATAGTCAAATTACAAATAAACAGAATGATTTTTATTATTCTAATGAGAAAATCAAAAAATTTGGTTTTTTGAATAATCTTGATTTAGAAAAAGAAATTGATTTAACCATTTTACAGTTTTTTGAATATAATAAATTGAGGAATGAATGTATTCATTAGAAAATAATAAAGTAAATCCTGTTGTAACAGTGATAATACCTACGTATAATCATGCAGAAAAATTGAATCTAGCAATAAAGTCACTCATCAAACAAACTTTTACAGCTTGGAAAGTTATTGTTGTAAATAATTACTCTACTGATAATACTGTGGATATTGTAAACTCCTTTTCAGATAAACGAATTCAATTATTTAATTTTTCGAATAATGGTATAATTGCTGCATCGCGAAATTATGCCATGAAATTAGCAGATACAGAGTTTATTGCATTTTTAGATTCTGATGACATATGGTATGAAAATAAATTAGAATTATGTATTGTGTCTTTAAATAAGGGTTTTGATTTGGTTTGTCACGGAGAAGCGATTGTTAAAGATGGCACAAAAATAAATGATAGATTATATGGCCCTCTAAAAAACGCATCTTTTGAAAATTTAATATTTAAAGGAAGTGCTTTGAGTCCTTCTGCAGTTGTAATGAGATTATGTTTTGCACAGAAAATTGGATTTATGAGTGAAGATAGCTCTATTATAACAGCAGAGGATTATGATTTTTGGATAAATCTTACAAAAAATAGAGATATAAAAATGAAATTTATAAATGATATTTTAGGAGAATATCATTTGTATGAGAATAATGCGAGCAGTGCTATAGAAAAGCATAATAATGCAGTTATTAATGTGGTTAATAATCATTACTTTTCTGAAATAGATAAAAATTTATATAATCTATATAGGTATAAAAAAAGAATTTCTATTGTTTTTTATATTAAATCCAGGCAATATTTTGAGAAAAAAAACTATAGAAGTGGATTTAAGAATTTATTTAATTTAATTTTAACGTTTCCAGATATTATAAGAGTATTTATTTTGATTTTATTTTTGTTTAGAGTTTTATTTGGAGATTTTAGAAAATTAAAAAAATGAATTTATAGCTAAATATGATTATAAACGTTCAAAATAAGTGCTGAAATTTTTTCTGAAGTGTAGTTATTCATTACGTTTTCGTGAGCTTTTTCCCTAAAAAAATTCGCTTTAGCCGGATTCTTAATCAATATTTCAATAGCCTCGGCTAATTCTTTAATAGATTGCATTGGCACAGTAAAGCCTGTTTCGTTATTTATGACAAAGTCACGACAACCCGGGGAGTCATAAGTTATGCAAGGACGTCCGCAAGCAGATGCTTCGACAAGGACGCGGGGCACTCCTTCTCGATAGGAAGGAAGACAGACGATATATGATTTTTTGTACAACTCAATCATATTTGTTTGTTGTCCAAGAAAAACAACATTGGGCGAGTCCTTTTTTATATTATCGATGTCCGATTTATTTAGGCTCAATGGATTTTGTGGATGGATATCTCCTGCAAACCAAATTTTATGCCTGACTCCTTTTTGTGTTAAAATTTTAGAAGCTTCTGACGCCTCAAATATTCCTTTTTCTTTGATTAGTCTTGCAGGAACTAAAATGATGGGTTCATCTGTTTGCCTTAAATCTTGGTCATAGATAAATTTATAAATATCAACACCAATGCCAATTAAAAATATATTTTCGGAATTTATTTTTAACGTATTTTTAAAAATATTAAAATCATCTTTGTTTTGGACAATCACTCGGGAGTTTTTCCCAGAAAAAATATATTTGTATAACAACATAATTATTGGGCGAATCAATTTATGTTTTAATTTAGAAGAGCTGAATACGCTTCCTAAACCAGTAACATCAAAAATACATTTTCGATTTAAAAATCTCAGAGGAATGCCAAAAGAAATAATGGGAATTATTGTAATGATATGAAAAACGTTATTTTTATTGCTTTTAAAAGAAAAATGGATTGCAAATAGAATTGTTTTTATTATTGAATAAATTGAAGAGTAATTTGGATTATTTAGAATTTTAAAAAACGAATTAAATCCTACTTTTTTTATAAAAGAAGAATCTTTTTCTAATGAAAATTGAGTGATTAGATTGATATTCGCTTTTTCTTCGATTAATTTTTCAACAAATTTGATTCTATAAGAAATAAAAAAGTCACATAAATTTGTAATAAAGAATATTGATGACGCGTTTTTTCTCAACTAAGACTCCCAGTTATTTTAGATTTCTATTTATTACTAATTGTGAGGTTTTTAATTTAAATTTCTTAAAAAAACGAATAGAAAATTTAAAGTATTCAAAAACAATAGAAGTTATGATTAGGATTTTATAAATAATGGAATATTTTTGGTCTTTTATTAAGTTAAATCTTACTAAAGTTAATGCTTTTTGCATTAAATATAAATTTGAACTTAGCGAATTCGAGTTAGAAAGATAGTCGTGTTTGAATGTGAAAGTTAAATTTTTTAATATTTTTATTGTTTTAAATTCATAGGAGCTTCTTACCCAAAAGTCATAATCTTCAGAATACCGGAAATTTTCATTGAACTTATATTTATCTAATACACTTCTATGTATAACAACGCTTGGGGTACAAAAAGGGGATTTAAATAATATGCTGGGCCATTTAATTTCAGTAAAATGGATTTGATCTTCTTTATAGATAGTATCTATTTCTGTTTTTAATCTATTTGGTGAAATGATAGCATGACATGTTCCAGATATAAAAGAATTTGTTTGTTGCATTAACTTAATTTGAATATTTATCTTATCTTTATGCCAAGCATCATCACTATCTAAAAATGCAACATAGTCACCCTTTGCATTTTTACAACCTACATTTCTGGTTGCAGAAGCGCCAATATTTTTTTGGTTAAGTATTAATTTGTAGTTGCTATAACTGTTATTTAATAGTAATTTATTTAAAATATCTATGCTATTATCAGAGCTTTTGTCGTCAATAAATATAACTTCATAAAGTTCCGAATTTTTATAGTGTATTAGCACTTCATTAATTAATCTAGGAATGACATCTTCATCATTATATATAGGTATAATTATGGATACAAAAAATTTACTAGATGAATTTTTAAACACTTTTTTTCGAATTCCTTCCTATTTTCCAGTTAATAAGAAGCTTCAGAATAGTTGAAGTCGATGATTCCCATTCACCCATATATTCTAATTCTGATGCACCACTCCCTCTTTTGAAATTATAAACACCTTTCCCATTTACGGGATCAATTCCACACATATCATAATGTGAAACATTATTTTGTTTACAGTATTTTAAAATTTCCCAGAGTAAAACATGTGAAGCATATATTTTTCTAGCTTCTTCATTTGCAGCAGCAAAAAAATCAAATCCATTGTTTCCCCAAATAATACATCCGCGAAAAGCAATAGTTTCATTTTTATCATTTAAAGCTTTAAATATGATAAGACTATCTTTGAAATAGTATAATAATTTTTCAATTTCATTTGAAGAAAATTGCTCATCAATATCTTTTAAGTTTTCCATATTTTTATAAATGGACATCATTTCTGCAACGTTTGGATTTTCCCATTTTAGAACAGAAATATTTTTATTTAAACCCCTTCTTAAATTATGTCTCCAATTTGAACTCATTTTTTTTTCTAAAACAGATAACTCATCACTTAAGTTATGTTCCATGCTCACTCCTGAAATAATAGGAGTGAGTGCTCGCTGCCAATTTAAACTTCTTAAAATGATACTACATAGATTTGAATATTGAGAAAAGATAGATGTTCTAATGTATATACGCTTTATATTCAATTTGTGTTTTATATAATTGATAAACTCAGAATCAAGGTGTTTGGACATTTCATTTGTAATACCTGGTATCCAAATGACAGCACATTGAAAAGTCCACAGAAATGGAATTTTTATTGAATATATTTTAACGAGTGTTTGTATTTGAGCGATTGTTTCGTCTGTCGCTTGATCTTTTTTAAGAAATCGATACGGCTTCCAACCAAATTGGCTTTTATAATCCCCCCATAAATAATTTTGAAAAATTATTTTATGAGTTTGGAGATTAAAAAAACTCTCCCATGATTGAAGTTCTGTAGTTGTATTTAATTCTTTCCAATTTACCATAAAAATCTTACCCCCCATACATTTTTATAATATTTAGGGCAGTTATTTTCAATTTCAGAAGGAAGATCTGGCCAAGGAAAACACTCTAAATGATAGCCTGAAAGTACTTTTCTTATGAATTTAATATCTTTTGCTTCTGCATAAAAAGGATATAAATAGGGCGCCGTATTTTCTGGCAAAAATGGAAATACGGGATTACAAGGACAACCAATTAATATTTTTTCTACAAAAGAATATAATTCCCTCCTTCTTTTTATTTCCTCGTCTTCTATTAGGTGCTTTAAATAATAAAATAATAAATGATGTGCCTTTTTCTCGTTTGGCAAATTATATTCATCTTGAGCACTTGATTTTGGGTAAATATCACCAGTTTTAAATTTTCTTAATGTTCTAATTATGAATAATAGAAAAATAATATGCCAAATTCCAGAATAATTAACAAATTTTCTTAACATATTTTTGAATTTAAAATTATTTGTTTGCGTATTTTCATTAATTTTATTAACTATATCTGGATTTATTTTGATTTTATTTGAATTTATTAATAACGCAGCACCATTTGGTATGGCTAATGTTTTACGAATACTATATAATCCCACATCTCCTCTTTTGCCTAAAAATTCATTTTTAGAATCTTTACTTAAAAATCCGTGAGCATTATCTTCAATTAAATAAGCATTGGATAAACTGCAATATTTTTTAAATTTATCTAGATTTTGAGGAAAACCAAAAAAATTAACTGCAATAATTGCTTTCGCATTAGGAAGATTTTCGGGTTCTTCAAGCATTTCTAGAGATTCATTTACATGATAAAAGCTTGGTATTGCAGACATGCTATGAATTGATGAAAGAATATCTTTACAAATAAAAGCAGGCAATAAAACAGTATCTCCCGCTTTTATATTTAAAATTAATAATGCATTTTTGAGTGCATGTCGGCAATATGCATAATAGAAAGTACTTTCATGTGGAAATAAAATAAAATTATTTTTAAAGCTACTAACAATTCTTGGATTATATACCGATTTAATAATTCTTTTTTCGATATTTGAAGCGCTTAAATAGCCCAAGTTAAATTCCTTTGTAAAGCAAGGTTCGCATAGCTCTCAATCTGTTTTAAAGTATATTCAGTATAATTTGTTTCTTTATTATTATAATAATTTAAATACCAATCATTTGTAAATAAAAGTGTTTCCTCAAATGATAAATTAGGTTTCCATTTTAATCGATTCATAGCTTTATCGCAGCAGAGTTTCAATAAAGAAGCTTCTACTAAGGAACTATTTTTATTTTCTATCTTTGTTGGAAGTGATTTCCAACTTGATTCTAAAATATGGAGTAAATGCTCAACGGAATGATTTGCTTCTTGAAGAGGCCCGAAATTAAATGATTCTCCATGCAAATGAGCTGTCTTTGATAACAACTTAGCTCCAAGCCATAAATAGCCACTTAATGGTTCTAGTACATGCTGCCATGGTCTTGTTGAATTTGGATTTCTTATTTTTAGACTTAAACCTTGACTCCAAGCACGCATTGCGTCTGGAATAATTCTATCGGCAGCCCAGTCTCCTCCACCAATAACATTGCCTGCCCTTGCCGTAGCAAGAAAAGTTTCATGATCTTGGAAAAAAGATCTTACATAGGAGCTAAAAATAATTTCAGCACAAGCTTTAGAAGCACTGTAAGGATCTTTCCCTCCAAGGCGATCTGACTCTCTATATCCATATTCCCATTCTACGTTTTCGTAACACTTATCGCTCGTAATTAATACTGCGGCTTGAATTCCTTTAGTTACTCGAATTGCATCAAGTACATTAACCATCCCCATTACATTTACATCAAAATTTTCTTTGGGCGCGCGATAGGATTCCATCACGATTGGTTGCGCGGCAAAGTGGAAAATAATGTCAGGTTTAAAATCTTGGATGGCGCTTAATAGCGAGTTAAAATTTCTAATGTCATCTCTGTAATCTTTTACTTTTGAATTTAAATTTAAAATTTCATATAAACTAGGCTGTGAAGGGATATATAGGGAGTAGCCAGCAACTTCAGCGCCTAATTGAAGTAACCACTGTGTTAGCCAAGATCCTTTAAAACCTGTATGTCCAGTAATAAACACTTTTTTATTTTTATATAAATTTTGGAAAGGCATTTCTAACTGCAACTTTTTCTCCTTTATTATTCTTTAGGAATGGAATCAGATTCTATCCAAAAATCACTTGAAATTTTTGTTAACACATTCGTATTCCAAGGTACTCTTATTCCAAACATTTGGATAATATCGCCCATAATAGCCAATATATATTGCATAAAAAATGGGATCCAAACAAGCCTAGGTTTTTTATTTATCAAATTTCCAAAATATAGGACAAGTTTTTCTGTGGAGATGGGTTCAGGATCTGCGATGTTCAATATTTTATTTTTTACATTTTCGTTTAAAATGGAGTGACTTATAAAATCAATCATTCGATTTATGGAAAGAAAGCTTCTTTTGTTTTTTAAGTTTTTTACAGGAAGTGGAGTTCCTTTTTTTAGATAATTAATAATGCTTGCTATATTACCGGTATTTTCACCATCTGAATCATTATACATTACAGAAGGTCTAAGTATTGTCCAATTTATAGATGTATTATGAAAGCTTTTTTGAATCATTTTCTCAGCTTCAAGTTTTGATTTGCCATATTCTGTATCAGGAAGACATTCATCATTTCTATTCAATGGCATTCTTTGAAATTTGCCGTAAACTAAAAGTGAACTTATAAATATAAATTGTTTAATATTGTTTTTACCTTGTAATATTTCACTTATTAATGCTTCTGTTCCCTGGATATTATCTTTTATAAAAAGATTATTTGAAGTTTCATTTAGTTCCATTTGATGAACTCTTCCTGCAGCATGAATAATAACATCGCAATTATTTAGTGCTTCAGTCCAAACCTCTTTAGGTTGTAGGTCTTTTATTTGAATCCATTGCATTAAATTAAATTCTTCATCTTGAGGGTGATACAATCGATAAGTACCTATGACATTAAATCCTTCTTTTATAAGAAATTTGCATAGCTTTTTTCCAAGAAAACCAGTTGCACCTGTTACAAGTATTTTAGTCATAATTAAAATTTCCAATTAAGAAATAGATTCTATTTGATTTTTTAAGGATTTAATGTGATATTTTGTTAAGAAAATTGTTAATATTGTTAAATATAAAAAAATCAAACTAAAAAAATTAAAAATATTCACATTTTTTGCAATAAAACTAAATATAAGATTTAACATTAGTTGCAATGAAAAAAATAAAATTGTGGTTTTAAAATGTGTAAATCCTTTTTTTCTAGAGATGATTTGATATATGTGTAATTTGTGTGCTTTATTGATGGGTATTTTTGTTATTAATTTAGCTAATATCATTGTAGCGCAATCGAGAAAAATAATATGTGAAAAAAATATCCATGTCATTAAAATATAAAAAGGGGTTAAATGATTAATTAAATTATTTGTTTTTTGTTCGTTGAATATATAAAATGAAGATAATAAAAATATAGTAGATAAGAAGAATCCTAAAAATGTACTACCTGTATCTCCTAAAAAAATATTTCTTTTAATTATATTCCTTCTTAGGAAAAAAATAATTCCGCCTAAGGTTGGGATTGAGATAATAGAAAAAGTAAGAATAAAATTACTCTTAATTTGTAATGATTGATATGAAAATATTATTATTGATATTGTAGAAGCAATAAATTGAAATGAAATGTAACCATTAATTCCGTCAGCAAAATTATAAAAATTGATTAAACTCAAAGAGAAAATAAACCAAAATATTATAATAACAAATATCGAATATTCAAAGTATATACTTGAGAAAAACATATAAAAAATAAATGAATTTAAAAGTATACACAATATTTGACTAAGGAATCTTTTTTTTGCAGTTAATCCTTTTATATCATCGATGAATCCGACTAATGAAATAAAACAAGATGAAATGCAAAGCAATAGTGATATGTGCCATGGCAATAGTTTTTGCATTGCGAGAATAATAAAAGAAAAGGAAGCAAATAAAAAGAATATTGCCCCCCCTCCTCTAGCTGTTGGTATTGTATGACTTGATCGGTTATTTGGAATATCAATAATTAGTTTTTTTAGTTTAGTTTTAGAAAGTAGAAAATTCCATATTTCTTGCATTACGCCACATACAAAAAAAAGTACAAGTAATAAATATATGAAATTTTCTTGACTCTGCATTTTATTTAACCTGAAATTTCTGTTTGTGCTGCAGTTATACTTGACGTATCTATTTCTTGTGGATGATTTATTTCTAATTGGTTCTTGTTTAGATAAGGGCTAAAATTAAAGGGTAGTTTACTTTCTTTTTCATATTGATTTATTAAAGAAAAGATTAAATGCTTTACTTCTGAATCGTTATCTCGTTGAGCATAATTTAAAATATTTTGAATTGAATTTATTAAATTCTTATCTATTTGAATTATGTCTGATATTCTTGAATAATCTGGGGTTACTTCTTCTAAATTTTCAAACTCAAAATGTAATTCTTCAAAAAGTTTTTCCCCAGATCGTAAGCCCGTGTATTTAATTATAATATCTTGATCAAGTTTTTTACCCATTAATTGGATAATATCTTTTGCCATATCTACTATTTTGATTGGTTTTCCCATGTTTAGTATAAATATTTCACCAGAATTTTTTGATGTTGCAGCTTGTAAAACAAGTGCTACTGCTTCGGGTATTAGCATAAAATACCTAGTGATCTCAGGATCTGTGATTGTTATAGGCCCGCCAGTTTTAATTTGTTCTATAAATTTAGGTACTACACTACCATTACTACCTAGTACATTACCAAATCTAACACTTGAATAATTTGTTTTACTATTCATGTTTTGAGAATGCCAAAGTAATAATAATTCACAAATTCGTTTTGTTGCTCCCATTACATTAGTAGGACGTATCGCTTTATCTGATGAAATAAGTACTACTTTTTCAACGTTATTTTTAGCTGCTTGTGAAAAAATATTTAATGCACTTTTAATATTATTTATTGAAGCGGAGGAGATATTATCTTCTACTAATGGAACGTGTTTGTAAGCGCAAGCATGAAAAATAATATCAATTTTGAATCGATTAAAAATATTATGACATGAAAAATCATCTGCTATATTTGCAAGAACTGCATGTATTTCTGTTGTAGGATATTTAGATTCTACTTCTTCATTAATTTTGTATAATGCAAACTCTGAAGAGTCATTCATAATAAGTTTTTTGGGATTTAAGACAAGAATTTGTCTTACAAGCTCTGATCCTATGGATCCCCCCGCTCCCGTAACTAGAACAACTTTATTTTCAATCGTTTCTCTTATTAATTCTTTATCAATACTGCGAGGTGTTCGTTTTAAGAGATCTTCTATTTTAATGTCTCTAAGTTTTGTTTCCTTGTCATTTGGATCTAGTAGAGATGATTCAGGGCTTGGAAGTATTTTTACTTTAAGATTTAAATTTACCATTTGTTTAACCAAAAAACGGACACGTTCTCCAGAGGCACTTGGCATAGAAATTATAATTTGTTCAATTTTATATTTTTTAATTAGACTTGGGAGATCTTTTTCAGACCCTAGAACTTTAATTCCAAGTATATCGCTACCCTTTTTAAAAATAGAATCATCAAGTATTCCAAAAATTTTGAATTCAGAACGAGCATTTAGTAAGGAAGGTAATTGGCGGCTTGTATTTATTCCTCCTCCATACACAAGAGTCGGTATACCATGTTTAAAAAATTTGTGGGAAAAACTGTCAATAATTCTAGAATAAAATCTAAAGAGACCACTAGCTGGCACGAAAAGAAGAAATTGAATAATAAACACGGATCTTGGTATTTGATCTAGATTAAATATAAAATTTGATAAAATATAAAATAGAAACGCTCCTAAAAGTGCTCCTAGTGTTACTCTAATTGCAGTAAAAATACTTGCTATTTTAAAAATTACTCTATGAGTTTTTAATAAAAAAAATGCAAATATATATGAGATTGCTGTAAGAATATAATAGTAAGGGAATAATATTTCGGAATATTTGGTAAAATCAATTCCTTCAACTCTCATATAAAGTGCGATTGGCAATAAAATAATAACAAGTAAAGTATCGATTGAGACTATCAAAACCTTTTTCATATATACACGAAATAATTCTTGATTTATTTTCATTCATGCTCTCTTTTCGTTATGTTTAATTTACTAAGAACAGCAATGCTTATAGAGAAATTAATGCTAGCTATTATTCCAAGTAAATTGAAATACCAATTCTGCAAAAAATTTCGGCAGTATTCTTAAGAAACCTCAAAACAACCTATTAGGAAGCAATTTTAATAAAACACAGTATCACATAGTCTATTTAACAAGAATGATACAAAGTTTTTAGAATAAATGGATTTTCTTAAATAACTTTAATCTAAAAACGATTTTCTTCTTCTCTTGAATAATAGTACATTTTATAAATAAGGCAAACATGGGAATATAACAAGAGTAAAATGCTTTTTATTTTTTATAAAGTGTATTATACAAAATATTCTTATCCCAATTTATTGACCTAGGTATTTTAACTTTCAATTGATTAAGAATGTAAGATCAAAAAATTGCTTATTTTTTGTTCGCTATTTTTTCGATTATCTTTAGGGTTGCGTTGACCTCGTGAGCAATAGATTCTTTTATAATCATTCGCAGCATATACGATGTATACTGCCTTTAGAGTGACAGAAATTAGTATAAAGTAACTGAATTAAAAATGAATGAGGAGTATAATTCAGATTGAGAACATGTCCTAACTAGACTTACTCGCCGGCATAAACTTACCAACAACCTTTTTCACTTCATCCAAACCGGCTTCTTTCGTGATATAAAAAACATTGTCGTATTTAAAGCCGTTTTCGCCACCTTGATTTACCAAGTTACTGCTAAAGAAAATGAAGGGGGTTTGAATTTTTTCTTCACGAAGGGCAACTAAAAAGTGAGGCCCTGTCATGCGAGGCATACGCACATCGCAAACGATGGCGACAATGCGATCGCCCAGTTGTTTCTTTTCTTGATCTTGGAAATATTCAAGAGCCTCTAAGCCATCTCCTGCTTCAATAGATTCCCAACCTGACTGCTTCATAGCACGCTTTACAAGGCGACGGATATCGGGTTCATCATCAACAATAAGGACAAGGGGATTGTCTTTACCTGCAAATTTTGCAGTTGATGCTTGCCCCTCAGTTGAAGCATCTTCTTTTTCCTGATCCTCTTTATGTTCTTCCACTTCTTGAAAGCAATTTAAGCTTAAACTAAATGTCACATGAGATTCTTGTAAAATAGCTTCAAATTTTGCACTGCCGGGCATTTTATTTGCAAATTTTTCAAGTGTTGTTGTTGCTATTTTTTGTTTTCCGCCTGCGACACAAGCGCATTGAGCCGATATCGTAACAAATTCATCATTTCCATTGATATCAACATAAATAACACTGTTACCTTGTGGGATCACATTACACAGTTCTGCAAAGGCAGCATTCAGCCACATAATAAAGTTAACAGGATTGGCTAAAACAGAAGGGTCATAAGTATCATCTTTTCGAATTTTACAAGTCACACCTTGAGTGGTGAATCTGTGAACATTGAGCATGAGAGCATCATCAACCATGCTCATAATTTTTGTAACTTGAGTCTCAGATAATTTGGGATTGGAAAACTTTCTAAACCATACAGCGAGATCTTGAATATCTTGCATGTATTTTAAGGCTTGTTTCATATCTTCTTGCGCTGTTTTTTCAGCTAAACTCGGCATAATTTGTGTTTGCAAAATACCGCGGCACATTGTAATTGGATTAATCAATTGATGCGCAATATCGGCGCCAATTTCTGAAATTGTATTCATGCGTACGGAATAATGTAATTCCGCTTGAGCAGACATTAAATCGGCCATTTTTTCACGCATTTGTGAATGTGTACTTTGCAATTCATCGTACATTTTTGTCAAACTCAAATCAGAAATTTCCATGCAGATTAAAATTTCTTCTTTTGAGTTATTATTGATAATAATTTTATGTAACTTTACTTCGGCAGGAAAGGAGCCTACAGGTCCTCTTCTGACTTGTCTTTGAAAATCATAAGCCTGACCTAAACTCATGGCAATATTAAATAAATCGTATATTAATTTATGATCTTTTTTATCGAATAAATCATTGATACTTACTTTAGATGCGGATTTTCCAGCACCGCCAAACCAAGTTTGTTTTTTAAATGTCGCATTGCACCAACGCATAAAATGATCTTCAGGGCTAAATAAGGATATCCCTGTAGAAACATTTTTAAGAATTTGTGCCGCAAGAGCTTTATCCAAGTCCTTGCTAAATTCTGCTGTCATTTCGTTTGATGATCCTCAACTAAAAAGAAATGAAAACTTCTTAATCTGCTATCAAAGTCTTTAAATCTTTTATCGAAACGCATAAGACATACAATTTCTGTTGTTTTTCCTGGTTTCACATTAACAATATAATGGTGAAGTCTATCAAATATTAATTTTATTCCTAAACCACCACTGGCTCTTTTTCCCATAGACTCGGTTTTTTGATTGTCATCTAAGTATTGCATAACAGTTTTTTTAGTAAGACCACCAAATTGATCTAACACTGAAATGCCAAAGACTTCTCCATCAAAACCCCATTTCATTTTCACAGATTCTTGATCTTGAAGTTCAAAAGGTTCATGGCGAGCTTTATCTTTAAGACGTGGATTGGCATCAAATACTGCATTAAGTAACAATTCATCAGCAAGGTCACAAACTCTTTGCGCATATTGCTTAAAGCGTTCTGTATTTCCACCAATTTTTAATATAAATCCCTCTAACAAAGTGAGGGCTTCTCTTTTATCGGCCTGATTTTTTATTATTTTTTCACTAAATATAGCGGGAAATCCTAAATGTTTATCGAGTCCTGGATAATCCTTTGATTCAAATTTTTTTAATAATAAGATTAATTCACGGGCATCAAATTCGCCGTTATTTGTTGCTACAAAACATTGAATATTCACACAATCAATTAAGGAAGGAATAATTTTTTGTAGAGATTCTTGTAGAATAACGATAATCCGACTTTCAGGATAGGCAAATGAAAATTCTTTTAAAAAATCGACTTTTTTGGCATCGGTAAATAAAAAAAAGCGATCATTTTTTTCTTTTGATGCAAAAAGTTTTGCTTCTTCCTCGGTTTTACAAGGTTGAAAATCAACACCCGCAGAACGCGTCAGCATCCCAAGTTTATTTTGAAAGGCAATTGAGTCAGGTAAAAAGCATACAACTTTCAAGCAGCTTCTCCCTTAAACCGTTTCGAGTTTGAAGCAATAAAATAAAAATATTCATTGGGTTCAAAATCAATTTCTAAATCTAAACCGTCTTTATTTTTTAGTACTAAACTAAAATCATCATAATTATCTAAAATTGGAATTTCTTTTCCTAAAGTTAACAGCAAAGTTTCATGAGTGTCATTTGAGGGACAGTAAAAATTAGCTTGAATGCTTTCAACCAGAGTTTTATCGCTTAAAAAATCGCTGATATTAAATTGTTCAACCAACCATCTGGGAACGTTCACATAAATACATTTGCCATCTTTAAAACCGTCAAGAATTTTATACCAAGCTAATATTCCGCATGAATTAGCACGTTTTACCTTTGAAAAGTCAAGACGAATCACTTTATCCTTCGAGTTCGCGAAAGCTTGTTCAAGGCCTTTTCTAATCACTTCTATAGAAGATTCCTCATTTAAGAGGCCTGAAAACTCAATAGTTGTATTGTTTACTACCACTTCCATTCCTTGCACCTCAAAGCAGTCGACATATTGATGATTCATTATCGGTTTGAAAAATATGCTCTTTAGCCCACCGAAAACTTGATACATTGAACGCCCAACCCTATAAGTAAAGGGTCGACCTTGCTGGCTTCTGTTCAGAAAAGATCACTTCCTCTTTCTTTATTCTTTAATTCCCTTTTAGGAGATTCTACTATGTCTACTCGCATAGAAACAGATAGTATGGGCGAAATTGCCGTTCCACAGAGTGCGTACTGGGGAGCTCAAACACAGCGTAGTTTTGAAAATTTTAAAATCAGTGGCGAAAGATTTCCTCGAGCATTTATAAGGGCTTACGGCTTAGTCAAAAAAGCGGCGGCTCAAATTAATAGCCAACTTGGTGAACTTGATGCTGAAAAAGAAAAATTTATCAGCCAAGCTGCTGACGAAGTCATAGCAGGAAAATTTGACGATCACTTTCCCTTAGTCGTTTGGCAGACCGGATCGGGCACACAAACAAATATGAATTTTAACGAAGTGATTTCAAACAGAGCAATTGAAATTGCCGGCGGTAAAATAGGATCTAAAAAACCTATTCACCCCAATGATGACGTGAACAGAGGACAAAGCACCAATGACAGCTTTCCGACGGCGATGCACGTCGCAGCAGCTTTAGCTATTTATGAAAACTTTATTCCAGCAATTGACGCTATTACCTCAACATTTGAGTCAAAAGCTAAAGAATATGAAAAAATAGTAAAAATTGGCAGAACCCACCTTCAAGACGCCACACCTCTCACCCTTGGTGATGAAATCAGTGGTTGGGCGACTCAACTTAAAATGTGCAAAAAAGCGGTTTTAAATTCCATGGAAATGGTTTGTGAGCTTGCTGCTGGAGGAACAGCGGTTGGTACAGGTTTAAATTCACATAAAGATTATGCCAAAGGGATTGCTAAAAAATTATCCGAATTAACAAGAATTCCCTTTGTTACCGCTCCCAATAAATTTCAAGCTTTAGCAGGACAAGAAGCTCTCGCAAGTTTATCGGGCGCATTGAACACTACGGCTACGGCATTTATGAAAATTGCCAATGACGTCAGATGGCTTGCTTCAGGCCCTCGTTGTGGCATTGGCGAAATTTCCATTCCTGAAAATGAACCCGGAAGCTCCATTATGCCTGGAAAAGTCAACCCTACACAGAGCGAAGCCGCAACTATGGCTTGTTGCCAAGTCATGGGAAATCACGTTGCCGTAACAATTGCTTCCAGCCAAGGCAACTTTGAATTGAATGTATTTAAACCTGTTATTATTCACAATGTTTTACATTCTATTCGACTACTTTCAGATTGTTTTATTGGATTTAATGAACACTGTGCCAAAGGAATTAAAGCAAATACGGAACGCATTAATGACTTGATGCAAAAATCACTTATGCTTGTGACAGCGCTTAATACACATATTGGTTACGATAAAGCAGCTAAAATTGCTAAAACAGCTCACCACAATGGAACGACTTTAAAAGAAGAAGCCATTGCATTAGGTTATTTAACCGCAGAACAGTTTGAAGAATGGGTTGATCCTACCAAAATGCTATCCCCCCATGGAAAGTAAATAAGGAATAAACTCAATATCTATTCATTAGGTATTGAGTTTTCTTGAAAATTAAACTCATTCATTTTATGAAGTCTCATAATAAAACCATCATACGCATGAGACGATTTTTCGTTTATATCATCATTTCCCTTAACTCCTGTTATATAAATATTTCCTTCTAAATTAATATCGATATGAACTCCCTGTTTTAAATAACTAAATAAATCAAATTTAAATACAGGATCAATAGGTATTGGAATACTTTTAATTATTTTACCTTCTAAACTGTATTTTCTTAAAAAAATATTTTTATTTAATGCGCCATGAGATTTTTTAATTAAGTTTTTAGAAGTAGATCCAACTAAAAATATGTCCTTATTAATAATCTTAACTTCATGAAATTGCGTTATATAATTTGTAAAGCCATAAAAACGATTCCATATTTTATTCCCATTATTATCTAACTTAGCTAAAAATCCATTTTCTCCATTTATAGAAAGCAAAGAACGACTGTTGCTTCCAGCTATGGAACCAACAATGTATATATTTCCTTCTGAATCTAAATCTAGCGAATAAATTATTGTTCTATATTCAGCATCACCAAATAAATTAGACCAAATTTCTTTTCCTTCTGAATCTAGTTTGATCACAAATGAATCTTCATGCCCAATTTTTGGAAAAATATTTTGAAATTTTATTCCATTTTTTGAATGAATCACAATAAAAATATTTTCACTTTCATCAAGTTCAATGGCAGCTGAATTTAATACTTCAAAATTAAGATGTGATGAATTATCTTGAAATGTTTTAACCCATATGGAATCGCCTTCCGAATTTAATTTTTCAATAAATACACAATTCATACATGAAGAATATTTACTTTCATATCTTCCATATATATAAATATTTCCTTTTTTTGAAACCAAAATTTTATTTCCAGAAACTGAAATTTTGGGTTCAAAAATCCTCTTTGCAATACCTTCTGCACTGTATTTAGTAACAAAAGTTTTAAACAATTTATCTTTATTGAATCTTCCAATAATATAAACATTTCCATAATCATCAATTGCAAGGTCATATCCTATTGTGCAATCACTCTCTGCAAATTCATTTACAACATAAATTGCACTTTTCATTCCGTGTTCATCATATTTAACTAAATAAGTAACATTTTTATTTTCTTCTGAAGATATGTTATCAACAGGTATAAGTTCATATTTAGAACTTCTTTCTAAAATTTCAGGATCATTTTTAATATCAATAAGCGAAGTTCCTAAACTTTCTTTTGAATTTACTAGCACATATAAATTGCCATGAATATCAGTTTTAGAAGCAACAACACTGCTACTTGATTTGAAATTTCCAATTATCTTTTTCCAAATGATAGGAGAATTAGAATATACATTTGTAAAAATAAAAAATGAAAAAAAGATAAATAAAAACTATAAATAATTTTTATTTATCTTTTTAAAAAAATTGATATTAGATAGCATATTAAATAATTCCCTTTATTTAATTTTGTAATAAGAAAGTAATTCAAAAAGGATAGAATATGCTTCTATCCTTAAATTATTGGTAATCTATTTTTGTTATTTTTTCAAACTTTTAAAATTAAATTTATGTAGTTATTAATTTTAAATTAATCAATAATTGATAACAAATTCAAAATTAAAGCCCTACCCATTGAATGTACAAGACTCCTGGTTTTGCTGCTTGGCCATTTTGACCAGGAGATCCATCGCCACCGCGTGGAAAAAATCCAGTCCGTTCATCAAATTGCCCTGAAACCACTTCAGAACTTCCGGAGCCTCCACGACCCCCACGCCCTACTTGATAAGAAACTTTTTGAAAGGGAGTCACATTAATAATTTTTTCGTACATTAAAGCGTGATTTCCATCTATACCATTTCCTCCTTGTCCTCCATTTCCAGCAACCCGAGAGTCTCTCCTGCCACCGATGCCCCCGGCACCGCCAACACCTCCCATTCCGCCCAAGCAAATATTATCAATATCTTCTGAAATAATAGTCTTCACAGTGTTTTTAAAGTTTTGCTCATTTTCATTTGCAGATTTGAAAATATAGTCACCAAAATATGTTAACTCTCCTATTTCTCCGAATCCTCCATTTACTGTAGCATTAACTGCTTTGGGGTAACCTCCGGGCACACCACTGCCTGCAGGTCGTCCATGTAATGTACCAATCGTTCCTACATTACCTGATGGGCTGATCTCTTGTTTATTAGCGGCTCCTCCATGAGAGCCATTTCCTCCCTCAGAAGATCCATTCCAATTTCCATCGAAAAAAGTAGCGCCTGCTCCACCAGCTCCTCCGCCTCCACCTCCATTCCCACCGGAACAGCCAATAATTTTTACTGTTTTTACATGTTCAGGAACTTCCCAAATACCTTGATTTGTTGAATAAGTCCCATCTTCATTTTGTATGGCATAAATTGCTTGGAAATTTTCTTTTACCAAAGGAGGAGGTATTATGACCTTTTCCATATGGGTACTTTTTCCATTCCCACACCCCGAAATGAATATGATTGAAAACAATGAAGCAAAAGTATTGTTGAAATTCATGAGAGTCTCCCTATAAGTTATAAAAAAATCTATAATTATTTATTTTATAAAAGCTTTTATTTCCTCAGATAATCATAACCACTCTTAAAATAGTTAGAAAAAATATAAAAATTGTCAGAATGATTTGCTTTCTTTCGCGTTGCTATTTAGGTAAGTCACGATATACACTAGGCTGAATTAAAATGAAGCGAAAATATATATTTTTGCTTGTATTTTTCAGCAGTTTTTAAATCCGAAATGAATTCAGGAGATTCTTTAATTATGTCAGGAACCGATGAAATAAAACAAATCCTAAATACCCCCTCTTCGACGACGTATCAAAACCTTGAAGAGCTCAAAGTGATTATTGTTAAAGAAAGAGATATTTTTATAGGAATTGTGGGTTTAGGTGGTAAAAAAACTCCTGTGATTGATATATTTACTCATGATTTAATTGAGGAAATTAGAGTTCGTTTTAGTGGAAAAAACTCTCCCCTGCAAGAATGGCTGAAATCATTACGCAATATTCCTGCAGAGGAAAGAAAAAATGCGGGCGCACTTATCAATGAATTGAAAAATGAAATTGAAAGCTGTTTAAAACACTTTATTGAAAGCTGGAGAAACGAAGCAGAAATAAAGAAATTATCCCAAGAAAACGAAGATATTTCCCTCCCTCTACCCAATATCAACATTGGCTCTAGACACCCTGTTATGACAGTAATGCGTGACCTTTTGGAACCTTTTCAACGCATGGGTTTTTCCATTGTTGATGGACCCGAAATAGATAATGATTTTTATAATTTTGACACCTTAAATGTCTTAAAAGATCACCCTGCGCGCGAAATGCAGGACACATTTTTTCTCGCAAGCGAATGGGTTCTCAGAACACACACAAGCAATGTGCAAAGCCATGCCATGATGGAACGTAAATTACCTTTAAAAATTGTATGCCCTGGTTGCGTTTATCGCAACGAATATGACATGACTCACTTACCTTCATTTAGACAAATTGAATGCCTCATCGTGGACAAAGGTATACACCTGGGCCATTTAAGACACACCATAAATGAAATGCTCAATGCGGCTTTTGGACGACCTGTAAAACTCCGTTTCCGCTCCAGTTATTTTCCTTTCACAGAACCCAGCGCCGAAGTTGATGTGGAATGCCAACAATGTTTTGGCAAAGGATGTCGCAGCTGCAAGCACACAGGATGGTCTGAAATTGGCGGATGTGGTCTCGTCAATCGCAAAGTTTTAGAAAGTTGCGGAATAGATTCCAATGTCTACAGCGGGATTGCATTAGGATTTGGAATTGATCGCATGGCAAAAGATCGCTTTGCCATTGCCGATTTACGCTCCATGCTAGACGGAGATGTTTCCTTCTTAAAATCATTTGCCTTGTCCTAATTCCCTAACAGATATAATTAAAGGTAACAAATATGTTAGCAAGTTTAAATTTTGTGGAAAAATTCATATCACTTCCTAAATTAACAAAATATACAAATATTAATAGCAAACAGATTGAAACAAAAATATTTGATTTGAATAAAATAACTCCCTTATTAACGAAACAAGGCTTTGAAGTCGATAACATAATAATAAAAGGAGAAGGTCTTGAAACCGTTGTCGTAGGACGGATTGAAAAAGCAGAGCCCCATCCCAACGCCGCAAAGCTACAAATATGTCAAGTGAATGCCGGCGAATCTAACCTCAGACAAATCATTTGTGGCGCAAAAAATGCGCGTCCCGGTTTGTATGTTGCCGTTGCTTTACCTTCTACTAAATTACCAAATAATTTGGAAATTAAAGAATCTAAAATTAGAGAAATTGAAAGCAATGGCATGCTTTGCTCACGTGAGGAACTTGGCTTACCCATAAATAAAGATATTGATGGTGACGGAATTTGGGAAATAGAACAGGATGCCCAAGGTGGAATTTCAACTAATATATTATCTCAAAAACTAGGTTATCCTTTATTTGATATTTTAGAAATATCCGATGTGTTACTTGAGTTGAGCGTCACTCCCAATCGACCCGATATGCTTTGCCATGAAGGAGTAGCAAGGGAAATTATGGCGGGACTTACTTATTCAGGCGTTCCTTTTGAGAAAAAAGAAAATCCGGGATTTGCTCACAAAGTGACTATATCTGAAGATGTCATTAAAAAAGATGCTCTTAAAAATTCATCTGTAAACTGCGCTGGTGTTACTTTTTCTGCGGAAAATCATTTGCAATGCCCCGCCTTTTTTGTTGCCATCGATTCCACACAAGTGACCCACAGTCCTGCGTGGCTTAGAAATTTACTAGAAAACTTAGGTCAAAATTCAATTAATAATATTGTCGATGCGTCAAACTATATTTTACTTGCTCATGGACAACCCAGTCATGCTTATGATCTCGATAAAATTTCATCACAAAATCCAAATGCTAAAAAGCTTATTCTGCGCAAAGCAAAACAAGGTGAAAAATTTATTGGATTAGATGCTAAAGAAAGAGAGCTCCAAGAAGCAGATGAAGTCATTTGTGACATTGAAGGAATACAAGGACTTTTAGGAGTATTGGGTGGCGAGCAATCAAAAGTTTCTTATGAAACAAAGAAAATAGTGGTCGAATTTGCCAATCCACACCCCGTCTCCGTCAGACGCACCTCACGCAGACATGCAAGACAAACTGAAGCCAGCTTTATGTTTGAAAAAGGAATTGACGAAGCATCACGCTTTAAATCAGCACTTGAATTTTTTGCACTTGTAACAAATTTACAAGAAGTAAAACCAAAATACTGTGGAACAGTTCATTCTATAAAAGAAAATAATAAACCAGAAATTAAAACAGAGTTTCGTAATTTAGAAATTGATTTCCACTCTACAGCACAAGAAAAAATATTAGGCGCACCTATTATTGAATACACAAAGCAACTCAATATATTAGAGTCGCTCGGATTTATTCTTTCAAATAAAACAGAAAAATCAACTAAAGTAACAATTCCTTCCTGGAGATCCTCAGATATTGTTGGAGAAGCAGACTTAGTTGAAGAATTTATTCGTATTGTAGGAATCGATAACGTACCATCGACTCCCTTTATTTCACCCGCCATTGTAAATTACGATGATCCTCATTATAAATATTTAGAAAAATTAAGTTCACGTTGTGCTTCATTAGGTTACAATGAAGTCATCAGTCTCCATTTCATGAGAGCAGATGACCATGAAAAACTGGGATTAAATTCTATAAATGCATTGGGAGAACCTGTTGCTTTAATGAATCCCATTATTGGTGATGAGCCATTGATGCACACCACATTAATTCCTGATTTATTAAGAAAAGTTAGAAAAAATTTAAGCTATGGCACAAAAAGTGGACAATTATTTCACTCCTGCAGAACATTCCAAAATTATGATGCACATGGAGAACGAGTTTTCAAACAAAATGGAGAATCCTTAGGAATTTCTGCTTTATTAGCGCAAAATGTTGAAAATGCTTTAGAGTATCATTATTCCCAAGGCTATGCTTACTCCCGTGAAAAAAGCCAGGCAGGCCGACCTGTGGAAACACCACGCCTTGCGGGTGTAACCTTTGGCAATAAAATGGAAAAAAACTGGCAAAACTCGGGGGAAGTAAATTGGACTTTACATGACATTATGAGCCATATCGTTGAATTATGTCACAGTGTTGATCTCACAATCACAACAGTAAAAATCTGTGAAGAGCATCATTCTACAAATGATCATTCAGCTAAATATCATCCTTTGGCAAAAGCATTCCATCCTGGCAGACGAGTTGGCTTTTATGTTGTTGATGACAAAAATAATTCTGTTTCTTTAGGATGGGCTGGAGAATTACATCCTAAGACAATGAGAAATTATGAAATAGATGTTCCTTGCTTTGCATTTGAATTGAATGTGGCTGTACTGTTACGTTCCATTTCACGACCTAAAAATCTATTAAACCGTTCTTCTGCAGTTCAAAAATTTCCTACTGTATCTAGAGATTTTGCATTTTTATTAGATGAGAATATCACGGCGCAAAAATTAAATGATGTTGTCGCAAATTCGTTACAAAATCTCATTGTAAAAGAAACTCCTGCAATATTAAAAACAGTCCAAATTTTTGATATTTATAAAGCAAAAGAAATGCCAGTAAATAAAAGGTCTATCGCTTTTCATATTTCTTTAATTCCAACTGAAAGAACCTTTACAGATAAAGACATTCAAAAAATATCGAATGCAGTTATAGAAGCTGTTAAAAATGAATTTCATGCGGAACTCAGAGGAAATTAGTTAATCAAATTGTAATTTTATGATTCATAAAATTGCCAATTTTTTTGCAAAATATTTTCCCATCTCATAAAATAATTTAAAATACGATAGACTCTAGCAAGGAAGAAAATATTTTCTTCCTTGAAATGGAAAATAAATGAAATTTAAATTTATTGAAAAGCTTGAAGTAACAACATTCTCATGGAAACGATGGGAAATTTATCCCTTTTTAATAGTTTTTTTAATCATTCATTTTGCATGGAGCAAACATTTTCCCATCGCAGATGTGGAAGCCTATTACTGGGACTGGTCACGCTATTTAAGTTTATCCTATTACGATCACCCGGGAGCTATTGCCTGGATTTGCCGCCTTGGAACAATCATAACTCAGAACGAAAATAATTTAAGATTTTTTGTTCCTATTTTTAGTTTAATTACAAGTATTTTTTTAATACTCTCTTTAAATATAATTTTGTCATTTCAAAATAAACAAGCAAATTTAAAACAAGTCTTATACTTAGAAATAATTTATAATATTATTCCTGTTTTTAGCATTCAAAGCTTTATTTTAATGCCAGATTTTTCATTATTAACATTTTTATCTATTTCATTTTTCATTTCACTAAAAATAATAAAATACTTTGATTTAAATAAAAAAGATTCCCTTATTTTAATTTTTATTTTAGGGATATCGGGGGGCATGGGTTTTAATTCCAAGTATCATATGCTACCTATTATATTTCTTCTAGTTTTAACAATACTTATCGTTAACAAAAGAAATTTAAAAAATATATTTATATTTTTAAGTATATTTATATTTTCATTTATCCTCACAGCAATGCCAACTCTATATTGGAATATAAAAAACCATTATGCGTCTTTTCTATTCCAATTAAATCATGGCTTTGGCTCTTTCTCCTTTAGACTTGACAATCCTATCTCTTATATTATTGAATCTTCTCTCTATATTTCACCGGTATTATTCGGATATGGAGTTTATAAAATAATTTTACTAAAAAAATTTCATTCTATAAAAGAAATAGAACCCAAACTTATTTTTCTAGCTATACTACCAGTTACGGGTTTATTCCTCATTTTTTTATTGGCTTCATTTTATAATTATGTAGCACCTTACTGGATTTCACCAGCATTTTTATTATTAATTCCATTCATTACTATTGATTTAACAAATTGGAAGTTTAACAAAATATTTATTCCTCTATTCTTTTTTATATCTTTAACAATTCCAACAGTTCTTTGTTTTAAAGAGTCTAGAAAATTTATAACCGATATATCCCATGGAAATATCGGTTATAAATTACTTTTTTGGTATATTTTCACAGACACAAGAATTGAAAAAGAGCTCGGGATTGAACTTCCCAAATCTATAACTCCTGAAGAATTAGCTAAAAATGGTTGCTCTAAAAATGATACTATTCTTGCATCATTAAATTGGACATGGACATCACAACTTGCCTATCATTTAAAAGGGCATCCCTATATTTATAATATCAATCAGAATCAAAAATCATTCTATTCCTTTAGAGACAAATTAAGCCAATTAAAGAAATGTAAAGTTATTATTATTTCTTCAGAAGAACTGGCTCAAGATATATTACAGCAAATGGAAGATATAAAAGTTATAAAGTTAGTAGAGATAAAATCTTTTCCAAGATTGGAATATTCTAAAATAAATATTATAAGAGGAACTTATAAAGGAAGTGATCTTAAAAATAAGATATCCATGTCTGATGATTAATTTTTAAAGTATTTATTCAAAAATAAAATTTTAAAGACACTTAACAAAAAATTCTAACTCTTTTTGCAATGAGTTTACAATACTTTCTGCTTTTTTAAAGCCATGTCCTTCTCCTTCAAAAATATAAACTTCATGATAAACCTGATTCTCTTTTAATTTTTCAGAAATTTTATAAGTTTGATTTACATCAACTACATAGTCCTTATCTCCATGAAAAAAGATAACAGGAGATTTAATATGATGTGCTGAATGAATAGGTGATCTTTCTATATAAATTTGCTTTGCATTTTGAGGAGAACCACCTAATAAACCTTGATCATAATAGGCTTCAAATTTATGAATATGCTCGGATAATGCGATGAGATCCGCAATTCCATAAGTACAAGAAGCACATTTAAAAATATTATGAAAAGATAATGCAGATAAAACAGTTAATCCCCCTGAACTGCTACCAGCAATGATCAATTTATTTTTATCAACTTTGTTTTTTTTGCAAAGAAAAAGTGCGGCATCAATACAATCTTCAACATCGAGTATCCCCCACAAACCTTTTAATTGCTCACGATAACTTTTTCCAAATCCAGTACTTCCTCTATAATTTACTTCTAAATAAGAAAATCCTCTACTTGTATAATATTGAACCTTTGCATTAAACATACAATCAGCACTTGCTGTGGGCCCTCCATGAACTTTTATAATTAAAGGAGGTAGTTCATCATTTATATAAGTATATTTCGGATTTTTTGGCGCATAATAAAATGCAAAAGCTGTTTTCTTATCACGCGTAGGATATTCAATTATTTCTGGAATTGAAATATAATTTTCATCTATTGAATTGCCAATAGAATTACGAATAATTTTTGGCTCTTCTAAATCAATATTTTTCGAAAAAAGAACAGCCAATGGTAATTTGGGATTTCCCCCAAAATATGCTACACGATTCTCTTGAGCAACAATATTATAAATACAGCTTAAATTATTATCTATTTCTTTAAATTTTTCATCTAACAAATGAATGATTCCTGTTTTCCAAATTCCTTTATCGCTATAACAGCAAATAATTTCATTTTGATTTAAAAAATCATAGCAACGCGTTCCTGAAATCCACATAGGGCGACCAAAATCGGCCTCTTTTGAAAAAATTTCACATAATTTATTCTGATCGACTCTATATATATTCCAAAATCCTGTTCTGTCAGAACAAACAAAAAGTTCGTTATTTTCATTCCAGGAGGGTTGATAAAAAGCCTCAGGAAGAGAACCCATTACTTGCATTTTATTTTGAATCGAATGATCGGGATAAATATCCGCCATCCAAAGTTCTGTCGCATCCCAGGGCATATTAGGATGATTCCACTGCAACCACGCTATTTTTTTTCCATTAGGACTCACTGTGGGACTGCTATAAAAATCACAGCCCGTAAATAAAACCTCTACGTTTTTACTCTGAATTGAAATACGTACGACTTCTGTGGGGGGAAAATTTGATTTGTTACTATCATCTTTACGAATGCAATATAAATATTTATGAGAAGGATCAGCATTAAAATCAGCGAATCGTCCTTCAAAAGAGTCAATAAGAGCTCTGATTTTACCTGTGATGATTTCTTTTAAGTAAACAATCCCGTCTTTTGCATTAGAAAAATAAAGGTTTCCATCGCGAATATAAAAGGCTCCTCCTCCATATCCATGCACAGAAGTCCCTACTTGAATGGAATCAGGAGTTTCATCTTTATAATTTCCATTATTATCAAACGAAACAATGACAGAACGACCTTTTTCACTCGGACGCGATTCAGACCAATAAATTGTTCCCTTATCTATGTGCAAATCGGTGAAAGAAATGGATTTACTAGCAATGACTTCAGCGGTGATAGGAGAGTGCCAAGGGGAAAATTTTGCATTTTGAGAATCAGCTATCATTTTAAATCCTATTCGCATATTGTTTAAATGAAAGCTATTGCAGTTATGAACAGCTTTATTTCAAGACTATACATATTCATTGTAATTTTTGCACTTGTATTTGTTCGCAAGAGGCATAGAATGAAGAAAAATTTAACTTTCTTAGCAATTATTTTATTTTGTTTTGCTATATCACAATTCATCTCCACACATGAAAAAACAGATAATAAAATTGATATGATGATGATTGATTATATTCAACAAGCTATTACTGCAGTAAATTCAATATATAATCAACATACGATTTTATTTACATTATTATTCAGCCTCTCATTTGTATTATTAACAGTTTTTTATATTCCTTTTACGGGTCCCTTTTATGTTTTATTTGCTGGTGCTTTGTACGGGTTTATAAATGGTAGTATTCTTTTTTCTTTTATGGTAAGCGCCTCCTATACGGCATCATTTCTCTTAACACGATATTTATATCAAAAGTCTAATAGTAAAAAAAGAATAAATAAAAAAATTCAACATGTCATTGATAGCTTTGAAAAAGATGGTTGGATATATCTATTATCAGTTCGCTTTTCAGGTGTGATACCCGCTCTTATCGTAAACGTAGGAATGGGATTTACCAAGATCCCTACTTGGCAATTTTATATCATTACACAAATGGGAACACTTCCTTTAGTCATTCTATATTCCTTTACAGGAAGTCAAATTCACAGCTTAAAAAGTTTAAATGATTTTGTTTCTCCTTACTTTTTATTACTAATCTTCATTTTATCTGTCACGCCTATACTATTAAAAATTATTTTTGATTTTATCGCGAATAAAACAAGAAAAAAAGAAAATGCACCTTATTAGGGCGATCAAATTTTCGAGTATAGGAGAATATTAATTCTGGATTTCTTTAAACCATCTATCACTTCTAAATCCTGGTAAAAGAGAATCCTTTTTATCATAAGTAGAATAAGAAATAAGAAAAGCGCGTCCGTAAATACGATTTTGATCCATAAATCCCCAAAATCTGCCATCTGCTGAATTATCGCGATTGTCTCCAACTAACAGTAGTTTTTTATCAGGAACAACCCATGTTTGAGTTTGACTATCGGTAACGCTATTCCATTTTCTTTTCAGGATATAATGCGAAAAGTTGCTAAATCCAGACTCTGAGTACAAATCATAACTATCAGCAGACTCGGTTCCGCCCATATTTTCTAGGATAGAGCGGTCTGTTTGCAAAACTTGATTTGCAAGAACTCCATTTATTGTTAGAATTCCATTTGTAAATGTAACCTTGTCTCCAGGCAATCCGACGACTCTCTTTATAAGAGTCAACTGATTTTCTGATTCAGGCCCCTCAAATACAACAATGTCACCCCTTTGAGGTTGCGCCCAACTAAAAATCCGAGTTTCCATAAAAGGTAACATTATTCCATAGGATAATTTATTTACCACAACATGATCTCCGATTTTCAAAGTGGGTAAAAGGGAACCGCTAGGAATGACATACCAATTTAATACGGAAGAACGAAACGCAAATATGGCTGCAATAATTAATAAAATTGATCTTAATTCGTTGAAAAATTTATTCATAAAAACTCACCTCGTTTACAAGAGCCCAATAGGGTATATCATAGATTGGCAGAAATGCGATAGAAAGTAAAAGGAGGTTCTTTTGAAAATAATAAAAAATTTCATAAACGGAATTGATAAGTTTATTCATGCTGAAAATACAAAGTATGATTTAAACTCCATTCTTTCTAGTGCAAATCCTAAATTATCTTTAGAAGAAAAAGTAGAGTGGATTCAAAATCTCATGGTATGGATTCGCTCTACAGATAAAATACCTATTCAATTTGACTCCAGTACAGGACAAATTCATACGGTACGAGTGCGCTTTATTCTTCAACTTCTTGATAGAAATATGGAATGGAAATCATCTGTTGCTAAAACATTTCGATCCGTTATTCAAGAAACAAATGCACTACAATTATTTTGTTACACGGGTCTTCCTAAAGAGTCAGGATTTCTACAAGAAGCCACTGATAGAATTTTAAATAAAATAATTCCAACACCTCCCGATGAAAAAGAACTTTCAGAGTTGTTTTTAAAAATTTTTCCTAGAGAAGAAGATGCAATATGGGTTAAAAATTTATCTAAAGAAACAATTTTTAAATTATATGAATTATTTATTTATGAAACTTTGGATGAAAATATATGGCAGAAAATCATGGGTGACATTGAAGACGCCATTTATATTTTAACAAGTCAAATTCACGCCATAGGACTATCCGATGCCATAAGAAAAAGAACAAATTTAAAAAGCATTAAGGACTCTCCTTATATCTCTTTGAGCGAAAGTGTCGATTATTTTTTAAAATCTTATCGTGATAAATCACAAACTGATTTATCACAATTAACTCACAACTGCGAAATCAATATTTTAAAGTGTAAAGATTCCATTAAAGATGTTTTTCAACACCTTGATGAATATGGCATTAGTGTCACACTGGTATATCAACTAGAAAAATTATCTTTTCACCTCACACGGCTGCAAATACTTATTGCATTTTTAAACACCTCTGATTTTGATCGAAAAATTAGTATCATTCCTTTTTTTATATCAAAACTTATAAGAGACAGTATTGATAAAAAAAGTTTTCTTGCACTTATTCAAACGAATCTCAATCAATTGTCTCGTAAAATTGCAGAAAGATCGGGAAAAACAGGAGAGCATTATATAACAACTAATAAAAAAGAATATTTTGAAATGTTTAAATCGGCTGGTGGAGGAGGAATTCTCACGGCAATGACAACTTTCATAAAGTTCCTACTTTCTTATTTGAAATTACCTCACTTTTTTGAAGGATTTTTTGCGTCAGTTAATTATGCAGGTAGCTTTATTTTTATCCAGCTTTGTGGATTTAGTCTTGCCACAAAACAGCCCTCTATGACAGCATCTTCATTAGCAGGGAAATTACACGATTCTCAAGACGAAACGTTACTCAATGAGTTTGTGGATGAAGTTACTAAATTAACACGGTCACAATTTGCAGCCATTTTTGGAAATTTAACCTTAGTTATTCCAAGCGTAATTATAATTAATTTAATTGTACAATTTATGACAGGCCACAATGTTTTATCGGAGCAAAAAGCCCTAACAACGATTCAATCATTATCTATTTTAGGGCCTAGTATTTTTTATGCTATATTCACAGGATTTTTACTTTGGTTATCTAGTATAGCTGCAGGTTGGCTAGAAAATTGGGCTGTTTACAGGAGATTGCCAGAAGCAATTGCAAAAAATAAAAGAATTATATTTGTCTTTGGAAGAATCAATGCTGAAAAAATGTCGACCTTTTTCGCAAATAATATTTCTGGTTTCGGAGGAAATATTTCCTTAGGATTTATGCTCGGCATGGTGCCCACGTTAGGGCTTTTTTTTGGACTTCCTTTAGATGTAAGACACGTTACTTTATCAACAGGGGCACTCACTTTTGCAATGTCTTCTATAGGATTTCACGAATTTATACAAGTGGATTTTATTTTAGCTTGCCTTGGAATCATTGCCATAGGTCTTTTAAATTTGTCAGTTAGCTTTTGGCTTGCCATGTCCGTAGCTATTCGTGCGCGTAAAATTAAAAGCGTTGGCCGTAGAAAGATTCGATCTGCTATCTTAAAAAGACTTATTTCTTCACCTTTAGAATTCTTTTATCCCATCAAAAAAAATTCATAACCAAGATTTGAATATAATTTTATAAATAGCGACCCATTTATCTAAATGCATATTCAAATAAATTTATCTCTTGCTTTTAATTAATTTTTCAAGTATTTAAAAATTAAATTACCATTAATATAGAGGAGAATGTTATGTTTAAATTATTCTTAATTATTGCTACAACAACATCTATTCAGGCATTTGCAAATTATAATATTCCTTTGTTAGTTAAAGAGGTACATGAAAAAAATATTGAAAATGGAATTACTATATCTACAAAATGTGAAATTTATAATAGATTGGTATTGATAACAAAAAAAGTTGAAGATATTGAATCGGTAAGATCAAAAATTATTCAAGTAAATGGAGATATGAATAAATTAATAAATGATGCGGATAATGGTTATTTTATTTTTCCAGAAACTCCTGAAGATGGTGTAATAAATATGTATTACGCTCAAAAAATATTACAAAATGGCTACGTCCGCAAAGTTAAATTATTTGAAAGTTCGGGTGATGGTGACAAATCTATTCAAAACACCTCAAAATCCGCTTTTAAAATTAGAAAATTTCTTGATTTAAATTGCAATTGAAATTTTTTATTCTCTTTTCCCAAGACCAAAAATTAATTTCAAAAATCATTTCTTACTAAAAATATTTGAAATATCTAAACCTGAAGTCTCTACTTCTTTAACAAAATTGGTGTATTCATTATTATCAGCGGCAACAGGAAAGAGCTCTTGAATATTATTTATATAATTTGGAAATTCTTTAATACAGGCAGGAATCGCAATTGAAAGTTTTTCCTTCAATTCTTTTGACAGACCTTTTCTTACATAAACAGGTTCATTTGGAATGGGTTTAGATAGCCAAACAATTCTGGTATCTTTAGAAATATTTGGATAAATATTTTCAACGCGAGAGCGGGCATCGTGAATTTTGCCATCTTTATCGGGGCTATTGTAATAAGTTGCGGCCACATCGACCTGACCTTGCATGAGGGCGATAATAGAGGCATCCATACTTCCTGTGGGCACTTCTTGGGCAAATTTCTTCTTATTTTTCTTCATTAAAATAGACGGGAAAATATAACTCGAAGCAGAGCTGGCATCGGAATAAGCGAATTTTTTGCCATTGAGGTCATCGACGGTTTTGATAGGCGAATCTTGTTTGACAAAAATGGCAGACTGATAGCTTGTGGATCCATAGCGCTTAATTTGCAAGAAGGGTTCGGCACCAAATTTATTACGAGCGATAAGAAAACTTACGATGTCACCAAAAGTCAAATCGACTTTTTGCGCTCCCATGGCTTCGACTACGGCAATGTAGCTATTAGGTACCTGAACATTGACAAATATTTTAGCTTTTTTCTCAATGCACTGCGCAACGGGTTTGGCGCTATCGAGAGCTTTAGCAGAATGTCCTGAAGGGACTATAGCAATTTTTAAAGGATTCTTGCGGGTTCCAATATCTTCTCCAGCAAAAGATTTTGTAATAGATAAAAAAGCACAAAGCAAAGCGAGCAGTTTAAGTTTCATAAAAAACCTCATAATTACATATACATCCTGTATTGCATCAAAACTTGGAGATATTAATTGTTTTTAGTTATTTGTCAAAACAAAAACGAAATGGCTTAAAAAATACAGAAAAACAATGAACCCCTTGATATAAAATGCAAGGGGAAAAGATTTTATAAAATTTTATTCTATTGGATGAAAACTAAAAAATCACCATGCGGGAACGGCACCAGGAAATAATTCTTCTGTTTTTTTGAGGACTTCATTCGAATTCATCACTTCTTTAAGCTGTTTAAAAAGTTTAGCTTTTTTCTCATCGCTCAGATCTTTTTCACGAACAACAATGACATTAATGTAAGGTTTGGCTGTTTTGGGATTTTCTTTAAGTAACGCTTGGGAGGGATGAAATCCCGCATTTAAGACAAAATCATTGTTCAAAACCACTGCTGTTACGTCCATGGCGGCACGAGCAGCTTGAGCAGCATCAACGGTTTTAATATTTAAATTTTTAGGATTTGAAACAATATCTTTAGGAGTTGGCAATTCACCAGCGCCTCCTTTGAGTTTAATAAGACCCGCATTTTGTAGTAGATTTAAGGCGCGTCCTTGATTACTGGGATCGTTAGGAATAACGATAGATGATTTCTCAGTAATTTCTGAAATATTTTTTATTTTTTTGGAATAAATTCCCATGGGATAAATAAAAGTATTTCCCACGATGGCTAATTTATATCCTTTTTTTGATTTAGCCTGTTCTAAAAAAGAAACAGTTTGGAAAATATTAGCATCGATGTCCCCACCGTTTAGGGCTTCATTTGGAATTTGATAGTCACCAAAAGTTTTTACATCAAGTGTAAGGTCAAACTTTTTTTTAGCAAGATCTTTAGCAACTTCAAGAATTTTTGCAGATGGACCGGCAGTAATTCCAACCTTAATTGTTTCACCAGCTATGGCAGAGTGAACGCTTAATATTCCTAAAGACAAAGAAGACAATAAAGTAACTAATTTAAATAACTTCATAACGAAACTCCTTCTTAACTAAGATACGTGACGTGAAACTTTTTTAGTGATAAAATCACCCGTAAATTGAATTACTAAAACCAAAGCAACTAATGTAACAAGTGCCTGCATCATGACAGGGGTATTAAATTGATAATACCCATATTGAATAGCCATGTTACCTAAACCACTTCCGCCCACGGCACCAGCCATTGCGGAATATTCGGTAAGACTGACAAATAAAATAGTACAAGCATTTGCAATACCAGGAACAGCTTCAGGTAATAAAACTTTATAAATAATTTGCATAGGTGAAGAACCCATTACTTGTGCAGCTTCAATTAATCCGGGATTCACACCTGCTAATTTTCCTTCTACAACACGTGCAAAAAAAGGGATAGCAGCAACGCTTAAAGGAACCATAGCCGCAGCAGTTCCAATGGAAGTACCGACAACAAATCGTGTAAAAGGAATAATAGCAACCATTAAGATAACAAAAGGAACAGAGCGACCAATTGTTACGATACTGCTTAAAATTTTATGAACATAAATGTTTTCATAAAACATTCCTTTTGCTGTTACCGTAAGACCAATTGCGATTGGTAAACCAAAAATAAATGCAGTCATTCCAGCAACAATAACCATGTAAATTGTAGCTAATGTTGATTCAAGCAGTGTACTTAATGTTTCCAGAAACATAACCTATAACCTCTGTGGTAATATTTGATTGACTTAAAAAATTGATTCCAGATTGTATTTGATTTTGTTCCCCGGTAACTTGGCAGAGCATAATTCCTAAGGGAGAATTTCTTACGAGATCAATATGGGCTTGAAGAATATTGACGCGCAAACCAAATTTTACAATAAGAGTTGAAATGATGGATTCACTTGCTGAATTTCCAACAAAGGTAAATTTTAAAACAGGACTTAAACCAATTCCGGGATAAGGTGACAATTGTTTTTCCATATTTTCAGGAAGAGCAATATGAAAAGCGGAACGTACCATGGCTTTCGCATTTGGTGTTTGAGGATTACTAAAGAGATCCACCATACTTGATGACTCAATAATTTCACCATTTTCAATAACAGCAACGCGATCACAAATAGATTTTACTACATCCATTTCATGAGTAATCAGCAATATGGTAACACCAAATTTTTCATTAATTTCTTTTAATAAAGTTAAAATAGATTTCGTTGTTTCGGGATCGAGTGCCGATGTGGCTTCATCACATAAAAGAACTTTGGGATTGGATGCTAAAGAACGCGCAATAGCAACTCGCTGTTTTTGACCACCGCTCAATTGATGTGGATAGTGATCGCCTTTATCTGAAAGTCCGGTCACTTCAAGTAAATAAAGAACTCGTTCCTGAATTTCTTTTTTATCAACGCCAGCAAGTTCCAAAGGCAAGGCAATATTTTTAAATGCCGTCGCAGAAGAAAGAAGATTAAAATGCTGAAATATCATACCGATATTTCTTCTTTGTTTTCTTAACTCAACTTCTTTAAGAGAAGTTAAAGAAACATCATCAAGAATCACTTCTCCTTCCGTGGGTTTTTCTAATAAGTTAACAGTTCGAAGCAAAGTGCTTTTTCCAGCGCCACTTTTACCAATGATCCCAAAAATTTCACCTTTAGAAACGTGAAGATCAATTCCTTTTAAAGCATGAGCGGTGCCCTGCTTTGTTGTAAAATATTTTTTAATACCAATAAGTTTGATCATAAGTCTGCCTAATCAGTTTTAATGAAAAACAAAAAGTTCAATTATATTATTAATAAGATAATAGTAATAAATTTAAGAAAAAACACAACAACAAGATTTTTTTACAAAAATTATAGTTTTAATATGTTGCATTGATTTTAAGAAGGGTATTATTTGAGTGGACATCTTGATTCCCGCTTTAGCTGAATTTACAGTAAAAAAATAAACGCCCGCAAGCTGACTATCAAATCGGCGTTCTTGATCTTTAAATCATATATCATTAGTTGAGTCAATAATAAAATGAAGCCTAATTGTCCTGATTAAAATTTATTGGTATGTTTATTTTTCAATACTCAAATACAAGGAGTTTATTGTGGAAGAAAATTCTTACGACTCTAGTAATAGTACCACACAAATACAAATATTAGGTCCTGTCTTTAAATTTGGTGGGACAAGTCTGGGATCTGTTGAACGCATAGAACACGTTGCCAATCTCTGCTTAAAATTAAAACCTTCTGCCGTCGTCGTTTCTGCGATGTCAGGAGAAACTAACAGACTTGTGGCAATGGCAAATGAAATCTCTACAAAAAATGATGTTCCCGAATATGATATGCTTGTCGCAAGCGGGGAGCAAGTTTCTGTTTCTTTATTAAGCTTGGCGCTACGTAAAAGAGGAATTGAGCCCGCACCGATGCTCGCTCCTACAGCAGGCATTCTAACAGACTCACAATTTTCAAAAGCAAGTATTTTAAAAGTAAAAGGCGACGCTATTCAGGCGGCGATTGCTAAAGGACACCTCCCTATAATTGCAGGATTCCAAGGAGTAACAGAAGACGGCCGTCTTACTTCGCTAGGCCGAGGAGGCTCCGACACCTCGGCCGTTGCTATTGCGGCTGGAATAGGCGCCAAAGAATGCATTATCTATACCGATGTCGACGGCGTCTTTACAACCGATCCGCGCATTTGTCCTGACGCCCGCATTATCCGCAGCATTCATTATGAAGAAATGCTAGAAATGGCGAGTCAAGGAAGTAAAGTTTTGCATATCAGAAGCGTACAACTTGCAGCAAAATGGGGGATTCGATTAGTGGTGCGTAATTCATTTTCAAATGACGAAGGAACAGAAATGAGCACAAAAGATACACCCATTGAAGGAGAAGTGGTCTCAGGAGTAGCGGCCACTCAAAATGAAGCCTGGATTCAAGCGGGGGCAACAAAAAATCCTCAATTTCATTTAGCGAGCGTTTTTTCTGAGCTTGCTGAAAAAAAGATTAATGTTGACATTATTACACAGTCCTATGAAGATGCAGGAACAAAAATCAATTTTACTGTGGCTGAAAATGATGCTCCACTTGCCATTGAAACTTTAAAAACACGCTTTCCCCAAAGCCCTCTTTCTTTTAGAAATGATGTTGCTAAAATTTCTATTGTAGGAGTCGGAATGCGCACGCATGCGGGAGTAGCCGCACGCATGTTTCAAGTATTAGCGGCTCAAAATATTGAAATTTTATTGGTAACAACTTCCGAAATTAAGGTAGGATGTTTGATTCCAAGAGAAAAACTAAAACAAGCTGTTCAAGTTTTGCACAAAGAATTTCTGTCACTCCGCCTTTAAAATTTCACTCGCATTTAAGCCGGTTAATTTCTTAAGTCTAAATATAAACCACCATAAACCAAACAAAGAAATTACTGTTTTAGGCAGCGCAATAACAATATAACTTTTCCAAGTCATTTCTGCTAATTCTTTATTAAATGCCTCCGTTCCCGAAGGACTTACAATAATATCTATTGCTAAAATAAAATTTAATAGTCCACTTAAAAAGAAGGCGCATCCAAAAACCATGGTAATTTGCCACATTAAAACTTTAAAAGCATTTTCTGCTTTTTTTTCTTTTAATTTGCTTTCTAAAAATTCTATTTTAAATATGTTTTCATTATAAATAAAATAATTAACAAAAGGCTTGCCAATCCAAGCGGAAACAATAGTAAAGATACCTAAAAAAGTAGGAATGGCTGCTTCTTGAATGGCAAACCACAATCCATCTACTTTAAAACAGGCAAAAATGCCTTTTATAAGAATACTGGTAATGCCAAGAACGGCGATGAGGCTGGCTTGTTTTCTTTTGAAGTAGTCATAAATTCCATAAATTAAGGACACAGAAAGAGACAGCAATAAAGCATTCAAGGGTCCTAAAGTAGAACTTAATTTATTTAAAACAAGAACGGGAATAATGACAAAAAATAACAGCGATAATAAAAAATTTTCTTTCGATTTTTTATCCACTACAGGAGCGTCTACATTGTTTTGAACCATTTTATTTTCCATAAAAGCTTTCTTTTAAACCAAAGAGTAATCCCAACAAAGCGCATTCAACCTAACACACATTAGGAAATAAAGCATACCCAGATTTGCACAAATAGACTTCATAATCCCAAAATATCTCATACTGTATAATAAAAATCAGAGACTTACTCAAACAGCCAAACATGAAATTATAAGAAAAGGGTGTGAAAGTCTCAAAACTTTATGATACCAATTATTTTTTTTTAAATTAAATAATTTCAAATAGTTAGAGCAAAAAGACTTCTCTTTTTATCTCAATTAAATCTCAGCAAATTTGAAATTCTCCCGATATCAATACCATTCATTCGTAAAAATGGGGTCGAAAAAATGGAATTTAATTTAGAGGATTTCAACTTAAGCACAGTCCATGAAATTATTAATTATATCAGCAATAGAACCAAAGAATTAGGATTTGACATGGCTTCACGCCCCCAAACAGGAGCGCTTTTGCGAGTCTTAGCAGCATCTAAACCCAAAGGAACGTTTTTAGAAATTGGAACAGGAACAGGCTTTGGGACGGCATGGCTTCTCGAAGGTATGGATGCGGATTCCAAACTCATCAGTGTAGAGTCCGATGCCAAAGTTCAAAGTGTGGCGAAAGAAGCATTTCAAAGAGATACAAGACTTGAATTGGTTTATGAAAATGGAGCCAAATTTTTAAAGAAACAAGCACCAAACTCATTTGACATGATTTTTGCTGACGCCTTTCCTGGAAAATATGAACTCTTAAAGGAGACATTAGAATTATTAAAACCAGGTGGACTTTATGTTGTAGATGACATGTTACCGCAAATAGATTGGCCAGCGGATCATTATCCTCTTGCAAAAGGTGTTTTAGAGAATCTGAAAAAATTAAATAATGTAACATCTGTAGGCTTACATTGGTCTAGTGGATTGATTCTCTTAGTTCCAAAAACTTAAAATTAAATAAATATTTTCTCCAATTTAAGGAGTTTAAAAAATGCTGAAAAATAAATCATATTTTAATCCTAATAGCAATGATGAAAAATGGGATTTTTTTCGCAAAAATTATACCTTAGATGATGAGAAAATTCATTTTTCATTAGCAATTCATGTTCCACATAGCATTTCCTTAAATAAAGAAATCGATCAATTTCGAAAAATGATTGATTTTAACCCTGACTTTATGAGACGTGAAAGACATAAATACACTAATCAGACATTAGATGCTGCGGCACGTTATCTTGGGACGGATAAAAATTTAATATCCTTAACTGATAGTTCGACAATGAGCCTAGCTCTTATTCTAAATGGACTTCAATTTAATAAAGGTGATGAAATTATCACAACAAATAGTGAGCATTATTCTTTAGAAAAACTTTGCGAAAATACTGCACTTAACAAAGAATTAAAAATTAAAAAAGTAAACTTAATTAATGAAAATAATAAATTTAAAAAAAATACATTCATTGAAAATATAATTAAAGAAATCAATAATAAAACGTCAATTATTGCTATTTCATGGGTAAACTCAAGATATGGTATTAAACTTCCACTTAAAGAGATTTCAATTGAAATTGAAAAAATAAATTATTCACGTGACGAAAATAATAAAATACTTTTATGTGTTGATGGTGTTCATGGTTTTGCTATTGAATATTTAGAAAGTATTCATGATTTAGGTGTCGATTTCTTTGCTACAGGTTGTCACAAATGGCTATTTGGTCCTAGAGGAACAGGATTGTTATGGGGAACTGAAAGAGCTTGGAAAAAATTAAATCCTATAATTCCTTCTTTTGAAAAAATTGCTTGGGATCATTATTTGGAGTGGGATGGAAAAACAGTAACAGAAAATGACCTTATTAAATCAAAAATGTGCACACCTGGTGGATTTAAATCATTTGAATATATTTGGGCTCTACGTCATGCCTTTGAATATCATGAACACATTGGCAAAAAGAAAATACATGATAGAGTTCATGATTTAAGTGTTATATGCAAAAATGAGTTGAGCGCAATTCCTAATTTGACAATGTACACACCTATGGAATCAGAATTTTCTTCAGGATTTATATGTTTTAATATTGCTGGTATCAAAGCTTGTGAAATAGTTCAAAAAATGGCCGAATATAATATTATTATAGGTCAATCTCCTTACAAGGAATCCTGTGCAAGAATAACGCCTTGTATTTATAATACAGAAAAAGAGATTCTTTTAGCTTGTAAAAAAATTAAAGAAATATCTGAAGAGATAAAATAGCATGAATGAAAATAAATATGACATTATAATTATAGGTGCTGGCGCACAAGCAATTTCCTTTTTAGCTGGTATATGCTCGTATATTAAAAAAAATGACAATCATTATAATTTAAAAATCGGTATTATTGATAAAAAAGAAAATTTTGGTTGTGGCCGTGTTTATAATCATGATTTCCCATGGATTCTCATGAATACGCCCGCAACTGATCTTTCGATTGATAAAAATAATCGTTTTGAATTCTACGAATGGATAAAAAAAACGATCGATCCCTCAATTTTACTTGAAAATAATTATGATTTTGTTCCAAGAAATGTATTTGGATTATATTTAAAAGATAAATACATTGATTTTAAAAATCAACTCTATAATAAAGGCATTATCCTGGAAGATATTATTGATTATGCAAAAGATATATCAATAGATAAAAACGAAAAAGTAGATATTTTACTTGAATCAAAAAATAATATTAAAACAAATTATGTTGTTTTTGCAACAGGACCAAGCAATTCAGATGATTATTACAATCTAAAAATATGCAAAAACTATATACACAACCCATTGCCAGCAAATCAAAAATTAATAAATATTCCCAAAGATGCTAATGTAGGAATTATCGGTTCTAATTTAACAGCTATTGACGTTGCTGTAACTTTAAAACATTTAGGTCACACGGGAAATATTTTTATGGCTTCTCGAAATGGCAAACTTCCTGAGGTTAAAGGCAAATATTTAAAGTCATATCCACCACACAATGCTCAATATTTAAATTTTAAAAAATTATCAGAACACAAAAAGGATTCACTCAGTTTAAAAGATCTCATTCGTTACATTAGAAAAGATTTAGCGTTACATGGCTATCATTGGAGAAACTTCTTTTTTGAAAAAAATTCTAAACCAGAAAGTTTTGAAGATTTTAAGTGCCGTGTGGAAGAAGCTCAAACAAGCCCTACTCCCTTCAACATCGTACTTGGAATTATTCCCGAAATTGCAAAAACATGGCGACTTGTTTCGCAAGATCAAATTGATCTCTTCATGTCAAATTACTATAGACAAGTTCATCAAAAACACGGCGCTATTCCTTTAGTAAATGCAGAAAAAATTCTAAAATTGATGGAAACAGGTCAACTTTTATTAAAAGGAAATTTAACTGACGTAAATTTTAAAAATCAGCAATTCAATTTAAATTTTAAAAATCAGGAATCGTTAAAATGTGATTTTGTAATAAATGCCACGGGTCCTAAAAAAACAATTTGTCAAAATGTTCCCAAATTACCATTTACAACACTCTGCGCATCTGGAAATGTAAATGAAACTCATATTGGCGGCATAATAATAGATATAAATACGGGTAAAATATTGACTAAAAATGGATTTTATCAAAATAAATTAAGAGCTATAGGACATAATGCAGAAGGCTCTCATCCCTTTATAAATAATTTTGCTTGGATTTTAGAAACAAGCTTTGAGGTTGCGGAATCCTTATTTTGTGAGGTTATTAATGCAAAAAGAACTGATGGCACTTGAAGATTTAATTTGTATTGTTGATGCCTATTCAACAGGAAAAAAACTTGCTGCTGAATTTCAAAAACATGGAAAAAAATGTATTCATATTAAAAGCTCAATTAAAAATGCTAATGATGCTAAAAGAATGGAGTTTGTTGAAGAAATTTTATATGAAGGTAATTTACAAAATTTAGAAAATACAATCCGAAAATTTAATCCCACACATATTATTGCAGGTTCTGAAATGGGAGTTGAATTAGCGGATAAACTTGTTGCTTCCTTTCAAATATCTGACGCCTCTAATCCTAGTACAACGCAATATCGAAGAAATAAGTATTATATGCAAGAAAGACTTTATGAGCAAGGAATTCCTTGTATAAAACAATTTAAATCAAATGATATGAATGAAATTATCCAATGGGTTAAAAGGTTCAGAACCTGGCCTATAGTCATTAAACCCTTAAATAGCGCAGCAAGTGATGGTGTTACCATTTGTGAAAATGAATTTGAAATTCAGGCTGCTTTTGATCGCATTTATAACCAAGAAAATAGATTAGGTATTAAAAATGAAGAAGTTCTTGTTCAAGAATATTTAGAAGGAACTCAATATTTTGTGAATACCGTGAGCTGGGATGGTATTCATTGTATATCAGATATTTGGGTTCAAAACAGAAGAAGACTGGAGGGCAGAGCCTTTTTATTTGAAAGCATGTCTTTATGTCCCAGTAAGGGTAAGATTGAAAATGAACTCAAAAAATATACTGAAAAAGTTTTATCTGCATTAAATTTAACCCATGGCGCCGCTCATAACGAAGTGATGTGGACAAAAGAGGGGCCGAAACTGATTGAGTTAAATGCCCGGTTAATGGGAGCTTCTATTGACGATGACTCATTTAGAACAGCTTTAGGCTATACTCAAGCACAACTTTTAGCTCTCGCCTATGTAAACCCAAAAGAGTTTATAAATAATTACACGCGACAAAATTATCGTTTATATAAAAATCTTTCTGAAGTATCCTTTATCTTTCATAAAGATGGCATATTAAAATCTTTTCCCAAAAAAAATAAAATTGAGAAATTAAGATCTTTTCATAGTTTTATCGGTTTGCCAGAACTCAATACCATTGTAAAAAAAACGGAAGACACTTTAGGGCTTCCAGGTTATGTTTATTTACTTCATGAAGATAAATATATTATAGAAAGTGATTTAAATACAATTTTAGAATGGCAAAGAAATAATGAAGTTTTTGAAATAGATGACATTGAATAATATTTAAATCATCTTAATTTCATTTTCCATACATAAAATAAAACACCATTATGCTGTTCTCCTAATGATGAAATTCTATCAGAATTATATGCAAATGACATTTTTTGATTTAATACGACAACAAAAATATTTTTTTCAGTAAAATACTTACTTAAATTTTTTGTAAATAAAATATTATTTGGAGCACTATTTACAGATTTTTCATACATACTTTCATACACTGGATCATCTGGAGATTCTTTTTCAAAGTAGGAGCTTTTTTTAAAAAAGGCAAAGTTTTTATTTGGATCATTTGATGAAAAACCAAATCCTGTCCACCAAAGCACATTCTCATCATCATCTCTAAATCTTGTGTATGTCAAATCAGTATCATAAAAAACAGTTTGAATTCCAACATTTTTTAATTGATAAATAATTTCACGAATATAAGGTAGAGAGTTTATATTTTTAATATTCGCCCAGTATGTATGAATATGAAATACCTTATCTTTCCATAATTCTTGTGGAATTTCATTTAATAGTGCTTTAGCACGCTCTATGTTTTGTTTTTGAATGGGAATTTCGGCACGATACTCTTTAATGGAACTGAATATGGGTATCATTTGATCTTCAGGAAGAATTTCTTTATAAAGAGATTTCGATGCAATCAAATTCCTATTGAGTGCTAATGAAACTGCTTCTCGAAACTTAGGATTTCTCCCTAATTCCGTTCGAAAATTAAATAAAAAACCACCATTCGAATAAATATGAGGAAAAATAATTCTCCTATCAGTTCCTGATTTTCCCCTTCCCGAATCTCCTAATAATATTTTAATATCACCTTCATCTTTATTGCTAAAAATAAATTTAATATATTTAGGAATATTTTCACTATTTTTTGCTTTCTTCAATACAAAAATATAATTTTCCCAATCGACATAATCCACTTTATATTTACCAAATCCAATAGGATATTTATTCCAATGTGAATAAGTATTATCAAATTCTTCGATAGGAACAATTGGAATTCTTCCAATTGATATTTTATTAAAAAATAAATTATTTTTTCTTTTTAATTTAAAAACTATATTATAATCATCAATAACTTTTATACCTTCAATTAACCCTGTTGGATATTCAATTGAATTTATTTTGCTAAAAATAATATTCTGATGACTTAATTTATCAAAATCAACAATATCATCTAAAATGCTAGCAAGTAGCTTACTTTTTATATTTGAAATTTGTTCCCTTATTAAGGAAAACTCAACATCATAAGCAGTTACCTCTCTTTTATTATGAAACAATATATTTTTTTTTAACCTTGCATGACAAGCGAAATTTTCACAATAATATTTCTCAAGAAGAGTATTTTGTGGCAATTCGTCGTCAAAATATGCTTGTTCTTTTGGAATAAGACTCCCATTTACAGATGCAGAAAATGTCTCAATAACGTGCGAAACTGCTTTAGATGCATCCCAAGGGATTTGAGGAATTTCAGATAAATTAATTGTAATCGTTTCATCTTCAGGATATTTATCTGTATTATTATACATTCTTTTTGACATTAAAAATACGAACAGTATAAATGGTAGAAAGATGACTAATAAGAATATTTTTCTTAATTTTATTTTCTTTATTGTCATATTCAAAATTCCGTCATTTTTTGTTTTTTATCTAAAAATCGATTTCAAAAATCTAGAAAGTCATATTATATTATACTACAAAAAAATCATACTATTATATAAAAATAAATAAATACTTGATTAAAGAAAATCACTTTGTTTTTACAAAAGAGGTAAACAATCTTCTTGGCTGCAGTCGGGAGTGAAGATCAACACTTTTCTCATTTAACACGAGTTCTTTGATTATTTTTGCCGCCCAAAAACCCGCTGAAAACCCTGTAGCAAGCCACCCGGTATTTCCTAAGATTCGGCCAAGCTTACCAAATTCACCAACAACGGGCAGCTCATCACAAGGGTAACAATCAACAAGTATTTTTTTTGATACTAAGGATAAGGGAAGTTGAGATAAAAGTTCTTCTCTCGTTTTTATTTCCAAATAATTTTGAATAATACCAAAAAGAATTTCTGAATGATATTTTTCGATATTTTGAAATACTTTTTCATCTATATGCGAATTTGTTAGATCAATCCCCGCACCTGCTCCAGGCAATAAAAATCGAGGACCTGATATTTTTAAATAAACATCATCATGATTTGAAAAAAATGTCGCACAAACATGTCCATTTGCAGCTCGAAAACTGATGGAAGGAAATGCAATATTTGATTTGCAGTGATATTCAAATAAAGTATCACTCATTGGAATTAAAATTTTTTCATACCTGGGAAGTAATTTAGAAATATTTAATGTATTTCCAAGAACTGCAATTTCACAATTTATTTTCGGGTGATTTTTAAACTCAATAGAACAAGAACTTTGTGTTTCATTAATCTTAACAGCCGCAGAGGAAATCAAATGAACGTTGTTTCGCTGTAGAGCTTGATATATTGTATTTTGAAATTCTTCTGGATTTTTACATATCAATGAGTTATTTTCTTCTAAATAAACATTTTTTAATTCTGTTTTTTTTAAACCAAAACCAAGTTTAAAAGCATCTTCTAATTCATCTGTTTCAAAATCTTTGGTACTTATTCTTAAACAGCTTGATGAAATCCAATTAGAATTATCGCCAATAAGAGGAAGTAAAGAATGTTGAAAATAAGCAATTCCCTTTGAACAAAACTCATGCAAATAAAGGGCCACTTCATGTCCATGCGCCACTTCAGCGCGCGTTGGAGGATCATTTAAAGAAGGCCAACACGTCCTTAGAGAAGAAAAAAAAGAACCCAAGAGCTCTGTTTTCTCAGGATAAATCAATCCTATTTTAAGCCCTTCCTGCGCAAGCAAAAGAGCACTAAAACAAGAAAAAACACCCGCCCCCACAACAGCAACATCAAATTCTTGTTCAGACATGGTTTATCTTTCACTTAAGGCCGCGTCCTTGGAATATCAATTAATTTAGTTTAAAGACTTTTTACAAACAAGGGAACACCAATCACCCATAATATGATTTTCAATAAATAACATTTTTTGAGATTTTAAAAACTCTTTAAAGTCTTGCATTTCCGCTACTAATATACCAGACAAAATAACGATTCCCTTATCAGTGATATGATCACGAATAGAAGGCATAATTGCTTTTAAGGGACGACTTTGAATATTCGCAATAATCATCTCAAACTCTTTTTCAACAATTTCCTCAATAGCTGAATTTGTAAAAATAATGTGCTGAGTTTGATTTACTTCTGCATTTTCGAGAGCAATCCTCATACAATCGGGATCGAGATCGTTTGCCACGATATGCGTGGCTCCTAATTTAGCCGCAGCAATGGCCAAAATGCCGCTTCCCGTCCCTACGTCCATCACACGCGAGGGAATGTTATATTTTAACATTACTTCCAAGCAGAGACGGGTGGTTTCATGCTGCCCCGTCCCAAAAGCCATCCCAGGATTGATAATAATTTTATGAGTTTGTCCAAATTGTGAGGGATTTTCCCAAGGTGGCAAAATGGCAATTTTGTCTTCAATAAGAATAGGCTTAAAGGATGCTTTCCAACTTTCTTGCCAATTTTGATCGGCAATAGGCTTTATCAAAAAAGTCTTTTGATCATAAGGAAACTGAATGGAAGTCAAAACATGTTCTAAAGATTTCTGAACAGATTCCAAATATTCCTTGTCTTCACTGTAAATAACAACAGGTGTTTCTTTGACCAATTCGGTGTAATAATCATGCCGCGGCGCTTGGGGATTGTATTCAGCTTCAACATCACAATCAATAGAGCCTAAAACAAAATTATCAATACCCAATTCCGTTAAAATTTCAGCAATGAATTCTTTATTTTCTTCTGGGACATGAATATCGAGTTCATAATAAGTCACTTTATTTTCTGTCATCAGGATAACCCTTTCCATTTCAAATACAAATAATTATTCATCGATAAAAGGGAATCATATCCATGTGCTCAGTGACACTGTGCCTGCACTTAACGTTTTGTGATATAGATTACTTGTGCAGGTTTTGAGGCTCCCCATTTCGGTAACAAATTCTGCCATATCCTTTTTCAGGAGAGAAACAAAGTGTTTTTACGAAGACAACACTTGCAAAGCAGGAATATGCAGCGTGTGGTCATTGGCGCGGGCGCTCTGGGGCTGTTTTTATACCATTGCCTTGAGCAGGAATATTCACAAAAAACATTAAAAATAATTTCAAACTCGTGGTTTCAAAAACCAATCATGATTGAATCATTGGATAAACATGTCGACCAACTAAATCCATCATCGTATTTTCTTGCAGAAAATCTTGAAAAAACATTTCCCTTATTGTCAGAAAAAACTATTATCTTTTATATTTGTTTGCCACCAGAGGCAAGCCTAACTGCATTAAATTATATTGAAATTATTTTAAACAAAAACCCTCAAATTAAAACTAACGTTATATTATTTATGAATAATGGAATTCTTGATTATCAATACCTAACTCAATTTATCAAGAAAGACTCATTGCATCGATGTAGAGAAACCTATTGCATGCGCGCCCTTGTTGTTTCAGGATTTATGCGCACCTTTTTAGATAACAAAATTCTAATTCAAAATACTTCGGGGAAAGAAATATATTATGGATTTTTTAAAAACAAGCCCCCTTTTTCAATAAACTTTATTCTCCCTAAAAATTATCTTACATGGCATTATTCTAAAAAATATCTTTGCTATGGAAATCGCGAAGTTTTTTGTTAATTTTACCCTTGGATTATATATTGGCCCTCAATATCTGCCGAACTCAAATATATATTTACTTTTAAACGATAAAAAATTGAAATCAACTATGAGAATATTCTGTTTATTGTTTAACGATAAAAATATTAACATAAAATATTTAGAAAAATATTTTCATGAAACTATAAATAAAACAGCACTAAACATCAATAGCATTTCTTTGTCATGGTTACATGGAAATGATAAACCTATTAAATATTTTACGTCAACAGTTGAAAAAATGATAAAATTAAATCATAATAGAGAAGTAAAAAAATTTTTTATAGATTTAATCGATTCTCAATTGGTAAAATTAAACAGATAAAAATTTGAAAGTCATTTTATGCTAAAAGAGCTTATTAAAAATATTTATTATTCACAAAAACCATTCGTCACTTTATTTTTTATATTTGTAAATATCATATTTTATCTATATACTTCAACTCAAAATGGTTTCTCATTACAAAAAATAATTGAAGGACCTAGTTACGACACTCTCATCTTATTTGGCGCAAAAGAAAACGGTCTTATTTCAATGGGACAAATTCATCGTTTTTTTTTCCCATTTTCATGCATGTTAATTTAGTCCACCTTATTATCAATATGCTAGGTTTATGGTTCGTAGGCAGAATTTTTGAATTTATTGCGGGTCATAAAAACATCTTTCTTCTTTACCTTATCGCAGGAATTTCAGGATGCATTTGCAGCTTCGCTCTACTTCCTTATTTATCCGTTGGAGCATCAGCGAGTCTTTTTGGAATTTTATTTTGCCTTTATATTATTCAGAAATATGAAGAAAAATTAAGCAAAAAATTTAAATTTAAACGCACAAATGTACAATTAGGTCAAATCATAATTATAAATATTGTCATTAATATCACATTTGGACTTTTTACGTCAATTTTTGATTGGGCTGCTCACTTGGGAGGATCCATTGCAGGAATTCTTTATGGCTTTGCTTTAACAACGAGACATAATTGGAACTTAAAAATCATATTATCGCAAGATCAGAAATTAGCAGTTAAGAAAAATTTCTTTGAAAACTTTCAGGTTTATTTTTTTGGAATTTTAATAATTAATATTTTATTTTTGATGTCCTATTTTAAAGTACAAAAATACCAAAAGTTATTTGGGCTTGCCATCGAAAGAGCCGCTCTTAATAAAACAACCTTCTTGTCAAATCATGATCTGTCACAATATGAAGATATTTTAGTCAAACAAAATAATGAGACAAATCCTGAGAACATACTAAATGGAGCCCTATTTCTTCACAGCAACGGATACTTTCTTTCTGCTGAAAAAATTTATGAAACTTTAATTTTAATGTTTAATCAGGATTTTGCTTCTGAAAAATTTAATTCTGAAACTCAGAAAGAATTTATTCTGAATTCTTTAAATCTTGCAAAAATGAAGGCTCCTCTTTCTCCTAATACTATATTAACTATTCAATCTCCTCGCGATATAACTTCATTAGAAGAAATTTGTTCAAAACCAGCAAAACTATTTATGACTCTCGGATATTTTCAATTTTCTGGGAAATTATTTGCTTGCAGCTACTCACTCAATCTAAGAAATGATGAATATGCCATTGCTTCTATGGAGTCTTTTCATTTAGCAGATGATAACAATGGTATGAAGCAAGTTCTTTCAATGATTATTAATGAAGAAAAAAATAAGACAAAAAATCACAAAAAATGATTTTTTGTCTTAAATATAAGTTTGTTGATTTATTATGACTCGTATTCGTTTACAGGGACTTCAAAATTTAATTTACTGCCTTTATGATGGTGATGATTTTGTTTTTTTTCATGACTTTTTTTCATTTGTTCAAGAGCTTTTTTTGCACATTGATGAATGCTATTATACATATCTGAAGATTTTACGGTAACATTTCCATTAAAAATTCCGTCTATCCAAATGAGATGAGCGATTTGATCTTCTCTTTCAATAGATAAAGTCCATTTTGTTGAAATATGATATAATGCAATAGAATTTAGTTTATCCTTTGTTTCTGCTTCACAAGCGTCTTTTAATGCGGGAGTAAGATCGAATCCGTGGGCAGCGACTTGTATTGACATAAACACTCCTTCATTCAATGAGGTCTAAATAAACAGTATATTATTTTTTATATTTAGGCTAGCCTTTTTACATTTTTTAGCTGGAAATTTTTTGTGCAATTAAAAGTGGGATAGAACAAGCTTCTTCTATGGCAATAGTTTTACTACCAAGAAAAAATCTTTTTAATGCACTTCCACCAGATGCACCAATGACAAGCAAATTATTTTGTTGATATTTTTTTATATATTTTAAAATTTCATCACCAACACGCCCTAAATCCATATGATTATGGATATTTTTTAAATTAAAATCTTCTTTTAATTTATCTTTAATTTTATTTAATTCATTTATTCTTTGCACTTTAATTTCATCGATAGTTTGTGTCTGAACCTGAGAAGGAACATAATCAATAGGAAAAATATGAGAGACATTCATATCAAAATGTAAATTCACGGTATCAATAATATGTAATATTGAAATTTCACAATTTGTTTTTAAAGCAAATTCTGAGGCAAAAATTTCTGCTAGTTTACTTTCTTCTGTCAAAGAAGAGCCTACAATAATTCCCTTTGGCATCCAACTAGCCCATTCTTCTGACTCCGGCATTAAGAGTGTCGAAATATGACTTTCTTCACAAATTTCTATAGCAGGAGATCCAAATAATAATTTTTCCCAAAAATTATTATTTTGTTTTACAACTACTATTAAATCATAGGAATAATTTTTTTCTTCAATAACATCAATGGCGGCAGTCACTTCATTTTCTAACTTAATTTCATAAATAATATTTTCAGGTAATTTTAAATTAAATATTTTTGAAATATTATTAAAATGATCTATTGTTTCTAATTTTTTTTGTTCTACAAATTTTAAATACTCTTCTGTATGTGGAAAATCGGGTTGCGGCTGAATGATATTTTCATCAAAATAATTATTAGGGACATGTGCATAATATTCACCGCAACTTAAGACGGTCATTTCGGCTTTAAAAAGATCAGTCAAACGCAATGCTGCTATTTCCGCATTTCGAGAAATTAGAGAAAGATCTGTTACACACAGGATTTTCTTTATCATTTGCATATTAGAATCTCCTCATGAGATTTTAGCAATTTTTATCTTATAAACCTAGCTTATTCGCCTCTTTTACACGACCTGTTGATAGCAATATTTTTGTAAGCATTGTTTTTGCAAAGATATTATCCTTATTTTCACCCATTAAATAACGCGCCGAAAGCTCGGCAAAACGGATTTCTTTTAATTCAAACAAAACTTTTGCAAGCAAACCTATGTAATCTATTGATTTTGTGTGCCTTGCCAAGGCGGGCACCAAGAGTGCGTAAGCCTTTTGTATTTCGTTCCCATTGATTAAGGTGTCAATCACTTCCTCTAACATGCCACTCCTATGATACGAATAGCTTTTTTCATAAACACCCCGCATTCTCTGCTCTAAAAAATTCTCGTTCAAGGGCTTAGGGACATAATCTATAAAATGACCCGATTTTAATAATTTTAAGTCAAAGGAAGCATCCGTATGACACAGAGCAAGGGCTGGAGGTGGTGGTATAAAACGCTTACAGGAGTTGAGAAATTGCACAGGAAAAAAGTGATACTGCTCAAATATCTTAACATCTTCAACAACAAGATGTGGTCTAAATCTTTTTTTTACTATAATATCAATAGCTTCTGGTATTTTTTGACATCCAATTACTTTTTTAGCGCCACAGCGAAGAAAGGCTCCATGAAGTATCTTTCCTACAGCTAAATCCTCAGTAATATAAAGAGCATGCAATATAAACTCAGAAGTCACAGTTTGAACCTCAATTTTGAAATATTATCAATTCCTTACACTCTATCTTAATTGTCTTTCTGATTCTTCATACATTTGAAAAGTATGCTTATTTCCTTGACATTCTAATTATAAGATTTTATCACGAGCCTTTGCACTATGCTTTTCAAAGTGTAGTTTTCCTAGCAATGCACCCTGTGCTGAATTTCTTTAAAGACAATAGTGTTTTTATATACTTTTCCGCAGCAAGTGCCCTATAAAATGGCTTCGCCCATACAGGAGTTTCTCAATGGCTCTCAAATTTAGACTTCAACGCCACGGCTGCAAAGGTCGCCCTTTTTATCATGTTGTCGTTACAGACTCTCGTAATGCGCGCAACGGCCGCTTTATTGAGCGCGTAGGTCACTACAATCCCATGACTGATCTTTCCATTGTCGAACTTAAAACAGACAGAATGGCTCACTGGTATGGCGTTGGCTGCCGTCCTACGGACACTGTTGCAAATTTACTCAAAATCAAAAAAATTGATCTTGCTGAAATTGCAAAAGCTTAAATTTATTTTTCAATTTAGCGATTTAGGTATCCAGGGCTCCTAAATCGCTTTGTTAAGTGTGAGATTGGTTCAAGCAAGTCTATGCGCTCTCACTTAATTTTTTCTAGCAGCATATACTTATACTATTTGGAGCTTATCAATGGCTAATCATGTTTCTTCCGAAAAACGCGCTCGTCAAACTGAAGTACGTCGCCTTCGCAACCGCGCTAATATGAGCGCAATGAAGACGACTGTAAAAAAAGTACTCGAAGCAGTTCAAAAGAAAGATTTCTCTAATATCGATGCACTTTTACGTGATGCACAATCTGTTATTGCGAAAACACGTCAAAAAGGCTCTATTCATAAAAACAATATGGCACGCCGTATTAGCAGACTAAATGCATTTGTAAACAAAGCACGTAACGCTCAATAAGTTTTATTTTGCTTTACAAAAAAGCCTCTTTGTTGCTGTTGTGACAAAGAGGCTTTTTATTATTGTGACGATAATATTTAAATTAATTTATTTCAAATTTTAAATTATCTATAACAAAATTTATAGCCTGCTCTATTTTTCCCATTAAATCTTTTTCATGATTCCCTTCGACAATCACATAACCAAAAGAGTCGCCACTAAAGGAACGCCTCCAGCCTTGCTCTCCGAGCGAAATATTTAATTTTGATTTTTTTATACTTTTTATTTCAGAAAAATTTGGAATTGCTTTACAAACTCCCTCTTGAGGAGGAATTAAAAAGAATCCACACAATGATTTCAAATTGTCCTGCGCTAATAAATGAAGAGCATTTTTGCTAGACAGAATTCTGCTTTGCAATAAAAATTGTAATTTATTAAGATTAATTCCTGCTGCGAATTCAATTGTTTCATTTATTCTTCCTCCTCCGGTGCGGCAAGCAATTTCACATAAAGAAAGATTTTGAAATTCATCGACAAAAACTTCGGCATGAAAAGTGTAACCATTCGGCAAAGAAAAAGCTTTGCAGACCTTTTCCACATACGAAACTAATTTATTAAAAATAGGGTTATCATCACTTAGCATATAACTTCCCGAATAGTTATTTTGCGAGAAATTATTTAATTGCAGACCTTTAAATAAATATTTACTAGGGCAAATAAATGGAATTTCGCCATCAATACAAATACCATCCACATGATACAAATCGCCCGCTTGAAAGATTTCAACACACAAATCAGAAACATATTCTGAGTAAGGTATACGAGGCGTAAAGCCTATTTCTAAGAATCCAATAAGTTCATTTTTATCTGATATTTTTTTACCAAATACAGAGCCCGAACTTGTCCTGGGTTTAATAAAAATAGGTAATTGAAAATTCTCCACAAAATTAATAAGCGAAAGAGGATTTTCAAGTGGTATACCTTGATGAACAGCAATATTATGCCTTAATAAATTTTCTTTCATTAAAATTTTATCACGAAAATTCATCGCATTTTCAATAGACTGACCATATTTTATTCCCAACTTATCTCTCAATCGTGCTGAACGAATAACATCATCTTCCCCAAAAGAAATGATGTCAGAAATCGGATACTCTTGATGCAGTTTAATTACATCTAAATAAACATTTCCATTATTTAAGTAATTTTCATAGGACTTGATAAATTTGAATATGCTTTTATTTTTTAATTCTATAATTTCATCTTCAGTCGTACTTTCATAATCTAGTATTAAACTCAACATAATTTCATTATCAAAATTTTTTAACCAATCTTCAAATTGAAATTCATGAATTTTATGTAAGGTCAGAACAAGAATATGTTTCATATTTAGGAATAAACTCCTTACTTAAAAATTTTAATTTTAAAAAATATATCAAAAATATCGCAATGCAATTTTCTATGATTATTAAAAATAAATTTCAAAAAATCAAAAATCTTTTAATATATTTTTTACTATAAATCAATAATTACAAATAAGATAAAAAAATTTTAACATCTCTTGCCCAAAATCCTTTCCTATTTCATTCATTATGGTTATAGTGGGGCGTTAAAATGCCATATTTTGCAAAATATCAACTTAGGAGAGAGCCATGAATCATTCTAAAATAATACTATTAACATCATTTTTTTCTGTTTCCTTATTAACTATAAGCTGTTCTAGTTCTAACAAAAGCGAAAGTAGTAATACAGCAGCACAAACATCTGATGCAAAACCAGCCGAAGTTTCTAAAGAACAACCGGGCGAGCTCAAGACTATTTATTTTGAATTTAATAAGTACAATATTAAGAATGACCAAAAAGAAAATACAAATCAGATTGTAAAATACTTGAAAGCAAACCCAAAAATTAAAGTTCAAATACAAGGACATACTGATAACCGAGGTTCGTCCGAATACAATATGGCATTAGGCATGAAAAGGGCGATGTCACTTAAAAATTATTTAACAGCAAACAAAGTGACTAATGACTTAGATACAATTAGTTTTGGAGAAGAAAAACCTGCGGTAAAAGGCGACACAGAAGAAGCTTGGACGAAAAATCGTCGCGGTGAAGTCGTACAGGTAAAATAAATACTTTTTACTTATTATATTTATTATTGAACTCACTATCAGACATAATTAAATATAAGATTCCTTCAATAAATGCTATGACGGTTGGGATAAAAGTCCAACAAAATAAAAGATAAAGAACTCCCAGCATTACGCTTCCTAAATAAAACTTATGAACACCAAATCCACCTAGAAAAAAAGCAAAAAGAGCCGCTGCTAAACGATTGCGCCCGGTATTATAAGGGGCTTCTATTTGTCGACAGCCACATTGTGGACAGATTTCTGCCTTCATATTTATTATATTACCGCAATCTTTGCAATGTTTCGTATTATCATCCGTATGAATTCTATTCATTTAAATTTCCTACTATTAAATTGTTAAAGATCTTCGAAAAAAAAATTAAATTTTAATAAATTGCATATAATGTTTTAACTCACCTATAGATTCCAAGATATCATCTATAGCTCTGTGCTTATGCTTTTTATCATATTTTTTATTATAAATACCTTCAAATAAAATTTTAAAACTTGAAACATCAAGCATTCGATAATGCAATGTTTTTGCAAAATCAGGCATCCACTGATCGATAAATTTTCTATCTTGTCCTATGGAATTACCTGCTAACACGGCGCGATCATTTTGCGAAAACTCTTGAATAATTTTAACAAGATCTTTTTCAACATCAACTTCGGGTTTCCCATTTGCTACCTTAGCTGTCAAACCACTTTTACCGTGATGTTCTGTGCACCAAGCATCCATACCCTGTAAAATACTCTGATCTTGATAAACAATGGCTTCATATTCTTTTACGACATTCATGGAGAGATCTGTAACAAGAAGTGCCACTTCCAATATCCGTTCCTTAGTATGATCTAAGCCTGACATTTCCATATCAAGCCAAAATAAGTTTTTCATTTCAAAATTCTTTCAGCAAACAAATGATAAAAATAAAGAGAGCATTGAAAATACTCTCTTTAATGTTAAAGTAACTTTAACGAATCTTGCAACATTTCAAGTTCTTTTTGATTATCTGCAAGTTGCTTTTTGGCGCCTTCCAGAATGTGCATAGGAGCCCCTTTCACAAATTCTGTATTGCTCAGACGTTTTTCAACTCCTGAAATAGTTCCTGTTACTTTTTCAATTTTCTTTAAAAGACGATCGCGTTCCGCTTGTCTATCCACAAGTCCTTCTAAACTCACAAAAATTTCAGAGTTATTCACCAAACTAGGGGCACAAAAGCCTTTTTGTTCTGTAGCAAAATAAAATTTTGCTTTCGCCAATGCTTCCATTTGTGGAGTTAAATTTCCAAAACGAGATTGAGAATCTTTTAAGTAAACAGTTAATTCAGTTGCCGGATGTATGTTGAATTTACCGCGAATCGCTCGGACGGCAACAACAACGGCTTGCACTTCTCTCATGTGTTGAATGGAGTTTTCATCAATCATATGAGGAAGTACTTCAGGTAATTTCGCAAAACCAAGAGTTGTTCCGTTATTATTTGGATTTAATTGTTGCCAAATTTCTTCTGTAATAAAAGGCATTATAGGATGCATAATACGAAGAATACCATCAAAAATCTGGAATGCTAATGTTAAAGTTTCACCTGCTAATTTTTTATTATTTTCATCGGACAAACGTGGTTTTAATAATTCCACAAACCAGTCACAATATGTCATCCATATAAATTCATACATTGAGCTTGAGTATTGAGAAAATTCATAACGTGCAATATTATCGTGAACTTTACGAACAACATCAAAAAATTCACTGGTAATCCATCCCATTATTTCATCATTGGGTCTTATTTTAAGATTATCAAATGAGATATTTGCAGGATTGATATCGAGTTTTTCTGCGTTCATGGTTAAAAATCGTGTGGCATTCCAAATTTTATTGGCAAATGTTTTACCAAGTTCACAGCAATCATCGCTCCAAAAAATATCTTGCCCTGTGACAATTTGATTTACCAAAGAGAAACGCATGGCATCGGTGCCATACTTTGTCATAATTCCTGTAACATCGGGAGAATTGCCAAGAGATTTGCTCATTTTTCTTCCCTTAGCATCGCGGACAATAGGCGTAAAGTAACAATGTTTAAAGGGCGTTTCTTGTGTAAAATACTCCCCTGCCATGACCATGCGTGCAATCCAGAAAAAGATGATATCGGCGCCTGTCACAATAACATCTGTGGGATAATAATATTCCAAATCAAGCTTTTCTTCCTCGGAAGGGTTTGCCCAATTGTGCACGCCAAAAGGCCAGAGCCAGGAACTGGCCCAGGTATCAAGAACGTCTTCATCTTGAGTGAGTTTCCCATGACCGCACTTATGGCACTTTAAAGGCGCCCGTTCTTCACAATGGACGTGAGAACAGCTGTCACAAGTATATATCGGTAAGCGGTGTCCCCACCACAATTGACGAGAAATACACCAATCTTGAATATTGGTAAGCCAATGTTCCCATGTTTTTTCTTGATGCGCAGGAATTAACTTGAGACGTCCAGAACGTGTGGCATCCAATGTCATTTCTGCCATTTTGTCCATTTTAATGTACCATTGCTCACTTAAATAATACTCAATAGGAACATTGCCGCGCTCTGATATACCGATGACAAGTTTATGAGGAACAATTTTATCTAATAATCCAACTTGTTCTAATTCTATGACGAGTTTTTTACGTGCCACATAGCGATCTAATCCGCGATAAGATTCTGGTACGTTATCGTTTAAACGCGCATCGGGATGTAAAATATTCAATAAACCTAAATTATGTCTTTTCCCCACTTCAAAGTCATTCATGTCATGTGCCGGTGTGATTTTTAGAACTCCCGTTCCAAAATCTTTTTCAACATAATGATCAGCAATAATAGGGATTTTTCGATTACAAATAGGAACAATAACATTTTTTCCAATGAGATGCGCATAACGATCGTCACTGGGGTGCACCGCTATGGCCAAATCCCCAAATAAAGTTTCGGGACGTGTTGTCGCCACAATAAGACTTTCCTTGGGATTGTCCTCAACAACGTAACGAATATGCCAGAGAGAACCATTGCGTTCTTCCGGAAGAACTTCTTCATCGGAAATAACGGATTGACTTACGGGACACCAATTGACGAGACGGTGACTTTTATAAATAAGGCCATTTTTATAAAGCTTCACAATTCCTTTGATAACCGCAGAAGAATACTTTTCATCCATAGTGAACGTATTTCGTGACCAATCACAACTGATACCCAGAGTTTTCAAATAACCTTCAATACGGCCACCGTATTTTTCTTTCCACTCCCACGCGTGTTCCAAGAACTTCTCACGCCCTATTTCTTTTTTAGAAATGCCTTTTTCTTTCAGCATATTTGTTACTTTTGCTTCGGTAGCAATACTGGCATGATCGGTACCGGGAATCCAACACGCTTCAAACCCTTTGGCTCTGTGCCAACGAATAAGAATGTCTTGTAACGTGAACATCATATGCCCCATGGTGAGGTCGCCCGTGACGTTGGGTGGGGGCATGACAATGGTATAAGGTTTTTTGTTAGGATTGCGGGTAGATTTATAAAAGTGATTTTTATTCCAATAGTTGCGTAATTTTTCTTCTACTTGAGAAGGATCGAAGGCTTTTGTAAAAGCTTCAAATTTGGTCACGGGAGACTCCTTTGCTTAAAACATACCCGTTTTTATTACCACTTAAATATATGAGGCACAACTTAATCAAATCCATTTATCAACATGATTAGTCTTAAAATTCTTCATTTTATCTAAAAGTAATTCAGGATTATTTTCACGAATAATTAAATTTGAATTTTCTAAACGGATAAACCCTTCAGTGACAGAATAATCTACGAAATGAAATAAGGAATCAAAATAACCATCAACGTTCAAAACGGCGCAAGGTTTTTTATGTAAGCCCAACTGAAGACACGTGATCATTTCAAAAAACTCTTCAACAGTGCCAAAGCCTCCTGGTAAAGCAACAAATCCACTGGATAAATCAGCCATTAAAGCTTTTCGATCATGCATTGTTTGAACAACATGTAATTCAGAAAGGCCTTTGTGCGCTACTTCTTTATCCACCAGGAATTGCGGCATGACACCAATCACTTCACCCTTTTGAGCAAGGACAGAATCGGCAATCTCACCCATGAGACCGACCTTACCACCTCCGTAGACCAGGGAAATTCCCCGATGCGCCATGAGGCACCCTAACTCTTTCGCAACATCTCGATAAATTGTTTTATTCCCAAAATTTGAACCACAAAAAACTGCTATTCTCTTCATGACATCCTCAATATTTCACTTTTGAATTCATATGCAATATTTTTTCATATGAAATGTTTCAATAATTGAAAACTTTTGATAAAACAACTTGATATAAGAAAGTTTGAGCTTGATTGCATTTGAGTGTTAAATAATCCCTTAATAATAAATTAAAAAGGAAACAGAAATATAATTTAAAAGAAATTGAAATCATGAATTTTTAAATAAGGAGTTTCAAATGAATGATATTTTAAACATCAGTCCCAAGGAACGTTTTCCAAATTGGGTTGAATTATACCAAGAAAATGCCGTATCTAACATGCCATGGTTTTTTGAAGAACTCGACTCTGATCTTAAAAAGTTTTTACAATTAAAAAAAATAAATAACGGCAAATTTTTAGATATAGGAACAGGACCAGGAACACAGGCTGTACAATTATCACAAATGGGTTTTGACGTTACAGGAACAGATATTGCAGAATCAGCAATCGAAAAAGCCAAAGAGAGCTATAAAGAATTTAAAATTAATTTTCTTCAGGATGATATTTTAAACTCGAAATTACAAAACAAATTTGATTATATTTTTGACCGGGGCTGTTTTCACGTTATAGCTCCAGAACAGCGCGGCGTGTATGTAAATAATATTTTAAAATTATTAAAATCTAAAGGAACATTATTTTTAAAGTGTTTTCATATTGATGAACCAGAGAGAGAAGTGGGGCCTTGGCGACTTTCTGAATTTGATATTCAAAAGATATTTAATACCTATTTTCATGTGCAAACAATGCTTAAAACAACTTATCAGGGAAATACAAGTCCGTTACCTAAAGCACTATTTTGCACAATAATAAAGAAATTATAATCACATTACCAAAGAGTTATTCTTTCATTTTCAGGAAGTGTCATAGGATCTCCCTGTTTACAAGAAAAGGTTTTTTCAAAATTCACAGATAGCTTCATTTGATTATTAACTCGTAATTCTACAGGTGAATGAGGATCTGTTTTTATTCTAAACTCTCTTTCTTTTGGCTGCACCACGCCACACCAAGTTTTAGCATATTGGACAAAGAAGTCTTGTTGATCTTTATGTATTTCGCTATTTTGAACTGGAAAAGCGGATTGAAAAGCGTTTTGTACGCCCACAAAATCGGCAATGTTTTCTCCCAGAGTTAACTTCCCATCAATTTTATCTTTCTCAAATAATGTAACTATTTTTTTAGTTTTATTTTGAAATTGAGCAAGATCTTCAGAGCTCATCCATGATTTTAATGCACCATTTTCGTCAAACTTAGCACCTTGATCATCAATAGAATGTCCTATTTCATGAGCCACAACCATCCCTACAGAGCCAAAATTCACATTATCAGATTTTGTCTTATCAAAAAAAGGCGGCTGTAAAATACCTAAGGGCATAACAAATTGATTTGCTCTCGGATTATAATAGGCATTTACTGTTAAAGGAGACATATGCCATTCATTTTTATTAACTGGCTTTTTGATATCTTTCATTAATTTTTTAAATTTTTTAACCTCTAATAATTTTTTATTATTTAAAAATTGTTTTTCATTTAGAAATAAATTCGGTTCCAACTTCCAATCTTCTATTTTATCAGGCTTTACAAGTTGAAAACTCATTGTTTTTATTTTTAATTTAGCCGTATCTTTTGCTTCACTTGAAAGCCAAGTATTTTTTTGGATATTTTCAAGAGTCGTTTGTTGGACTTTTTCAACAATATTTTTTACACGATCGGAAGGAAAATTACTATATAAATTATTTACAATCTGATAATCTAAAGTCCTTTCTAAATTATCCACAGTTGACTGCGTGCATTGTAAATCAAGATTTTCTTCAATTTTTGAAACTCCATAATACTTATTTTTGAAATCTTTTACTTTTTCAAAAAAATCAGGATAAGAATATTTTATAGTATTTAATGAAATTTTATTCCACATAGCTAAGGCACGAAGTTGCTCTAATCTTGCCTCTTTTAGGCTTTTATCGATTGTAGAAAAAACATCTTTTGGCATAAGATTTACGTTTACTTTTTCATTGATATTTTTAAGCATGACATCGAAACGTAAGTTAGTATAATTAGAAATTAAAAAATCTCTGCTTACTGAATTATCCTGCGATTGAATATCTCTTAATTCCGCTTTGGAAGGATATATATCTGCAATATTTTTCTCAAATTTTATAATGAATTTTGCATTTTTATCGGCATTTGGCATGCCTGCTAGTTCAAGAAAATTTGTAATTATTTCATTATAATCTGAAATTAAATTTTCATTTTTATAATATTCATTTACACTCAAGGGTAATCCATAATAAAATAAAACATCTTTTATAAGAGGATTATTAATATTTTCCATATCATCAATAACAATAAAACTTGCATCTCCAGAAATAGATTCTGTAGCAAATTTTTCAAGTAACTCCTCTTTTTTCATTTTTAAAATTTGATACTTATAATCTTTAATATAGGAAATTTCTTCTTTTTTTCTAGAATCAATATTCATACATGAGTTATAATAATTTTTTATCATTTTATTTTGAAAAGATAAATTATTTTTATTTAAAATAGACTTAATAAATTCGGATCTTTGCTTTTTAATTTTTTCAGCGGAATCATTAAAGCTAAAAATATATCGACTTTTACTTTCAGGTATTTTGAAATTTGCAATTTCAGAAGAACAAACGTATTGATAAAAATCATTACAAGGAGATATTTCAGAATTTAATTTGAATTCCCTGTATTGGGGAACTGTAAATTGTGCATCTGGAATGGTTGGAAAATCTTGTGAATAAGCAAGCATATGAATTGAAACTAGGGATAGTGAAAAAATTAACTTGTTTTTATAATTTTGCATATGGATTACCTTATTTAAATTTGTCATAAATAAATTATGATAATTTTTATATAATTATTTGTCAATTACCGAATTTAGCATCCTTAAATTTAAAAAAATAATTTTTACCTAATTAGAAGTTATTTGAATTCTTTATAGAAATCCAAACAGCCTAAAATTTAGTCAAACTATAGCTTCCTAAAAAATCTTATTATATTTATTTTGATTTGGAAAGCTAAGTTATAAACTAAAAAAAATTATTGGATAGCAATTTGTGACATAAATATTTGATTTAATATAACAAGAATATCTTATAAAAATTTATTTGATGAATTTTAAATATATTTATATTATAATTAAATATATTTTTATAATTTAATTATAAATTCAAATAATAATTCTTTATAAAGATATTTGATGATTTTAAATGAAATTTTTATAATAAATTATTTGACTTATCTTTTCAAACAAACTATTTACAATAAAATTTGGAATATTTGCTAATTCCAGTATTTAAAAAAAATTTTTGGGTGATTTGATATTTATGAAAGTATTATTTGAATATGAATACAAATTTATATATATGAATTCATTCAATATTTTATTACTAAATAAATACATCGTAAAAAATATTAAATTATTTTTAGGAATATCTATTTATGCTGCGATTTAAAATCTTAAAATATAGGTTTATTTATGATAATTGAAGCTTTAAAAGATACTAAACCAACAGCATTTGGATATCTACTATTAGGAGCTGCATTTGGAGTACTATTTCAAAGCTTAAATTTACATTGGATTTTTGGAATTTTAATGAGCACTCTCGTGTATGCAGGGTTTGCTCAATTCATTGCAATTCCTATTTTGGCAGCACAAGGCTCTTTGTTTAGTATTGCTATTGCTACTTTTCTTGTTAATTTAAGACATATTTTTTATGGAATCGCATTTTTAGATAAATTTAAATATAATAAATTTTTAAAAAGCTATTTAATATTTGGCCTAACAGATGAATCCTTCTCTATCATAAATGCTAAAAAACCAATTTCTGCTAGAAAATATGAAGCAACGATAATAATCTTATGCCATATTTACTGGATTATTGGAACATTTATTGGGATATTTATGCACAAAGAGTTATTGGGTGTTAATATAAATTTTTTATTTTTTTCTCTTGTTGCACTTTTTGCTATTTTGACAGTTGATACTTTTAAATTAAATAAGGATATTTTTTCTTTAGCTGCAGGAATTTCCTCTTATATTTTTTTTAAAGTCATTGGTGTTAAAGAAGTTTTATTTTTTAGTATGCTTCTCAGCTTCTTTATTATTTATTTTAAAATATATTTAAGCGATCATGATGAGGAGAAAAATATCATTGGATAGATATCAGACATATGTTGTTTCAGCTATTATAATCATGAGTATTGTGACATATACAACAAGAATTGTGCCTTTTATTTTTCTAAGAAATATCAAAAATAAACTCATAAAAAAAACAGGGCAACATCTACCTGTTTGTCTCATGGGGATATTGACGATACATTCCATATATTCTTTAAAAGAGATTGACTCAAATTTTTTAATAAATGGTTGGGCATCTTGCGCTGTATCGATATTTATTTATTGCTGCATCCGTTCCATATTGACAAGCATGATTCTCGGAACAGGAATTTATTATATTCTGCTTAACTATTCTTAAAATAAAAACAAAAAAAGCAAGCACATAATAAGCTTGCTTTATGAATTTGAAGTCTTTTTAATTACTTTTTCTTCTTGGAAACAGCTGCCGCTACTTTTTTAGATTTAGAAGCAGAACGTGAACCTGTGACTTGTTCTTTCAATGATTTTGCTGCACGGAAAGCAATTTTTTTAGATGCGGGAATTTTAATTTCTTCCCCTGTTTGTGGATTGCGCCCCATGCGTGGTGCGCGTTCTTTAACTTGAAGAATTCCGATTTTGTCTATGCGAAGCTTTTTGCCTGAAGCAACTTCGCTTTCAACAGTATTTAAAAAATCCGCGATCACTTCTTTTGTTATTTTTTTAGGAAGTTGATCAAATTTCGCCGCAACATTCGCAATCATTTGACTAGTAGAAACAGTTTCTGGCTTAGCCATAGGGAACGCCTCCTTTGTGAGAAAAATAACAAGAACAAAATGCACACCATTTTATGCGCCAAAATTGGCGTAAGTTCTTTATAAAATGGAAGTTCTGCAAGCTCCTGTTACTTAAATATAAGGAAATCATTGTACAAGTCAATAGCCCACCGAAAAAATTGTAATAAAGCTAGCGTATAATCGGCACTACCTCATCTCTATTTGGCGGACTATTGATGACGAATAGAAATTGTAGCATAACAAATTTATGAGTAGGACAGCCGTAATGCCTATTTTTTTATCAAAAAGGAGTCTTTATGTCACTTATCGATGCCATCCGCGCCCGTCAAATCCTCGATTCCAGAGGAAATCCAACTGTAGAAGTAGAAGTTTTAACAGCAGAAGGCTACATTGGCCGCGCTGCCGTTCCATCGGGAGCAAGCACAGGTGAACATGAAGCATGCGAATTACGTGATGGAGAAAAATCAATTTATCATGGCAAAAGCGTACTCAAAGCAGTCGAAAATATAGAAGAACATATTGCTCCCTTATTAGAAGGTGTGATTGATGTTTCTGAGCAATCTGCCATTGATGATCTCCTTATTGAAGCAGATGGAACAGAAAATAAATCTAAATTTGGCGCCAATGCCATTCTCGCCGTATCGATGGCTTGTGCCAAAGCGGCTGCAGAAGAAGCGGGACTACAACTCTTTAGATATTTAGGTGGCACCTTCGCTAAAACTCTTCCGGTCCCCCTTATGAACGTTATTAATGGCGGAGCTCACGCTGACAACAATCTTGATTTCCAAGAGTTTATGCTAGTACCCCATGGGTTTTCAAATTTTTCAGATGCCCTCCGCGCCGGAGTAGAAGTATTTCATACACTTAAAAAAGTTCTCCATGATAAAAAATTAACCACAACTGTAGGAGATGAGGGTGGTTTTGCGCCCAACTTACAAAACAATGAAGAAGCTCTTCAACTTTTAACCTCTGCTATTGAAAAATCAGGTTATAAACTTGGCACTCAAATCAGTTTTGCTCTCGATGTTGCCGCGAGTTCATTTTTTAAAGATGGAAAATATCATTTAGATGGCGAAGGCGTAAAAAAATCATCCATAGAAATGGTTGATATGTATGAAAAACTTTGCAATAAATATCCTATTGTAAGCATTGAAGATGGACTTGATGAAAATGATTGGGAAGGTTGGAAAGTTTTAACAGAACGCCTGGGAAATAAAATCCAATTGGTAGGTGACGATCTTTTTGTTACAAACCCTAAATTACTTGCAAAAGGCATTCAAAGAAATATTGGCAATTCCATTTTAATAAAACTAAATCAAATTGGTACCGTAACAGAAACATTAAAAGCTATAGAACTTGCTAAAATCAATGGATACACGACAATCATTTCACACCGCAGCGGAGAAACCGAAGACACCTTTATTGCTGATCTTGCCGTAGCAACAAATGCGGGTCAGATTAAAACAGGCAGCGCTTCCCGTACCGATCGTGTTGCAAAATACAACCAACTCATTCGCATTGAAGAAGAACTTGGCAGTACGGCAAGCTTTTCTTGGAGAATGGGACGACGTAGTTAATGGTTTCTTCAGATAGTTCTTCAAGTTTTGAGTATTCATTGGTAGTAGAGTTGTTTCTTGAGTTGAGAGGCAAGGGGATATCACTTTCTGCTGTTGATTTAGACATCCTAAATGCCTGGGAAGAATCCGGGATAAAGCCGGATTTTATTGTTCAAACTATGCTGGAATATGCTGAAGATTGTAAAATAAAATCTAAAACTTTTCCCACAACTTTGTTACCCCTATCGAAAAAAGTTCGTTCTATTTTAATAAAAACGAGTGAATTTTAGGTGAAAAAAATGAGTGCGAATCGTTCTTTTGACGACATATTTATCTCTTTGCAAAATTTAGCTGAATTAAGAGAACAGGAAGAATCAGAAAACTCTGAAAAAGAAACTTCACTGCCCTGCTTATGTGGTAAAAATGAATATTCCCATTCTCACGAAGAGAACACCACAGATAACCAGGACTCTGACGATATTGAAGAAAATGAACCCTCTGAGCCTATTTATATTTCTAATACATCACGAGGCTCCTATTTTGCTGTGTGCCCTGCCTGCAATCCCCGCTTAAATTGCGCGCTATGCGAAGGATCGGGGCATCGTGTTTTATCAAAAGTGCATATTTTTGAAACAGAAGATGGCGAAACAGAACATGTTACTGAAGAGATTAGCCCTAACACTTGTTCTTGCACACACACCGAAAGATTAGTGCATTTACTAAACAAAGCCGAAATTCCCAGTAAATATATGGGAGCCGATATTTCTTCATTTAAAGACGATCATTTAAACGAAATGCAATCAAATAAATTAAATGAAAATATTCAAAAAATTCATAAATTTTGTACTCAAGTTGCTTTAAATATATTAGATGAGCAGAGCAAGGAGCAAAAATATTTTGTCACTTTATTTGGCCCTGTGGGTTCTGGAAAGACATTACTTGCCGTTGCGGCATTAAAAATGGTTATTATCAATTATGGATTATCGGGACGATTTATTGATTTTCAATTTTTACTCAATCAAATTAAAGCTGAATATGAGCAAAAAAGATCTGGTGAAAGTTTATTAAAACAACTTCGTGAAATCGATATCCTCGTTATCGATGAACTCGGTAAAGGTCGTAATGAAAACGAATGGCAATTGGAAAAGTTAGATGATCTCATAAATTATCGTTACAATGCAAAAAAAATTACTGTCATCACAACAAATTATTTACCAAAAAGTTATAAATATGACGATAAAGATATTCCTCGTACGTTAAATAAAGAAGTCAACGATTTTTGGCGAGAAGGAAAAACCAATGCCAGCCAAGGTAATATTCCCGTTCACGAATCCTTTTGGACGCAAACATTACTCGAACGCATTGGTGCTAGAATGTATGAAAGAATTTATGAAGTCTCAGAATTTATCGACTTTATAGGTTTACCTAGCTATAGACGATATTTGGGCAAAGGCTTTTTAGATTTATATTCATCAAAAAAATAATTTATTTTGGCGAAGCAATCTCTCTATGAATGATTTAAGTTGTGATTGTGAGTCTCTGTATTTTTAATAACATTATTTAAATTAGTATCATCTATCCCTGGTAACATTGTCATTGCTGCTTCTACAGAAGATAATTCATCGGCGCCAAATCCTTGAAATACAATTGTTCTATGCGGTTTGATTAATGAAAGTTCATAGAGTTTTCTATAAGAGTTAAAAAGTTCTGGATTCGAAGCAAGTTCCTGATATGCCATACTGACGCTTAAGCTATATTGTCCCTTTGCTTCTGCGAGCAAGGATGAGACTTTAGATGATGTTTCAGCCTCCAATAGTTGAGCTTCAAGACGGCCCGCTTCCTCAATACCAGCTTTGGTTTTTTCTAGCTTAGCTGCTACCGTATCAAATAATTGTCTAGAAACATCTGGCAATAAACTCAAACGATTTATAAAAATAAATTCTATAAATATTCCCCATCGTTTTAATTCTTTCGCAATATCTTTTTTTAATACCTCATTCAATTCACTACGATTTGCAAGTATATACTGAAATTCATATGTACCTAAAACAGATGTCGCTGAACTAGAAAGTATACTTTGTAAAAATCTTTCCAAATTTTCTACATGAAAAACAGCCTTAATTGGATCTTCAATTCGAAATTCAACCCATAAATCTATAATTAATGTTGTTCCCCTGGAGTCATTAACATGAATTTCCTCAAAACATCTAAAATCTTTTTTCAATGAAACAGAAATAATTTGGCTCCAAGGCATTATTTTATCATACCAAAAATATATCCCTGGTTTTGAAATAAGTTTTTGTAATTTTCCAAAACGACAAACTAATATATTTGTTTCATTTTGAACTTCGATCACAAATAATTTAAAAAATAAAAATAAAATTGGAATTAAAGTAGCCCCAAAAATTATTCCTAAAACATAATTTAAGACGTCTGAACTCATAATGTCCTCTTAATATATGAAATTTTTGCATCAGAATAAACTTCCATACTTCTTCTTTCAATATACAAATTTAAAGTATTATTTCTTTGAAGTTCACTTAAAACTTCACTAATTTTCTGTATATCTTCTTCGATAGCCTTTGCTTTAGCTTTTGCAATTGCTATACCTTTTTTTGCCGCCAATAATCTTTGTTCGCATTCTGCTTCAGTTAAAGCATATAATCTTTGTGCTTCACTTTGAGAATTAATTACAGCATTTAAGGCATTGGCCAATTCATTTGGAGGGAGAATATCTGTAATATCAACTCCATTAAATTCAATTCCATAACTATTTGGGATTTTATTTTTACAAAAATCTTGAATTTGTATATTTAATAACCCTCTTTTGCTTCTTATAGAAGCAAAAGAACTTACTTCTGTATTTAATTTTGTAGTATTATTTATTGGGTTTTTTTTATCAAATGAACCAATTTCTTGATGTAATAAGCAGATAAACAAACCTTTGATGTGTTCAAAAGATCTTTCCATTGAAAACAAAAAAGAATACAGTTCATTTTTGAGCGGAGTAAATCTTAATTTTGAATCAATTCTAAGAAGAGTCCCATCTGACGCCATTGCCATTGTACAGCCATCATCTCCTGAAAGATCTATCATTTGTTCCATGATTGAGATAAAATGTACTTTTTGCCACGGCCATTTCATATGAAGCCCAGACTGAAATGTTTTTAAACTTTTTTCTGTTTCATTTTTAAAAACCACTTTTCCAAAACTAGTTAAAACTGCTAAATGTCCTTCACTAACTTGAAAGAATATTTTTTTAAATAAAAATATAATATAAATTGATAAACCAATATAAAATCCTACTAAAATCTGTAAAAACATAATGAATCTCCATATTAAAATTTATCATTTGCTGTTATTAATTTTTTCAAAGTATTCATATTTATATTTGTTGAGTTTAGGGATTGACCACTAAATTTTTTATATGCAACTACTAATCCTTTATTTACATCAACAACATCTTCATTAAAGTGCTTATGAGAATCTGTTACTAATGGTAACAAATCTACTTTATCAATACTGTCGACAACCATTCCATGTGGAACATAGCGTCCATCAGGAATTTCAACACTAACTACAATAGCACCAATTCCAATATAACAATGAGATCCAACCACAGAATCATGAACAATTGCTTGAAAACCAATAAATGAATTATTTCCTATGTAGCAAGGTCCATGAACCAATGCTTGATGAGCGACAGAAACATTTTCACCAATATATACTGCCCAGTCTTCTCCACTTACAGAAATCCATTTTTCCTTTAAAGCATGAATCACGACTCCATCTTGAATATTTGAATTTGAACCTATGTAAAATGGCGTTCCTTCGTCCGCTCTTATCGAGCTTTCTGCTGCTATATGTACATGTTCTCCTAAAATAACTTTTCCAATAATAGAAGCTTTCTGATGTACAAATGAAGATGCTGCTATTGAAGCTTTATCTCGAATTTGACTCAGCCAACTTATTTTTTCAGAATCTAGTTCAAAGTGTGTTGGCTTTTTTGAAAGATTTTCCCTTATGCTACTATTTATAATAGCTCTTCTATTTATTCTAAGTGACTCCTTTTTTTTATTTAATTCTAAAGGCTTATTAAGCCATTTTTCAAGAAAAAATAAGAAACATCCAATAAATATTCCTGATAATAAATATCCTACAACAGTACCTATTGCTGCCGATAAAAAAGCAAAAGATTCGAGTTTACTTGTCTTAATTAAATGGAAAAAAACTTTAACTTCTATTAATCTAATTCCAACCACACACAATAAACCAGCTAATGCAGCAAGTGGAATTGAAGACATAATTTCGCTAAAATAAATAATAGACGCAATTATTAATACTGAATGTAATAATGATGATAATCGTGTTTTGGCTCCACTTTGTACATTGACAGTTGATCTCACGATGACACCAGATACTGGCATTCCACCTACTAATCCCGATCCAAAATTTCCTAATCCTTGACCAAATAATTCTAAATTAGAATTATGTTCTTTTTTTGAATTTGAAATTCTATCTACAGCTTGTGCAGATAATAAAGTTTCAATTGAAGCTAAAAATGCCAATGGAATAGTTGCAATTATTAAACTCATAAATTTTTCAGAATTTATTAATGGAAAACTAGGTGAAGGAAGAATTGCGGAGATAACTCCAACACGCTCTACATTCCAATTTAAATGAATAGCAAGAGCTGTAATAATGACAATTCCAACAAAAGAAGCAGGGAATTGTTTAAATTGCCTACAAGAAGTTACGAATAAAGCGACAAAAAGACCGCAGACTACAGCAATCCAAGAAACTTCAGTGAGCCATATGGGATGACTCATCATATTCAGTAACTGCATAACTGTATAATCGAAACCAAATAACTCAGGTATTTGACTATCTAATAATTTAATACCAACACCAGTTGTAAAGCCCGCTAAAACTGCTTCTGGAACATATTTTATAAATCTGCCGGCAGATAAATATGAAAGTACCAATTGAATAATACCAATAATAATACATGCAAAGCATACACCAATTGCTCCATAGTCCTTGGTAATTGCTAATACCATAACATTTAACGCTGCTGCTGGCCCTGTAACTTGTAACGAAGAACCTCCAAAAATTGCAGCAAGTCCACCCCCAATTGCACCCGCTATTAAACCTGAACTTGCAGGTAATCCACAGGCTACAGCTAATGCAATATTCAAAGGCAGTGCAACAGAGGCAACAGTTATAGCTGATAAAGTATCTTGTAAAATACTTTTTCCCTTTAATACTTCAAGCCAATTTTCTTTTAATTCTAAAAAATTTTCTTTAAAATTTCCTTGATAATTTTTCTTTTTATTTAAATTTTTTGTAATTGAAGTTTGATTATATTTTTTTAATTCAATTATTTTTTTCATATTTAATAAATTTCTTTCTATAGTTTTTATTTAAATTGAAATAAAATATAATTACTTAATTTTTACATAATTAGAACATCTTTTTGACTCATTGCAAATCATCATATCATTATTTTTAATTTTTACCTGAAAAAATAAGGGATGATTTAAGTGTTCTAAATTTACTTCTAAATCATAAAAAACCCATTCGTTTTGAAAATATAAATTCTTTATCTTATAATTTCCTTTAGTTTGTATATCATTCCATTGACCAGATTTATTTTTGCATCTATAGTCAGAATAATATTCTATATAAGTTTCAATCTGATTATTTTTTTTAAAGTTATAGTTATAATTTCCATAGAAAAGATTATCACCATAGCTACTGCAATAAGTACCTCTCCAATTCGATTCTTCTATTTCTGAAATGTCGAAATTATTTGCATAAATTTTCATAAAAATCAGAGACAATAATGTAACTATTACTCTTAAAGCCATAATATACCTCTTTTATTAATTAAATTTTTACATTTAAAAAATATACTTAAAATTTTTAACAGTCAATATTATTATTTAATTATTTATGTTTGATAAATTATAAATTCCATATCTAATATAAATGGATTAAGTTAGAAATCATTTATATTATTTAAATATTTTTTTATAAATATTTAAATAATCATTAAAGAAGAATACGTGTTATTCATTTTTTTGACACTCATCATTTGACATCTATAAAAGTAAAAACAAGAATACCTACAGCAACAATTTCAATTTTCTCAAACAGTTTCATTGAGAGTATATCTTTAAAATTATTAATTATATACTTTTTACTAGTAAATTAGACATAATTATTCTTTATCAATTTTAGGAGAATATATGAAAAAATTAATTCAAGTTTTAACTTTTGGCGTAATAAGTACCCACTTATTAGCATTTTCTTCTGAAAGTTCGACAAAATGGAAATTAAAAAATAACTCAAAAGAAGATATTACTCTTTCATGTAAAAACGCCACAGAAGAAAAATCAAACATCTCAATGACCTCACGTCCTATTAAACCCGGAAAGACCGAAACATTTGATTGGGGTGATAATTATTACAATGATGGTCTTGGCTTAAACGCCGGTAAATGGTCTTGTATAACAAAAAATAAAACAAATCTTCCTACTGAATTCGATCAATTTTCAAGTGACTGGGGAGAAAATATTTCACTAGTAATAAATTCAGCAGATGGAAAATTAAAACTTATAAAAGTAGAAAAAAAAGACCCCTCAATAGCTGTTAAAAAAGAAGAAATTAAGGATAATAGCGTTGAATAATTTTTCAAATTTTTAATTTTAATTAATTAAAATTACGCTAAAAATTAAAGTAAATACCAGTTTGAGTGGTTAATAATTGATCGGTTTTTGAGCCATCGGAAAAAGTTTTTACTTTCCAATCATAATGTCCATAACTAATGCTTGTATAAATATATTTTGTCGTTTTTAATTGTTTATCAAAGGCATACTTTAGAATAGGTGTTATTACAAAAGAGTTAGCATCGTTGGCAATCAATTTTTTAGAAACATAATTATAATTTGTATCTAATCCTAATTGTAAATAATTTGTAAAATAAAAAACCGGTTGTATTGCAATACTCACACGATTTATTGTTCGAGAAGAGCTGTTACTATCAGGAATTAAAGATTTTCTATCACTTGAAATCATTAATACAGGCAAGCTAGATGCATACGTATTATTTAATAACACAATTCCTGTGAGCAAACCACCTCTGCGGTTTATATAATATTCAGAAGAATCAGCAAAACCAATGGTATTTTGGGGATAATTAGGGGGAATGCGTCCTTCTCCATAATAAGATCCATTTTGCGTATTATTATCTGGAGTCGCTGTTTTATCTGCTGGCAAGGATTCAAACCAGATTGTCGTTGTTCCCTTTAAACCATCCGAAATAGGTCTCGAAAAAATTCCTCCCGCAATAAATGAAGAACTCGTTGTCACGGTATTTTTTTGAACACCTTGAGGATTGCTTGTTGAGCGACTTTCATAAGCTCGCAAAGTCAATATAGGCTGAAAAATTTTTCCCTCAGATAATAAAAATTTTCCGGAGAGAAATGCTGTAAAAATATAATCATCATTTTGAAATAATTTTGGTTTTCCTAATGAATCAAGTATTGTTACATTATTTTGATCTGTCCCCGTCGTAAATACTGTTTCTTTATTGACTGAAAAAGAGGCTTGAAAAACATCTGAAGAATAACCAAAACCTTGCAATTCAATCTGATTAAAAGGATTTTCCTTTTGAAATAAATAAATTTCATCAAATTCAAATGTTCTTCTTCCCAACCAAATAGAAAATCCTTTATTTTGAAAAGGAATTTCTATATATAAATCCCTAAATAATAATTCTTTTTGCGAATAATCTTTTGGATAAAGATTATATTGAATAGGATTTTGCCAAAAATAATCGACGCGCGTTTTCAAAGAACCTATATCTTTAATTTCCAATCCCAAACGTGCGGATAAGAAATCAACACTATAAGCAGCCGCACTTGATGCTTGATTCTCTAAATTCTGATTTGGGATACTATTAATAGAGAAATAATCAGAGGCTGTCTTGAGCGAACCTCTTATCACACTTCCATACGTTAATTTGTAATTATCAGTTATATATGCCGTTTCTTCAGAAAAAGCGGGATGCACCGAAAAAAAAGCCATTGTTCCGGCTATAATACAATAAAAACCGCGCGATTTTCTAAATAAACTCTCTTCAATACAACGATTTATAAAAAACAAATTGATTCATCCCATATTTATATATGATAATACTCAAAATACTCAATCAAGCCCCCTTGACCGAGTAACTTCAGATACTATGCTTATATAGAAACAATTATCAACCGCACAAGAGGTTGAAATATTTTGAAAGGTTCTTATAAATGATTGCAAAGATTAAAGAAATTATTGAACAACAAATTAGACCTGCCCTTCAATCGGATGGTGGAGATATAGAACTTGTTGATGTTGAAGACGGCATTGTCAAAGTAAGACTTGTAGGTGCTTGTTCCCATTGTCCTTCTAGTGCAATGACCTTATATCAAGGAGTTGAAAAAATGCTTATGGATCAAATGCCTGAAGTAAAAGGCATTGAGCAAGTTTGGTAATTTATAATGGAAAAAACAAATAAAATCACAAAAGAGGCTATTCAAAAGCTTGAATCCTTACTGACAGATATTGTTTTAAATTCACTAGGTACCGTCTCCTGGTCAGAGAGGGTTCATGCCGTTGAGGAAGATTCTGGGAACTTCAAAATTCGCTTTTATTCCGATGGGTTAAACTTATCCGCTAAAACGGGTATTGAAGAATTCATTCGCTTACATTTAACATCTCAGAATATTTCGAATTTTTCAGTTTATTTTGAAAGAAAAGAAAAGCCCGCCCCTTCCCCCTCTGCGGATAAAACAAATCCACAACAGCAACCACAGGAAACTCATTCTCATCAAGCTGCCCCTCCTAAATCTGCTGATATGCGCCCCCCTTCAGGCAAACGCCCTATCACTGGTGTGGATAGAATTATTGCGGTAGCAAGCGGAAAAGGTGGCGTAGGCAAAAGTACTGTGAGTGTGAATTTAGCTCTAGCACTACATAACCAAGGTTATAAAGTGGGTATTCTCGACGCCGATATTTATGGACCTAGCGTGCCGACAATGCTGAATGTTCACCAAGATCCCCTCGTCAATGAAAATAATAAAATCATTCCTCCCGAAGCCTATGGCTTAAAAGTCATGTCATTTGGTTTTTTTGCACCCGAAGAAACCGCAGTAATATGGCGCGGCCCCATGATTATGAAAGCCTTGCAACAATTTTTTTGGGATGTGGAATGGGGAAAACTCGATTTTCTCATTATCGATTTACCTCCAGGAACAGGCGATGCCCAACTTACGCTTGTACAAAGCATTCCTATTACAGGCTCCGTCATTGTGACAACGCCGCAAAACGTAGCACTTCTCGACGCAGTTAAAGGAATTGCTATGTTCCGTAAAACAGAAGTGCCTATTTTGGGCGTTGTCGAAAACATGTCCACTTTTACATGTCCTTCTTGCGGAACGGAAACTCACATTTTTGGCACAGGTGGTGCCGATCGCGTGTCTGAAAAATTTGAAGTGCCCCTACTAGGACATATCCCACTTATTCCAGAAATTCGTGAATCGGGCGACGCCGGTGAACCTCTGACCTCAAAACACAATCATAACGTGCGCATCCGTTTTGCCGAAATTGCCGAAAAAGTAGTTAAAAACGCAATTTCTCTTTCAAAATAAATCATTTTATCCTCAAAAAAATTTTCTAAAATATAATATTATTGTTAAAAAATATACTTAATATAAAGAGAAAACATTTTTTATAATTGAATATATATTTGACAAATAAAATATTTTAATATAATTAATAGTGAATATTTGAGTACAATGCTAAGCGAGAGTTCAAATATACCTCCAATTAATATTGCTAAAAAATTCAGCTAACCCTTGATGCTTTCATCATAGATTGGTTTGTATTACTTTTTTGTTGCTTTAGCTGAAATGAAAGTATGGCTTCAAACAATCTTTTTGATAAATTAGGATTTTCAAACTCAACACCAACGCACCATTCACCTGACTCAGAACTTGTCCAAGCAACTTTACCAGTTAATGACTGAATACGATCTTCAAAATCTTTTTCTGTTGCTTTTTTCTTAGTTGCCGAGGTTAATGTAGAAAGAACAGGAGCATTTTTTTGTCCTGCTTTTGCTGCTGTTTTTTTCTTAGAACTTGTTTCAAGTAAAGGACTTTTTTCTTGATTATTAATTATAAAAAGAGCTTTAGTTATTTCTGCAATACTTCCATTTTCAATATCGGTGGGAGAAGGTAACTTCAACGTAACAGAGCTCCCTGAAGAAATAAATTCCATACTCGCCAACAAATGCTTCCAATCTGTCAATCCCGCTTTGTTATTTTTACTTGGTTTTAATTTTACACCACTTAGAGAACAATCTTCCACAACACCACAAAAATAGATCGGCACAGATTTATTTGCCGTTTTTTTAATGCTCTTATTTTTTATTATTTGAGAGTTTTTATCCTCTTTTTTACTTATTGTTTGTGATTCCTTAGAAGTACTTTTTTTAACTTTTATTGCAGAAACAATCTGCTGATAAGCTTCCACACTTTCATTTTCAAGCAAGATTTCAGCAAAAACAGGCAAATGACAGGACACGCGCTTTTCTGTTCGTACCTTGCCGTCACAAAATCTTTGAGCAACCGCAATCACCACTTCGGGATTCACGGGTTTCTTTAACCAGCTCTGACAGTCAGCATACTGCTTTAATAAGGTTTCAATTGTCTTTGCAACCTCAGGTCTATCAAATGCAGTAATCAAAACAGGGATAGTGTATAATTTTTTTAATCTGACAGCAGTTTGCGCACCATCGGCATCGGGTAGGTCATAATCAATAATAAAGGCATCTACGCCTTCGTTTTGCTTAGCAAGCTCTAAAGCCTCAGAAGAGCTTCTTGCGACAAGAACTTGAACTCCTGGGTAGTGATCCTTAAAGACTTCACTGGTCATAACAAGACTGGCTTTGCTTGAATCTGCAATTAAAATTTTTTTCACAAATTAACCCCTCAGCAAATACCAGCCCTTTTTTTAATTATAAATAAAGAGCATTGGCGTTATTTTTTAATCAAGATAGTCACATAAAATGATACGCTGTAAAATTGCAGTTTTGGGAGAGACAAAAAGAAGGAGTAAGGAAACCAACTTTGACGGTAGGAAAAATATTCGTCTTCAAAAATTTAAAATAAAAAATAAATTTATCGAATATTAAATATTAATTTTCAATTAGATTATTTATTTTTTTATACTCCTGAATATATTGTTCAAGAGAGCCTCCTTTAGCATTCCAATCAAAAGATTTAGCTTCCTGTATCAATTTTATTTGAATACGTGTTTTTTCTTTTTGATTTAATTTATTCCATTCATTTAAAAAATGAGTAATGGATTGATTCATATTATCAAAGGTCAAATTAGAATTATTTTCAACTCTCTCAAAAGGAACACATGTAAAGTTATTAATATCATTTATAATGTTAGTTGAGTTTAAATAGCCATATGGTTTTGTACATTGATCTTTTAATCCCTGCAAATACGATGAAATAACAATGCTTCCCATGCTTAAAGCTTCAATAGGGACTAATCCCGCAGCTTCTTGAATAGAGGGTACTATAGTAAAGTCCGAAGCAAAACGTATTATTTTTCCTTTAGATACGCCAGATTCACTCATTATTTCCAATTGATCATTCTCATAATTTGTATATATTTTTATAAGATTATGATAAATTGGATCTTTACTTATATTTATTAACTCTTTTATAATTTGCGGTATTATTTTGCCTCCATAATTACCCATAATAACAATTTGACCACCTTTATTCAGAACAATGTCTTTTGCAAAACTAACTAAAACATCCAAACCCTTTTCAACTACAAATCTTCCTACAAATAAATATAAAGGCTTTTTATTTGAACCAATAATACGTTTGTTAAAAAGCATTATTTTTGCTTCGCGTTTTTTTGATTCATAATTAGAATAATCTTCTTCAACAGATAATTTTCCTAATACTAAATTACTTTTAACATCATAATTATCAAAAAATATGCCATTATTTATTCCTATATATAAATTATTATTTTTCATCATTTTTAATAATTCGGCAATCTCATTATTTTTCCAGAATTTATTCTTGATTGTTTCATTCATCATTGTTTTTGAAACAATATTTACTACATTAGAATTCTTAATCAACTCAATCAATAAATTTACTTCCTTAATTTTTTCTTTACTCAACAAACCACTTCTCTTATAGAATTGAGATGATATAGATAATTTTGTTTCATTTGTATCATGCAGAGTTGATATAATCCCTATTTTTTTAATTCCTAAAGCATTCCTCTTTATGTTAAATTTTTGTATAATAAGCGAATTTACTAACGCAAGATTTCTACCATTTACATGTATAATATCTATATTATCATCATTATTTAAGCCGTGATATAAGACAGAAAATGAAGCTGATGCCGTAGAAAAATAAACCCATCCATCATTGCTTCCTGCAATATGATATAATTTTGCTTGTTCTTCAACATCAAATATTTCCCATCCTTTTTTATCCTTATTATTAGAATAATTGAAATCAGGTTGAATAAAATACTGTACTATTTTATTCTCTTCCAATTGATAAATTGAGCTCATAACAATTTTTCCATCAATATAGCTTGGCACAAATCCAATAAAATTTACTTTTTCTAAATATTTTACCTTTAAAAAATCATAAAAAGGAGTTAATAATCTTCCTTCAAATATATTTTCAGATTTATTAAAATTATTTATTTTTTCTGCCTTTGTTAAACCCGTTAAATATTCAGCAATCCCTCCGACACGAGCATTTGGCGCTTCAAATGAAATATGTAAAACAACTATTTTATTATTGCTTTTATGAAAATAATTTTCTTTTTGAATTTTTGAATTATTTAAATATAATTCTCCATTGCATTCAATTGTACATTTTAAATTATAAAAAGCAGATTTATTAAAACTATTATTTTTAATGAATTGCAATTTATTAAAAATTGATATTTTTTTCTCCCGATCATTTAATGAAGAATATCTTCTAATAATAATATCTTTTACTTCAAATGCAATTTTAGCATAAAGAAATGATTCATTACGTTTTTCAAAAATTTGATGATAAAATGTAAATAAATAATTATCATCAAATTGAATAAAAATTGCTTCATCAACTTTTAATAATTTTTCATTATTCTTGACTTTATCTGAAATAATTTGAAGCATATATTTTATACCATCTATATCATTATTTTTACCACATGAAAAAATAAGAAAAATGGATAACAAAAATATTTTAAATAAATTTTGAGAAAAAAAATTAAAAATTTTCATTTTAAATTAATTCCATATTAAAAAGAATTTATTTAATTTATTATATATTTAATAAAAAAATTATTTATTTTAAAAAAAGTCAAATAATTGACAAAAAAAAATTCTTGTTTTAAAAAATTTAATATATTGAAAATTTTTTAAATATAGATAAAATTTAAATATTGTCTATATTTAAAAAAATTGAGCTCAATAAGGGTTTTAATATGAAAAAAAAATTATCACTAATTTTTATTTTTTTATTTTTTTATTCATGCTCAAAAAATGAGGAAAAAAAATTTGAAGATAGTTCAAATAAAATTGATACTTCTTTTAATACAGAATGTCTCACTAAATTTAAAAGTAATCAACCCAAAAATGATTATGATAAATTTATAAATTTTATTCTAGAAAAAGCCTCTAAAAATAATTATTATTTAAAAAATAATGAGGTTAAATTTGAAAATCTAAATGATAAAGAACTTGTAAAACTTTATGACACAATGCAAGATTGCAAAGGAAAAGGACAAAATATTTTCTCATTATTAAATATAGAAACAAAAGATTCTATTTGGAGAAGAGCTCTTTCAAACGAAACTTCATTAAACAATTTTAAAAATTCATTAAAAAAATACAATGAATTCAATTTTAATAACGAAAATGTTTTTTTTAATTTAGTCAAGATCAATCCTGACAAAGAAAATTTTAGTAATTATCAAATTGAAAAAATTATTGGATCTCATATTACAAAATCAGATTTGACTAATACTAATAAATTAAAATTTAAAAAGTTAAATGTTCTTCAAGTTAGCATTGAAGCTCATAATGTTATAATAGGAGGAATAGGCACTGTTCTAAATGGTCTTATTAAAGCTCAAAACCAACATGTTGACCCTGTTTCAGGAAAAAAAGATATTAATGCTATTGAAATCACACCTTTTTATGACATTTTAAAACGTGATAATTCTGGTGAATATGAATTTGTAGGATATGTGAAAAACTTTTTAGATAACAAATTATATACAACTACAGTTTATAAAATTAAAACACCAAGTGAAATCACACAATATTTAGTTCAACCCGATCCAAAATATAATGGATACGATCTATTTTATTTAAATGAAGAAAAAAATTTATACGGTAAAATGCTCACGCAGAAAAACTTAGAATATTTTTCTTCCTCGGTTGCTGCTATCGCAACTTTATATCATGGCAAAAATGGTGGTGAAAATATTGATATTTTGCATAGCCATATTTATCCAAGCGGTTTCGCCAATGTCTTAGTAAAAAAATTATATAATCCTTTAAGAAAAAAAGTAGGATTACCTAAAATATATACTGCTATGACTGTACATGGAGCGACAGATGAAAAAGGAATTTACCAATCAAATTTTCTCAACCATGTCGGTTTTGAAAAGAAACCCTCCTCACCAGAAATAAGTTTACATATATTATCTCTTATTGAAAGCGATATCATCAATGCTGTTTCAAAAGGAGTTATAAATAGCTATATTAGCGACGATCCCAACGTCAGCTTTCAAATGGCGGATGCCTATACCCACCTTTTAAAAATCAATCGTTTCGTCGGTATAGCAAATGGAATTGATTTGGAAAATTTTAATCCGATAGATAAAAAAGTATTAGGATCGCTGCATGTCGCAGCAGATTTATCTGATCTTGCCGCAAAAAAATGGGAAGCTAAAAAAATACTATATGATGCAGGAATTATTTCCTCTCCAACAAAACCCTTGTTTTTATATGTAGGAAGATTTGCTCCTGAAAAAGGTATGGAACTTTTCTCTCCTTTTGTAAATTATATCGCTAAACATAACGGTCAAACTGTTATTATGGGTAAAATAATAGACACATCATTAAATAAATTCTTAGATAATCTTAAAAATTCAAATATTCCTGATTTAAAAATTTATACTGATGTAAAAAATGATCAATTAAAAATACTTTCTTCTGTAAATGCAAGTAAGGGAAATTTAATTCGGTTTGCATCTGATTTTACTTTTATACCTTCCATATTTGAAACATTTGGAATTATTGCCGTTGAAGGTCTCGTCATGGGAAGTAACTTAATCACAACAAATGTACAAGGATTACAAGACATCACAATTCCTTATAATCCTATTACAAAAAATATAGACACATTTAACAGCGTTATATTTAAACGAGACAATGATATTTCAATTTCTAGTGCAAATATGACCGCAGCCTTAGATATATTTAATCAAACTTGGAATACGCTGACGGCAGAAAAAAAGGAAGAAGTTCAAAAAAGAGCGATAGAGTATGCCCAAAAGTTTAGCTGGACTGCGACAGGAGGAGCTTGTGATCAGTACAAAACTCTTTATATAAAAGCAATGGAACCCTTATCACCTGACGAAAAGAAAGCGCATGATTTATTTAAAAAAAGTTACCTTAAATATGGCTATCAAGATATTGAACGCACAACTTCTGAGTAAAATAAATTTTGGTGCTTTTTGCTTAAAAGAAGATTTGAGATGGGAACTAACCTTAAACTCTTGGGTTAAAGGCTTTGAACAAAGTGGCTCCCCAGGGGTGGATTGAACACCCGACCAAGTGATTAACAGTCACTTGCTCTACCACTGAGCTACTGAGGAACATCTTCGTGAAAGTGTGTCTACATAATCAGAGAAGAGAGGTCAAGTCGATTTGAAAAAAATTTTCTATTTTTTTCATTTGCCGCATTTTTGCCATATTTTGACAAAAATGTTGCCTCAAAATTAAGGAATTAACCCCTCAGCCCCTAAAATATCGCTCTTTTCCCAGGCAAATTCCCACCTATGAACGCGCTGCTGCCCCGTGACGAGAGGACGTAAAATGTCGAGACGCTTTAAGCGGCGGTGGAAGTTGCCGGGGTCGATTTCTTGGTTGGAAAGCATACCTACAAGCAGACGGAGGTCTTGGATAGAAAAAATTTGCGAGAGCAGCTCAAAGGTAAAGGTCGTATTTTTAACCCACAAAGGAACCTGATTGAGACACTCTCGTAAGAAAAGACGGCTATCTGGAGCCAGAATAGAGTCCTGGGAGAAGAGATTCTCAGCGTCAAGCCAAATCCCTTTGGCATTGGCAGAAAACTCCTGTGGGAGCGCTATAGCACGCACAATGGCGATGCTTTGGGATTGTTCAAACAAGAGATCACGATCGTAAACATCCACAATACGATCCTTACAACGAGCAGAATGGAACCATGTTTCTAATTCGGCCAAATGAGAACTTGAAAGAAGATCACTTAAAATCCGGCGAATTCCACCATGCAAATGAAGATCTTGCCTCAATGAAATACTTGGAAATGTTTGTCTATCACTTGAAGGATCTTTAGTTACCAACACGCGCAGACTGTCGCTCACTGCGGCTATAGGTATCAAAAAAAGTTCTGTTTTCAAGAAAGGTTACTCCATCTGTTTTTTTACTGAAATATTTGAAGGAACACCAACTGAATAGAGCTGGGCAAGTAGAGAGAGCCACCCCGCCTCAACGATATAGACGGTAGGTGAATCAGATCGTTTTAAATACACATTTTTTTCGTTTTTTGGAACCCTATTGCCAACAATTATTTTTATAGGTTTCAATTTTGATACTTCTGTGAATCCAAAGGAGAACTCTTTCAGTGGCTTTGTTATGCCAAATTGCACAAGATCTTCGTTTGTGGGGTTTAAAATCATGTCATCCGCAGTCATTAATTCCCAGTTAGAAAAAAACGAAAAAGCGTCGCTATTTGGTGTCTCAGATACAGGTGGCTGTTGCGTTGTTGATAAGGTTCGAAACCAATTATTGTCTTTTCTCACAAAAGAGAGATCGCTTGAAAGATTTATTCTAGAAATAGAATCCATCGATGTATTTAGCATGACAAGTCTATTGCGGAAAAGCTTTTCCTTAGGAATCAATTCGGCCCATAAATCCAAACTAATTTTTGCAACGGCACCATCTCTCATGGAAGAATAAACACCTTCTTTTGTAATTCCTAAATTAAATGTCTGCAATATTTTTCCATTGGAATCCTTTAATTGAACAACAGCAGTAGGCTTTGTTAAATTAAATTTAGACATCATTTCAGAAGTGAGCTCAGAATGTTCAAATACTTTTTGTGCTAAAAGACCTTGAAATCGAGATAAATAATCAGAAATAAAATTTATATCTCCAGGCCATTTTACAGGCTTTGTAACTTCCCAAGAATTATTATTTTTTGTTACCAAAATGTTCTCATTATTATAATTAATTTCTATAGAAGAAACATTTTCACCCTTAAAATCTCCCACTCTTTTTGTTCTAAAATCATAAAGATTTTTATTTTCAATCACGCTAGACAGACTATTGCTTACAACTAATAATTTACTCTTAGCAGGATTGATAGCATAAAGAGAAGTTGCTGTTGATGATCCTATTTTCCCCTTGCCAATATCCAGAGGGCTGCCCAAAAATAAATTCATCTCGCCTTTTCCAGTTACGTTAACTGAAAGAGACGTTTTTGGATTTTCTAAACCAAACTGAGCAAGAGCTTTTTTATCACCCGTAAGGGTTTTTTCTGTATTCGGCACTTCTTGAAGAACAGCAAGCTGCTGAATAGCAGCAAGAATATTATTTACAGCATCCTGATCGGCAGATAAAAGCGATGGGGTCAAAATTTTCCACGGAGATTCATTGGTATCTCTTGCAAAAGTAAAAACTCCGTTAGAATTTTTCAAGGCAAATTTAAGAACATCTTTAGTTTCAAAGAAAATAGCAAAAGAAACTTCTTTTTGATGTTCCGCTTTTTTTTCAGAAAAATAATTATCGCCATAATAAATTCCTGAAAGTGCGATAATGGCAAGAAGACCTAGTGATACTTTCATTGAAAATTTCATGCGGATCTCCTTTTAGACCAAATAAATAAACCCATAATAGCTGTTGCTAGAGGTAAAATTCCTGCGAAAAAGAGCAACCAAGCCCCCGGATTACGAGATAAATTAAATTGTTTTGGCGTGAAATCCCTAGGAGGAATTGTGACCAACTCCTGATCTTGATACAAATGAGCAACACTTAAAGGAATAAGTTGCTGACTAATCACAGTTGGTAAAGAAATAAGACTGAATCCAAAAACAATAACTTCAGATTTATCTTTAGTAGCATCAGTTACGTTAACCGGTGATTTATCCAAGGCAAATTTTGATGCATTATTAATTTCAACATTAACACTTAGAGGCCATGATTTATTGGCATCAAAATCACGATCCGGTGACAAATTAAAAGGCACATTTAAATCGATTTTATTTCTTGTTTCTGGTGATAAAGTAATGGGAGCCGCACTGAAAGAAGAAAATAAAACTGTTGCAGTGGTATTTATAGCACTTTTGTCACTTGATAATATCGAGATAGGGCGTCCGCCATCAATAGGCATAACAACCTGCGATCCAAATGATTGCGCAATCACGCGCGTAATAGGTGATTCCTTATTAAAATTACTCACAGGCACAGGAGGTCGTGAAGGATTTTGATTTTGCATCTGTTTGCCTAGTGCTGTATTCAAATTTAAAGTTAATAATATAGGATCTAACTTTAAATTCATCAAAGAATATAATTTATCCAAACCTTGCTCCCGGTAAGGATTTACAATTAAAATAAGACGTCCTCCATGCGCAATGAAATTTTGAATAATATTTTGAGTTTCCTCGTTGTAGGGAATATTATTATCACCCGCAACTAAAACGCGCGCATCAGCGGGTAAAAGCCCTTGTTTGATATTCCATTCCTTTGCGTCATAGGCTTTAGTATGTAAAAAATTAATAATTTCAGAATAGTTTCTGTCTGATGAAGAATCAGCATTAATAGAAGGCTCACCACTACCTGAAAGAAAATAAACAACTTTTTTAAATTTAACGAGATTGATAATAGCGTTTGTCAAACGACTTTCTGAAACAACTCCATCTAATTCGCTCTTATTTGTATCAGACATCAAAATCAATCGTGAATATCCTGAAGGTTGTAGTTTTGCGATTGTTTCTCTATCGACTAAACTCAAAGCACCGGCATTCACAATAAATTTTGATCTTTTAGCAAATAAATTAATAAGATCCTGATTGCCATCACAGTAATTTTCTGTAGGATTTTGCGAGGGAACACAAACAATTTGTACAGGAACAGATAAAGATTCTAAAAATTTATAAGACTCTTCACTCAATGAGTTTATTTTATTTGTAGTTAAATCAAATGTTTTAGAAAAATTATCTTTATTTAAAATAACAGCTCCAAAAACAATAATAGCAACTCCAATCAAACTGGAAAGAATAGCTTGCGCAAAATACTTAGGTGCATACCGCTCATTATTTTGTGGATCATTTTTTTTATTCTCGCCTAAAGGAGATAATAAATAAACAATTAAAACCAAGCACAATGAAATAAGAGTTATAGGTAAAGCCTTAAATAGCACAGACAAATTTTGCCACATAAGAAGGACTACAAATGCTACAAAAATGGCACCAATTGAAAATTCAAGTTTATGCTTTTTCATTTATTACACTCTCCACTTTTTATTTTCCATAACGAGACGACAAAGAAAAAGAAATACAAGTATAATAGCCATATATGTCGCTAAAGAACCTGTTTTTAAAATTCCTTTTGAAAAATCAGAGCTCAGCTCAAGTAAATTGACACTTTTCTTATACCAATCAGGAATGCCAGGAAGATATCCCGACATAATAAATACAAAAATAAAAAATGAAGATCCTAAGTAACTTAACACAGGATTTTTAGTTAACGAACCAATAAATAAACCGATAGATACGATGGCACCAATATTTAAAACCAAACCAAGCCAACCTGTTGCCAATACTTTTAAATCGGGTTCGGTAAAAATATAAGTAAACAGAGGATAAATCAGCATTAAAAATGTAATTATACCAAAATAAAACATAATTCCTAAAAATTTACCAGCTACAATTTCCCAAGTAGAAATAGGAGCAGATAATTGAAGTCGATAAGTCCCATTTGAGAGATCTTCACTCATCGTTTTCATTGTAAAAGCAGGAACAACAAATATATTAATATAATTTAAAAAACCTAACACCTGCCCAAAAATATCGGCAACGGGATCTATGGATTGTCCCCGCATTAATAAATATTGAACCACGAGAAAAAAAAGTATCCCAGATATAAAAAATATAATACATGCCGCAATCCAGCCTAAAGGAGTTCCAAAAAATCCTTTAAAATCTCGTTGCGCAATAGATAACGTAGCACTCATAATAATTCTCCAGATGGGGATAATTGAATTTGATGTTGCCCAGGTTGTGAACGAATGACTTCAAAAAATAATTCTTCGAGACCTTCTTTCTTTTCTTCTATTCCAATTAATGGAAAATTTTGTTGAACAATTTGTTCCGTTACATTAGCGATATTAACTCCACTATTATCACTCCAAAACTCTTTCCCAAATTCTACGAGTATGGAATTATTTTTTTGCGATAAAGATTTTGCAGAAAGCACATAGTTTCTTTGTTGAAACCAGTGCAGAGCATTATCAGCTTTAGAGGCAAAAGTATAAAGATAAAAAAGTGGTTTATCCACATTATTTTGAATTGAAGTTTTTGCTGCAATATGCCCATGATTTATAATAACAACTTCATCACATGTTGCCTGCACCTCTGATAAAATATGCGAACTTAAAATTACAGTTCGCTCTTCAGATAATTTTTTGATCAATTTTCGAATATGTAAAATTTGGTTGGGATCAAGACCTTCCGTCGGTTCATCTAAAATAAGTACTTTTGGTTTATGAACAAGTGCAGCACATAGCGCAACACGTTGTCGATATCCTTTGGATAAATTCCCAATAATACGGTTTGCTACATCGGCAACATCGCATTCATTAAGTACCCAGTCGACATCACGATTTCGATCTTGAGAAGAATTTCCTCTTAGTTTTGCAACATAATGAACAAACTCTTTCACTTTCATTTCTTTATATAAAGGCGGATTATCTGGTAAATATCCCACATTTGCTTTAACATCTTTCGATTGGGTAACAACATCAAATCCACAAACTTTTGCAGTACCTGAACTTGGTCCCAGCAAACCAGCTAAAATATCCATTGTTGTTGATTTTCCAGAACCATTAGGCCCCAAAAAACCACAAATTCTACCAGATCCCACCGTAAAATTTAGGTTGTGTAATACTTTTCGATCTCCAAAAAGTTTAACAAGCCCATTTACTTCAATCATTTTGGCCTCCTCAAAAATGCCTTGTTTTGGATTCAAAATGCGATGTACGGAAAAACGTACCGTCAAATTGCCAATATCCTAATGTGTCAGAAGAATATAAGCAAATTCAAGAGAATTAAAAGCTCATCCGATGAAAACAATGTTTAAAACATAACAATGGAAAGGTATGTCGCAATGCGCAAAAGAAAATTTGGCGATCAAACCTTTGCAAAAAGAGTTGCTGAGCTCAATCGTAAAGCCATGGCAAATGAACAAGTTGTTAATTTAGATGCTTATCGCGCTGCTTCGCGTAGACCTGAAGCAAAAACAATTTTAATAGTCGATGATGAACCCGTTATGCGTAATGCCATCAAACGCATTTTTGAAAAAGATAATTACAGAGTCTTAGTTGCCAAAGATGCAATGGAGCTTTCAAAAATAATTGAAGATACAAAACTCGATTTGGTTTTACTTGATATTCAATTGCCTTGGGTTGACGGATACGAACTGTGTGCATTATTAAAGTCACATCCCCTTCTCAAAAATTTGCCTGTGGCATTTGTGTCTGGAAATAAAACAGAAGAGGATATCCGAAAAGGTTTTGAAGCAGGTTGTGATGAATATATCACAAAACCATTTGAAGTTGAAGAAATTCAAAAAATGGTTACTCAATTATTATTAAAATCGAGTTAGGTAACAATGGAAATAACAAATAATTGTATTGTTTTAAAATTTGGGGGAGCTTCGGTAAGTTCCCCCGAAGCATTCTCTTCAATTGCAGATATTATTTTGCATCGTAAAAAAATGTATAAAAAAGTTATTGTTGTTGTTAGCGCCATGGGAGACACTACAGACGAATTAATTTCATTAGCTCATAAGGTCAACCCAAATCCCCCGCGCAGAGAATTAGACATGCTACTTTCTGTGGGTGAAAGAATCAGTATTGCATTGCTTGCCATGGCTCTTGCCGCTAAAGGAACAGAAGCACTTAGTTTTACAGGCAGTCAATCAGGAATCATAACAACCAACGATCATGCTAACGCAAAAATTGTAAACGTAAAACCGCATCGCTTGTTACCTCACCTTGAAAATGAAAAAATAGTTATTGTAGCCGGTTTTCAAGGAATGAGCTTAGAAGGAGAAATTACCACACTGGGTCGGGGAGGATCGGACACCACCGCAGTCGCCCTTGCCATCGCTTTAAAAGCAGAAAAAGTGGAATTTTTTAAAGATGTATTTGGGATTTACGAACAAGATCCCAAAAAGAATGTGCAAGCACGTTTATTTGAAACATTAAGCTATCAAGAAGCTTATGATATTATGAATAAAGGAGCGCAGGTTTTGCACAACCGCTGTGTGCGGCTTGCAGAAAAAAATTCCTTGCCATTGCGCGTCCTCTCTTTTGAACGTTACTTAGATGAAAAACTGGGTACTACGATTCAAGACACAATGAACAGTGGCCATAATACCACCTATGAAGATTGATTTTTAATTTATAAAGTAACAGAATTCATTATATTGAGATTTCGATGAACCGCCAAGGGAGAGTTAAAAAATGAAACATATTGTTATAGCAGGTGGCAGTGGATTACTTGGTAGTAACGTTATTGCCATTTTATCTAGCACAAAAAATGTCTCAATAACTTGCCTGACACGAAGAAATTTATCAACAACTCAATCGCAAATGCTAAAAGAAGTTTTGTTTGATTTTGAAAATATAGAAGAATATAAAAAAATTGGAAAAGAAATTCCTTGTGATATATTTTTCTGCTGTATTGGGACAACACTAAGAAATGTAAAATCATTTCAAAATTTTGTTAAAGTAGACCGCGATTATCCTATTAAATTCATCGAAAATATAAAGCAAAATTCGCCTAAAACTCTTTTTGTTTTTACCTCTAGTATAGGAGTTTCTAATCCAAGAGGTTACTTTTTAAATGCAAAATGTGAAGTGGAAAAAGCTCTAACAAAAAGTTTACTTCATTATATTATTGTGCGACCGAGTCTTCTTCTCGGAAAGCGCAAAGAATTTCGTATGGCAGAAAAACTCAGTGGTATTGTTCTAAAAAAAGTGGATGATATTATGAAAAAATTTAAAATTAATGATGAATTCTCTTTTAGTAAATATGCCCCTATCGAAGCGGCACTAGTTGCAAAAACTATGGTTCATCATGCACTCAATTTTGATAAAGTCATGCCAGGTATGATTTTAGAAGGAGATGATTTAAAATTCAATGAAGAAGACGAAAATAACAATCCAAATACTGAAAATGTTTAATGATGAATTCTATTTGTGATTTTATCTAATGTAATATATGAAAATTTCTCAGTATCTAAAATCACATTATATATTCCAAAGGAATGAACAAAAGTTGTTCTTGCGCCATAATTAGAATATGCCATGATAGATATAAAACCAGAGGCATACATTCCAGAGTTTAATTCAAATAAAGACCAATTGCTTATGTCAGAATTTGCTGGTTGCACAATAAAATATTGTCTACCAAATGTTTTGATACATTTTTTTGAAAGATCTTGTATTATATCATCTCCCCCTTCAGGGGAAAAAGCATAAAAATATTTATTTTTTAAAGCTATTTTCTTCACTATTCCATTGACTTTATAAAACTTATTTTCATAAATGTTCTCATATAGCCATCTGTAATTTTTATTAATATCAACACAAATAACATATGTTGAGTCTGATATTGAATAGGCATTATAAATAAATAATAAATTAAACATAATTAATAAAATTTTTGAAAAATTTTTCATTTTATTCCTCCTTGAATAAAATACTAAATTTTTTATAAATAAATTTTATTATACAATAAAAAAATAGATTTTAAATCTAATGAATACAACGATAATTTAATATTACAAAAACATTAATTCTGTCAACAAGAAAATAATAAAAATTGGTTATGGAAATTTTTATTATTTTTTTTATTTTTATTGTTCTTTTTTTAAAATACTTAATATTTTTTCTAAAATACTTTTTAAAATATATGAAGAAGTATTGAACCCTGATAGTATATAAATAACATTTCCAAGAGGTCTAACATCAATTGATAATCTCTTTATCTCGCTAATTATTTTATATCCTCGTTTAGAATTATAATCTGCATCCACATCATTGAGTTCAAAAGCAAAAAGAGTTCCTAAACATATTACATTTGCTATATTTGAAAGAGTTGAAATTTCATTTATAATTTCGGTGTTCCAATTTATTTCCAAAGAATTTGTTTCCTTTAGAAAATTTTTCGAAACCCGCGTTTCATCAATAGCTTCCAGCGCAACAGCACAACCAACGGGATGCGCAGAATAAGAATGCCCATGTAACAATGCTGAAGAAAGAGAATCTCCATTGAATGCTTGAAAAAATTCTTCACCAGATAATGTAACAGAAAGAGGCAGTAAACCGCCCGTTAAAAGCTTTGCAAAACAAGAAATGTCTGGCTTTTCATCTAGTAATTGTGACGCTGAAGCTTTCCCTAATCTCCAAAATCCTGTAAATACTTCATCAAAAATGATGGGGATTTTTCGTTTTTTGCACTCACGAATCAATATTTTTTGATATAAAGGATCGACAAATTTCATTCCACCCGCACCTTGTATAACGGGTTCAATTATCAAAGCCCCAATAAGAAAAGGGGCATTTTCAATAAATTTCATATGATTTTCAATATTATTTATATATATATTTGCTAAATTTGTTTCCAATCTCTTTTCTGAAAATAATTCATAAACAGAGTTTACTTCAATTGTAAAAAAATCGGATAGAGACTCATCAAGAAAAGAGTCTGGCATTGCAACATAATATTTTTTATTTTTAAAATAAATGGCAGGATAATCAAGCCAATATCCACGAGGGTTGTACCAATGCTCATGCTTTTTAAAAGTATTTTCACTTGTAGCATCCATAGCAGCATGAGTATCTCCATGATAGGAGTCTTTTAGTCCAAGAATAAAAATATTTTTTTGTGAATTTATATTGTCATTATCTTTTATACCAATAGCTTTTCTAAATGCCATTTTTAAGGCAACTTCAACAGCAGTCGATCCATTATCAGAAAAAAAGACGCGATGAGCCCAACCTTTTCCAACCGTATTTAATAATTTTTCTGTTAATTTAACGACAGGTTCATGAATATTCCCCGGAAACATCACATGACCATAACGCCCTGCTGCGGCGGCGGCGGCTTGAGTGAGTCTGGGTGAAGCATGCCCAATACCTTGCGTCCACCAACTTGCCGTCGCATCATAATGTCTCTCAGTTAAAATATTCTTACTCTGATGATTTTTAATATCTACGAAATAAATATCATCTTCAAAAGCGCTATCAATAAATTGAGCTTCACCTTGATTTCCATGTTGTGTAAAAGGCCACCAGATATTTTTTTTAGCCAATTCTATTTGCTCATTTATCATTTCAATTTTACTGACATGATAACTCATGAGATGATGAAAAACTTCTGAAAATTTTTCTTCATTTTCTTGATACCAAAAATCTAAGGGTCTTTTCATTAAACTATCAAAATTTAAATTTTGCACATCAACAATATTTTTAAATAAAAATACGGGAAATTTATTTTTATAATATTTTTGTAAAAAAATATAATTTTCATCTTTGCCTTCGAAGAGTAAAATACAAACAACCTCAAAACCTTTTGCTTCCAATAGAGAAATAGTACTAATCGATGTTGAAATTCCACCAAGTTTTGCGTCGGCAACAAAAATAACAGGAAGTCTAAATTTTCTAAATACGTCACATTGCAATTGACCTTGGAGAGAAGGAGAGGCCGCTCCTCCTGATCCTTCAATTAATACAAATTGACTTTTACTTAAATGAATTTCTTCTTCAATAATAGTTATCATTTTTTTATCTAAAAAATGATAACTATCCATATTTCCATCTATATTAAAATCAACAGGCATCGCCCTATGTGGAGATACAGGCTTAGACATTGAAAATATTGTTTTTGTGATAATGAAGTCTGAAGGGTTATAATTTTTAACAAAAGAAGAGTCAGTATCAAGAGGAAAACCAGTTTGTACGGGCTTCAAATAAAGTAACCGTAATTCTTCGCGAACAGCAGCAATTGAAATTCCAGTTGAGAAAACTGTCTTTCCTATTTCCGTATTTGAAGACATAACATAATAAGAAGGAAATTTTGTTAACATTTTAATTTATCCTTATAATTCAAAAAGATAATTCAGTAAAATATCAAGATCTTGTTTGCTATGATTGCTTCTCAGTATCACCCTAAAACGGGATGTTCCCCTAGGAACTGAGGGAGGACGAATGCATTTTAGAAGTATTCCATTTTTTAAAAAAAATTTTTCTTTTTCAATTATTTTTGCACTATCATGATAAATAATGGGAATAATATTTGATGCGCTTGAACTTAAATAATTTTCTATAAGTTTAAACTCCGACTTTTCATTATAATGAACTTTTAATTTTGAATTTAAATATTGTATATTTTTTCTTAATAAATTTCTTTTTAAAATACCCTCATTACTAAAAATAATTTCAAGTGATTTTTTGACCGCTCCTGTAATAAAGGGAGAAACAGCAGTCGATTGTAAAATAAATCGTGATTTTTGAAATATTCTTTCTTTAAATTCAAAATGATCCGTAGTAATAAAGCCACCTGAAACCCCAACCGCTTTACCACAACCAAATACAGATGCTAAAATATAGGGTTTTAAAAAAGGGTACTGTAAAATCCAAGAACCTTTTTCACCATAAGCACCCAAAGTATGAGTTTCATCTATAATGAGAGCAGCGCCAAATTTTTTACAAATTTCAAATAATTTATAAGGATTAGAATAATCTCCATCCATAGAAAATAAAGACTCTGTTACAATAATTTTTGCAGAGGACTGAGATAATTTAGATGATTTTAATTTAAATTCTAGATGTTTGTAATCATTATGTTTATAATAATCATATTTTATTTTTGAATTTCTCAAACCATAAAATAAACTTGAATGTGACATGTGATCTATAAATATGTGTTGCTCAAATGACGACTCTTCCCATGAAAAAGGAGCTAAGGTGTCAAATAATGATAAATTAGCAACGTATCCTGAAGAAAAAAATAAAGAATATTTATAATCGATAAATTGCGAAAATAATTTTTCAACTTCTTCTAAAGAAAAATCTGTTTGCATAATCATACGAGAAGCACCGGAACCTGCTCCATATTTTAATGCGGATTGATAACCAGCATCTATAATTCTTTGATCATTTCTTAAGCCTAAATAATCATTAGAAGAAAAATCGAAATTAATATTATAATCTTTATGAGTTTTTTCGTAATATGGAAATATCGTTCTATAATTCGATGCCTTATGAGTTAATTCATTGGAGTATTTCCAAACTTCATTCAGATATTCAAATGACATTTTTATTTTCTTTTACATAATCTAAAGGCTTTGTCATATCGTCGATTAATTTATTATCAAAGGTATAACCTGGTAAAGGAGAAGTTAGGAGAACTTCTCCTGAAAATATAGAATTTGCCCCTGCTGTTAAGCAAAGAATTTGCGCTTCGCGACTCATGTCCATACGCCCCGCAGACAAACGAATGCGTGCTTTTGGCAATAAAATACGTGCCACAGCAATGGTTCTGACGAAATCTAAAATGTCTAAATTCTCAACATTTTCTAATGGTGTTCCATCAAATTTAACTAAAAAATTTATGGGGACACTTTCAGGCTGCGGCTGCATTGTCGCAAGAAATGCTATTAATTTCATACGATCTTCTGCACTTTCGCCCATTCCTAAAATCCCACCGCAGCAAATATTAATATTATTTTTGCGCACGTTGCGCAGTGTCTCTACACGGTCTTTAAATTTTCGTGTGGTTATGACTTTAGAGTAATAATCTTTAGATGTATCTACATTATGATTATAGTAGTCAAGACCTGCTTCTTTTAATTTCACAGTTTGCTCTTCATTTAATAATCCTAAAGTAACGCAAGACTCTAATCCCAAAGATTTTACTTTACGAATAGCTTCTAAGACACGATCAAATTGTTCGCCACGTGGAGGTTTTCGCCATGCGGCACCCATACAAAATCTTTGCGCTCCATTTTCTTTTGCTACTTTAGCTTTTGCTAAAATATCTTTCACTTCCATAAGAGGATGTTTTTTTATATTGGTTTCATAGCGTGCACTTTGCGGACAATAAGAACAATCTTCAGGACAAGATCCTGTTTTTATCGATAATAAAGCACTCCGTTGAATATCTGCTTGAGACCAATTATCTTTATGCACCACAGCTGCATCCTGAATTAATTGCAAAAATGGTTTTCTATATAAAAATAGTGCTTGTTGGTAAATATCTTCATCGTAATCTTCCGCTATGGATTCTTGGGAAGAGCTTACACAAGAATTTAAACTGTTATTTAAGATTTCTTCTTGCGATACATGTTCCATTATTTTCTCCTCTAAATAAACTGTCACACAAAAGATCTTATACTCTCTTACAATTAACATCATTTCCTGTAAAGTGCATAACGTATGGTACAATTCGCATTTAAAAGAATTTCTATACATAAAATTATTTCGCTAAGTTAATATATTTCTCACCGAAGGGAAAAAATGGAAATAATTAATAAAAATATTATATTTACAAATTTAACTCATATTTTTTGCTGTCTTCCAGCTATTAAAAAAAATAATTTAGACATAGCACAGAATATTAAAAACACACAAAAATCTTCTTCAGATATTGCGCAAACCATTTTAAAACAAACAGGTATTACTGAAAGGAGATATGCTCACGCAAATGAAGCAGCAAGCGACTTAGCTATTAAAGCTATAGCAAATTCATCACTTGACTCCTCTAAAATAGAAACTTTAATTGTCGCGACAACCTCTGGAGATTACCCCTCACCCGCTACAGCACATTTTGTTCATGCTGGATTAAATTTAAACTCCCACGTACATTGCTTTGACGTCGCCAGTTCTTGCAGCAGTTTTATTTCCGCAATGCGTTGTGCCATAGGCATAGTGAATACAAGTACAAGTACTTTAATAATAGCATCAGAGGTTAAGCATAAAGGATTAAATATAACCGACATGAGAACAACATCCTTGTTTGGCGATGGGGCTGGTGGAATATTTTTAAATAAGATTGATGAAAGTAAAAATTCCAAAGACTTTTTTGAATTTTGTCATCAGGAAAGTCTCTCAAATATTTCGAAAAATATTTACATTCCTGTTGGAGGATCTAAAGAACCCATAAATCAGGACAATCTGCATCGTAACAAACTCGAATTTCAAAATCCTAAAATAACTTACTTGCAAATTATAAAATCTATTACAGAAGCAATATTATGTTCGTGGCAAAAACGCGAGCAATTATTAAAAGAATGCTTTAACGAAACAAATTCCATTATACCTGGATTTATTTTTATTCATCAAGCTAATAAAAATATTTTAAAAGAAGTTATAAATAAACTTCCCGAAGAAATTGCAAAACGCATTCCCATTCTCATGGCCGACACGGGAAATATGGTTTGCGCCTCACTCCCTGTTTTAAGAGCACGAATTCTTTTTTTAAAAAGTTTACATTATCATTTCAAAAAAAATATTCCGAAAAATAATTTAATTTCAGAATTTAAACTTGCATGTGAAAAAGAAAATATATTTTCATATACTAAAAAAGAAAATGGTGTTTTATTTTCAACCCAATTTGAATATGAAAAAATAGATATATTTGATGATGGATCTGTTTCTTTAAATGACTCTTGGTTATCTAAAATATTTGAGGAAGAATGGGATAATCTTCAAAATATTTTTGAAAACGAATTAAATTCAAGCAATAATTATGAAATAAAAAAATTAAAACGTATTGATTTATGGGTTACTGCTGGTGGTGGGTTTCAAACTATTGCTATGTTGCATGGGAAAGTTATTTAAGTTTTTTTCACCCATTTGAATATCCCACAAACCTGAATATATTCCTTTTTTCTCTAATAATTCTTTATGACTTCCAGTTTCAATTATTTCGCCCTTATTTAATACAAAAATCTTATCAGCATGCCTAACAGTTGACAAACGATGTGCAACAATTATAGTAGTTCTTCCAATAACTAATTTTTCTAGTGATTTTTGAATAGCTAACTCTGTCTCATTATCAACAGCCGATGTCGCTTCGTCTAAAATTAATATGGGAGGATTTTTTAAGATAGCCCTTGCAATAGCCAATCTTTGTCTTTGTCCTCCTGAAAGTTTTTGTCCACGTTCACCTACCAAACTATGATAACCAGCTTCAAATGATTTTATGAATTCATGTGCTTCAGCTAATTTAGCAGCATTTATAATTTCTTCTTGACTCGCATTAAATGTTCCATAAGCAATATTTTCAGCAATGGTTCCATTTATTAAAAAGATATCCTGACTTACATAGCCAATTGACTTTCTTAAATCGTATAAACTTATTTCTGAAATATCATGACCATCAATTAAAATTTGTCCCGATTTTTTCTCATAAAATCTGAGTAAAAGTTTGAGAAAAGTACTTTTTCCTGACCCCGTTGCACCAACAAAAGCAACGGTTTCACCAAAATTAATTTTTATTGTAAGATTAATGAGTATAGGTCTTTTTGAATATGAAAAGTTTAAATTTTTACATTCTATTGAGCCTTTTAAATCTTCAATATTTAATTTTTTTCCATTTACTATAGATTTCGTTGGAGTTTTTAACAACTCCATAACTCTATTTATAGAAGCGAGTGACCTTTGATAATTATCTGTAATTTCAGACAAGTCTGTTAATGGCCACAACAACCTTTGCGATAAAAAGATGAGAATACTATAAACTGCTACATTTAATTGGTTGTCTAAAGATAAATAACCGCCATAAACAAGAATAATCATAAATCCCATCATTACAGCCATTCTAATAACAGGAGTAATCGCAGAACTGAATTTTATTGCATTATTATTTGCTTTTTTATACTTATAACTTAAATCTTCTATTTTTTTTATTTCATATTTTTCAGTTGTAAAGCTTTTTATTGTTGTAATTCCAAGAATATTATTATTTAAATTAGAATTCAATATTCCTGCATTTTCTCTTACTTCATAATATTTTGGTCCAATTTTTCTTTGAAAATAAAAAGCGCCAAATAAAACCAATGGAATCGGAAGAAGTGATAATAATGCTATTGAAGGATTTAAAATAAAAAATATAATTCCTATTAATAATGACGAAAGGAAGACTTGTATAATTGAATTAATTCCATTATTTAAAAATCTTTCAATTTGATTGATATCATCATTTAATATTGACAATAAATTTCCAGTATTTTTATTTTCAAAATATGATATATCTAAGTTTTGTATATGCGAATACACATCTAACCTAAGATCATGCTGCATATTTTGTGCTAAATTTCTCCATTTAAGAGAATAGAGAAATTCAAAAAATGATTCAAAAACAAAAATAAATGCAGTTATTAACCCTAGGATTAGAATTTGCTCTTTGGCAACTTGAAATCCAATATTAGCTAAAATTGATTTCTCTTTATTAACAACAGTATCAATAGCAATTCCAATTAAAATTTCAGGCATTATATCAAATAGCTTATTTAAAGAAGAATAAATTATACCTAAAGTAATATCTTTTTGATAATTTTTGGAGTATAAATAAAGACGTTTAAACGGGTGCATTAGAATATCCAGCAATATTAGAAAAGTAAATTATAAGTATAATTACACAGAATTTGAAATTCTTTCAAGAACACTCATACCAATTATTGAATTTAATTCAGCCAATCTAATTGCTAAAAGCATCTCTTGCTCATTTATGCCACAGATCTTTGATGCTATAATATTACCAATATTTCCATGATCTTCATTTTTATTAATTAATTCATGTTTTTCTATACCAGATGAAGATTTTTCAAGCCTTTTAGAAGATTTCATTATGTCAATAAAAATATCTGATGATTCCTTTGTCAAACCTTCAAAGCTATTCACTTGAATAGCAAATGCCAAAGGACTTTTCATTGCAGATAATTTTAATAACTCCATTGCCACCTTTGTCTCCGGAAAAATGACATTATCAGGACAGGGTAATTCAAATTCTTTTTTTAAGGACGTAATTGATGCTTGAATCAATGCGTCATGACCTCTTTCTGATGATATGAAATCTTCAACAATATTTTTAATTTTTTTGTGAATTAAAGCTGGTGTCAAGGATTTTTCACAATTTCTAGTAACATATAGAGTTTGAGATATTGTAAGAAAAATGCAAATAGCCAGCTTGTTCTCATCTTCTCCTTGTAATAATTTTAACTTATTTATAAAGTTTTCATTTGCAATAGAATTGCATTGATGATCTAATTGAAAAGTGCGAACCAATTCTAAAATAGTAATAGGATCGTAACAATTAGAACTAATTTTTGCTTCATCTTTAATTATTTTTTCATTCCATGAAAACTTTTCTGGTAATATTTTTTCAAAATAAGATATATCATCTATATCACAGCAAAACTTGATCATATCTAAAGGATTCGAAGGAATTTTTATATCCATTTCATATTCAATCTGAAGAGATTTTCTAGGAGCTGAAAATGAAAGTGATTCTCCTTTAATAAGTTTAAGTGTTTCTTGAATTATTGATGAGTTCCATGAATTTTTCTTTATTAAATTCATAATTTCTTTTGGCATATCTGGATTTTCATTTGTTGACTCTAATTTTAATGATACCCAAGGCGAAGTAATTGAAATTTCATTTTCAAAAAAGTCAATTTGTACATTTGGCGATAATTTTAAAAAACCTTCATAAGATGAATTCATAAATAACCTTAATATAATTTTAAATTTAGAGGCAATTTAAAAATTCCTAAAAATGCCCCTAGCAAAATTGAATAAAAATATTTTTTTGTTCAAATATAATGCAAAATAAATTGAAAGAAATTTGATAAATGTATTTTTATAAATAGTTCCTTATTTATTGCAAATAAATTTACTCCTCTAAATTTCTTAAAAGAGTAATCTGTATTTTAGAGTTTATTTGATCAATTTAAATTATGGCTCTTGCTATTTGCATCGCTGAAATACAAATAATACCAAACATTAAATGGCACATTACTTTAGATGGGCTTTTTACCATTATTGAATTTCCACCGTAACTATCTTTTAGAAGCGCATTTGTTCTTTCTGCTCCTGCTCTAAACTTATAGCGTTCAGATTTTGGAGGGTCGAATTCAATTTTTTCTCCTCTGCGAGGATTATGCTCAATAACATGAACTTTTCCTCTCGCAATAATATCTTCTTTTATTATGCTAGAATCATATGCTGAATCCATAAGGGTATATAAGCTCGATATTCTATTACCAGTGATCATTTCAAGTGGTAAAGAAACATTGTTGTCATGAACCGAGGCTGAAGTTAATAAACAGCTTATTGGAATTCCATAATCCCCTGTATCGATATGCAATTTATAGCCAATCCATGAATAACTATAGCCTTTAGAATTTTTTTTAGATCCAATATTGCAATTTACAGGTAACTCCAAAAGCATTTCATTTAAATTTTTATTTTTTTGCTTTTCTAAAATTGAAGGTTCCTTTTTTAGAATGAATTCACCTTTGCGAGGCCGCCCTCTTGCCCGTTTCTTTAATTCAATTTTTGCTTCTTTTTTCTCTGGCTTTTCTCTCACTTCAATGGCGGTTGAATCCCTGGAAATATGGTGAACCAGAACTCCCTTATGATATTTTTTTATTATTACTTCATGTATTTTTTCAGCCAATTTTGTTTTAGAAAACTCCTTAAAAGCATTGCTAAATGAGGCTTCGCAAGGGAGTTTATTTTTGTTAATAAAACCACAAATTCTTCTCAAAACAATATCTACTTTTAATCGATCAATTAATGAAACTGTAGTTGGTAAATTTAATACTGATTTTGCAATAAATGCTTTTGCAAAACATTCTCTATCCAAAGATGGACGACCTCTTCCAGGACAGGAAGCGTAATCATTAAAAAAATCAGCAATCTTAATTGTATCCAAAATCAGCATCAGCTCAAGATGGCTTTCTGTAGGATTACCAAGATAAATCTCTGGTTCCGGAAATAATTTGTCTTTAAATCTTTGCCAATATTTAGAAATCGTGATATCCATGCAATGTTTCTCCTGCATTAATTTGTTTACGCAAAACTATAATTAACACAGAAGAAACACCTTTTCGCTTTTCTAGCGAAGAAAATTACTCATCCACTGAATTTTTAAATTGCCTCTTTATTTTTTTAAAAATGAATAGAGGAGGAATTTATTTTATAAAATTAATATTGGACACCTAGTAATAAGTGTCCAATTATTATTAGAGCTTATTAACAGCTGCTAAATAAGTCTCTTTTCTTTTGATACTTACTATACGCATTGTAATTTCCTTAGTTTTTAAATAAATTAACACTATACTAGAAAAATAGATAAAGCTTTAAAAAATATTCTTCTAGTAAATAAAATTTAAAATTTATTTATAAAACTGTCAAGAAAAACCGTAATAAAATTAAATTGATAACCATAAAGTAAAAATAATTTATTTGATGAAACCTAATTTATTATTTGTTAATTTATTTTATATGTTTAAAATCAAATTAAAAATAATTTATTAATTGATTTATAAAAAATAAAAAATAACTACAAAAATTTTAGAATTGAAACAATTTGATTATTTTTATGGCAAAACAAATAATTATTTTTTATCTTCATAGAAAACTTGTTCAAAAACTCTTCTTTCATCGGACATTGTATAAGAAGCTTTTGTATCACGTACTAAATTCGTTGAGAATTCCAGAATTTCTTTTAAATCACAGTTACTCAAACCTTTTTTCAAAAATTTCATCATGCCTTCATTTAATTTTTTTTGCGCTAAAAGAGCATGTTCTATGCGCTGTGTTTGAATATCTTCAAAGTTTAGGGATTGGATCATAGTATAAACTTGAGGGCGCAAACGCTCTTCTAAGCGGCAAACACTTTCAAATCTTTTTGAAATTTCCGACCAGATTTTATCAAACGCGTTACTTCCACTAGCCGATTCGCCTTCTGTTTTGTTTTCACTCTCTTTAGCTGCTGTGGATTTAATAAGTTCAGCAAGTTTTGGATTCGCTTGTGCAGCCGCTTCAGCAAAAATATCGTCTGCTCGAAAATTTGCCCGCTGATTTAACGCTGTGGCTTCTGTATTTGTCGCTTTATTAAATAAACTCTCATAAATTTCTTGAGCACTACGCCCTTCTTCCACTACCAAGCCATCCATTTTTTGAATAGCGTCAGACATGGCTTCCACAAAAGCTCTTACATTCGATTGCAAATCGATAAGCTGATATTCCATTAATATGGAAAAATGAAATAGCAATTCTATAAGCATTTGCTCAGAACTTTGTGCTTTTGCAAAAGGTAATTCTTTTTCCATTACAACTCTCCGATCATTTCATTCTTCTAAACTTGCCCCTAATTCCTGCAATTTATCCTTGGCCTTTGTATAGTTAGCATCAATTTTTAATATTCTTCTTAATATCTTAATTGCCTCATCTTTTTTTTCCCAAAGAATTAAGGTAATTGCCTTGTTAAACAAGACGAGATGGTTATCGGGATTTTTCTTTAAAATCTGATTATATGTTTGAACCGCCTTTTCAAAATCTTTTGAATCCCGGTAACAAATAGCTAGAGAATTGGCATAGCTGACATTATCAGGATCTTGTCTTACGGCATCCTTTAAAAGTTTTAGAGCATTGGCAAAGTCTTTTTTTATAAAGTAACAATATCCAAGCCTTTCAATAATGTACGGATGCTTTAATCCTGCCGTGGTTCCTATCATAAGTATTTGTATGCATTCATCAATTCTATTTTGTTTAATTAAAGCCTCTGTACATCCCTCATAGCGTACCAAATTCATAGGACTTAAAGAAAGAGCTCTTTTTAAATCCTCTAAAGACTTAGCATCCTCTTTTAATGCGGAGTAAATTTCAGCGCGAACAACGTAGGCATGAATATAATTTTCATTTTTCTCAATACCTTGATTGACATATTTTAAGGCTTCTTCAAAATTTTTTTTCGCTAGAGTTGTCCTTGCCATTCCTATAAAAGGACGCGCTGCTTTTTCAGAAACCTGAGTCAATTTTTCGTAAACTTTAAAGGCTTGGTCATAATCTTCTGAACGAAGTTTTGATTTGGCAAATTCATAAACGCGTTCCGGATTTTTAGGATTGATAAAAACATTATATGCGTTTCTAATTTTAGGTAACAAATCACCTTGCGAAATAGGACGTATGAGAATGTCATCAATTCCCATTTCCAAAGCATACATAAGCTCAGCTTTATTTAATGCTTTCGAAACAAGGACAAAGGCAGGCCTATTTACGGCGGGATCTTCGTTTAATTCTTTAATCATGTCATAGCCATTGAGGATTTCGAGATCATCTCCTTCAAGGGCAATGTGTGCCGGTTTCACCTTTAATTCTGCTAGGGCAGCATGACCATCTCTATCTGTTCGCACATTATTAAAACCTAATTTATTCAAATGATGCTTAATAATCAAACGAATTTCATTGTGAGTTTCCCCCACATGAATGAGCAGATCGGTGCTAAAAGGAATCGGGGTACTCAGTCCAAACATCTTAAAAAGATCAGAATTTTCCACCCTTAGTATCCTCCCCGGATCAACATACAAACATTATAAATTGTTCAAGGGATTTTACTTTTTTTAGAGTCAAAAAGAGTTTGGTTTCGTTAATCGCCGAGACCCGTTGCCAGAAGCTTTCTTCCCTGAGGGAATAGTACTTCTATTTTATTCAAACCACTTTCCGCAACCACAAAGCCTATCCCGAAAGATTTATGATGAACAATTTCTCCAGGTCTAAATCGTAAGGATGCCTTGTACTCTTTAGCTTGAGATACATTATTTTTTTGGGCACTCAATCTTGCTTCATAATGAGCAATATCTTCTGTGGTTCCCGCCAACATACTCAAAGGCAATTGGTTTGATCCCTTCGATACGCGACTCTCTGTTTCATCTTTTTTCCGTGATTTAGGCTTCGCTTTTCCTTTCTTTTTCAATGTGCCTTCTTCACCTGTTAAACGCTTTGCTCCGGCGTCCAAATCAAGATCCTGCTCTTCATCTCGTTCCATCTCTTGCTTTCCTCCTTTTGCTAGTGCGGCTTCAGATTTTGGTGGACGATATTGCTTCTCTGACTTACAGGTATTGCATTGTACCCTGCCAGGTTTGTTATGAGCTTCGGTAGTTACAATAGTATGAGTTAAATTCATCTTGCAACGATTGCAATAAGCTAAAATGTCATGGCCTACACGAGATGCAGATTTTGACTGAGATGAAATAAAAAGAGAATTAGGGCCATCCGTAATTGCCATTTTTCCTCCAAAAGGGGCTGGACTTAACAAAAAAAAATTAAAGAGAGAATGCGAGCTCAACTCCCGCAGTTTGCCTGAGTGTTGTATCATCGGAATCTGTCTTTACAAGCGTATAATAGAGGTGAAGAAGGGGTCCTTTAAAAAAAATACCGCTACCCCAAAAAAATCTTTCATTTTTAGGGTTATATCCCACACTCCCTTTTAATTCAAAAAAAGTTTGCGCCAGAATATTAACTCCACCTATAACGCTTTGAAATCCATTCTTTGAATCAAATAAGACATCTGCGTTTAAAGTATAAAATTGATTTAAGGCAACAGTTGATACTCCCACATCAATAATACTAGCATTATATTTATCAAATAAGCCATTCGTACTGAGACCTAAAAAAAAGGGCTGCTGCCAAGAGGTATTTATTTGATAAAATAATCCTGCCCCCATTCTGTAATTTGAATTTTGCCATTGCCAGCTATCTGTTAAGCCAAGTTGTTGATATTCTCCAGATAGACCAACACTCAAATTAGGAATGGCAGGAATTTGATAACCAAAAGCGGCTTTGAAACTTCTATCTCTTGAGGTTTCATTGGGAATTGTTTGTCTCCCACGAATAACCATAGCTACAGGGGTGGTTGTAGAATCAAAAACTCCCGCTTCCAATAAATCAAAATAATTTTGCCAAGATGTTCCGCCAAAAACAGAATATTGTTTTTTTAATGCAGGTAAAATAGCAGGATTGGCGTCCATCACCGAAGCATCACCAGGTGCCGATGCCCCTGCTCCACTTCCTGCGGCAAAAGAAGATGTAGGAACATTAAGTGCTGCAGAGGGCTTTACGTTATCAGCAAAAGCAGAATGAGAAATAAATAAGATAGAAAAACAAAACTGGACAAGAATTATTTTCTTTAGTTTAAAGGACATATTTGTCTCCTAAGGTGCTTTCCAAAATGAAAGGGCAGAAATCATGACAGCAAAAAGTTCTCTCATCACAAAACTCCGCGAACGTGGACTCATTGCTCAAATTAGCCACGAAGAAGAATTAGAACAATTGCTTTTAAAAGGAAATAAAAATGAAAAAGGAGAGACCTACTCTGTCTACTGCGGATTCGATCCCACAGCAGCAAGCCTTCACGTGGGTAATTTAGCTGCTCTAATGATGCTCCGAAGAGCTCAAAAAGCAGGATTACAACCTCTTGTTTTATTTGGTGGCGCAACAGGATTAATTGGTGACCCCACAGGACGCACCGAAATGCGCCCTATGAATACAAAAGAACAAATATTAGAATATATTGAAAATTTTAAATTGCTTGTAAATCGTTATTTCCAATTTGACGTTCCTAATCCTCCTATTTTTGTAAATAATATCGACTGGATTGGACCCATGAGCTGGATCGATTTTGCCCGCGACGTCGGCTCTCACTTTACCGTGGCAAGATTATTGTCTGCGGAAGTGAATAGAACACGGTTTAATGAAGGTGGTTTGACCTTCATGGAACTCGGTTATCAACTTTTACAATCCTACGATTTTCTCCATTTATATCAAAAATACAATTGCATTGTTCAATTTGGCGGAGATGATCAGTGGTCTAATATCTTAGGCGGTGCCGATCTCATACGTCGTGTGCAAAGCGGTAAAGCCTTTGCTGTCACAACACCTCTTCTCGTGGGCAGTGATGGAAAAAAATTCGGAAAAACCGCGGGCAATGCCATTTGGCTCGATGCCAAACTCACTTCCCCCTACGATTTCTATCAATTTTTTAGAAATGTTCATGACGCTGACGTCGCAAAAATGTTTAAAGTCTTTACGTTCAAAGAAATGGATGAAATTACAAAAATATTTAGCGAAAATGAAAATATTAATAAAGTTAAAGAAATTATGGCTTTTGAAGTCACAAAAATTGTTCATGGAGAAGAAGAAGCAATTAAAGCACTCGAAGCAGCAAAAACTTTATTTTCGGGACAAATTGGTGATCTTAGCAATGCGCCTGCCACATTTCTTTCAAAACCAGAAGTGGAACAAGGAATTGATATTTTAGCCTTGTTAATTAAGTGTGGGTTATCGCCAAGTAGAGGAGAAGCACGCAAACTTGTACAAGGTAACGGCTTGAATTTTAATGGCGAAAAACTAAACGATTTTAATTATAAAATTTCTGAAAAAGATTTTGAAACACCACAAAATGCAATTGTACTCCGTAAAGGAAAAAAGGATTATCACTTAGTTAAAATGCAGTGATCATTTTTAAAATATACTCGCTTGAAATTTAAATTCTCAAATAATTTCTTGCGATATTCAATAAACAAACATTTTATAATTTTTTTTCAAATAAATTCATTACAAAAATTAATGATAATATCCCTATATATTTTTTTCCGAAAATGATTTTCGCATTATTTTATAAACCTTCTTAAAATTAAAAAAATTTAAAGAAAAAATAACTCCCAAAATAACAATAAAACCTCCTATTATTTGTATAAAATAAAAAGATTGACCCATTATTAATGAAATTATAACTGTAAATACAGGCACCATGTTAAACCAAATTGAAGTTTTTCCTACACCTAAATTATTTACACCCATGTTCCAAAATAAATAAGCAAGAACAGCTCCAAAAATTGACATATAAAAAATTGACATATACACAGAATAAGGCAACGAAATAAGCTCTGTTAAATTAAAATCCTGATATGCTAATAAAATTAATAAAATAGTTCCACTCAGCATTGTCATTGCTGTTGTAATTAAAGGTTTTGAGTTTTTAAGAAATCGCTTACAAAGAACACAGTATAACGCCCAACAAATATTACCCAGCATAATGAAATAATCTCCCACTGAAATTTGGAGATTCATAAGCTTAGATAATGATCCATTTGTAACTATAATAAGCACTCCAAATAAGCTTAATAACATGCCATATAATAAGTTTTTATTAAAAGAATCTTTTAAAATAAAGACCGCTAAGGAAGCCGTTAATATGGGATTTGTTGCCATAATTAGAGCACCATTAAATGAAGATGTGAATTTAAGCCCTAAAAAAAAGAACCCATTAAAACCAGCAACACCAATAAATCCTAACAAAAGATACATTATAAAATTTTCTTTAATTGCCATTTTAAATTGCTTTTCTTTAAAATAAACAATTATTAAAATGACAATAGATGCCAAAGAAAATCGCAGGGCAGCTGCAACGGTGGGCGGTAAATATTCAACTACAAATTTTCCCACATTGAAATTTGCTCCCCAAAATAAGGTTGACATGAAGACGAGAAAAATAGAAAAATATTTTGACAAATGAATAACCTTTTTGAATGAAATATGATTTCTGCCATTAATTAATATTAAAAAAATAATATAACCTTACCATACTCATGAATGCTGATTGGCAAGATCAATTATAGAGACCCTATTTAATAATTATTTTTTTTGCAAATTAAATAGCATACCAAAAATATATCTTATTTATCAAGATTAAAAACTTTGTAAATATTTATTTTTTCCAAGTTGGATCATGGTGTTTAAATTAAGTCTTCCATATTTTGTAGTCGTATTTTTATCACCAATTGCGCTGGAATATAAATGCTCCAATGTTGTATTTAAATCTGCATTTGGATATAAACCAAAATAAATTGATAATGCAGATGAGACAATAGGTGTTGAAAAACTTGTGCCACTTTGCTTTACCTGATGCCCTGATTTATTTATAACTTCTATATCATTACCTTGTGCTGAAATATCTACGGAATGCCCATAGTTCGAAAAATAAGATTTCATAAGCTTTAATTCATTATAATCATAATAATGAGAACCTACTGTTATAATATTATTTAGACTATATCCTGAAGGATAACTGGGTTCGCTATCTAAATTTTTATTTTCATTTCCTGCAGCAAGAACAAATAAAACCCCTTTTTCTGCCGCCTTTGAAATAAGGAGTTTTTCAATTGATGACACATTTTTATCTGGCTCATTATTATACTGTAAACTAATATTTACAATTTTAGCTCCTAATATAACGGCTTTATCTAAAGCAACAGCCAATTGCATGGATCCAAATTTCTTTTGCATATTGTTAATATTATCACTATCTACATTCACTTTAATGGAATATATTTTAGCATTTTTAGCATACGAATTTTCTACTTCATTTGATTTTGAAAATCCAGTAAATATCGAAGCAATATTTGTTCCATGATCAGACCAATTTTCGGTATTTAAATCGTCAGTAATATTAATTTCTTGTTCGATTTGATTTTTAATTTCATCTCTTATTTTCACACCGGAATCAATTATGGCTACTTTTACATTTTCTAAATTCAATTTATTTTTATTGATATTTTCCATAACACTTTGAAAACCAGACTCACAATATGAAAAATGACAATTCCCTAAATTTAATTCCCGTTTTATATTATTATTATTTTGATATACTTTTTTTGAATTTTTATTTAATATTTCATTTGTATTTGAGTAAATTTCGTTATTTTTTAAAACCCTACTATCTTTGGGCTTTATAGCAACTAATTTAGGAATGGATTCAAACCTATATATGACTTCATTTCCATAACTTGCCAATTCCATATCAGAAAGATCCGTTTCGATGACAATAGCACCATCATAAGAGGCATCAATTTGACTCCCATTCTGCTGGTTTTTGGCACAAGAAAAAATTGATAGCACGACAAGTAAAGAAAATATTTTTCTTACTTTTTCCATATAAATTACCTTTAAATATTTCATTATTTAAATTCATAAACTTTTATTTATAAAAAATTATTAAATTATTTTTGCAAAATAATCAAGATTATGGGTAGAAATTTTTTTTAATTTTATTTACTTTATGATTGGTAATCTATAAATTTTTCTAACTAATGATAAATATTACTTACTATGCTGATAGACTTCGCCTTTATCAGCAAGATAAAGCTTTCCATGAGCATTTTCTTTTTTAGCTTGTTCAGAAAATAAAAACTTATAAATAGTTTCCGCAGAAGCTTGAGGTGACATAAGTTCTTTTTTTTCAATCATGTTTTTATAAATTCTAACAATTTCTAAATCTTTTGAAGATGAATTGACAACATTATTGACCATATCCGTATGCACAGTCCCAGGATGAATAGAAAGACAAGTTAACTCATCCATAGCAAAACGTTTTGATAACCACTGAAAATACAAAAGACAAGCCGCTTTTGTCGCTCCATACAGTTCTAAACCAGGAAAAGGATCCACAGCAGAAAGAGAGGACAAATGTGCTACAAACGGAACATCCTTTATGTCACCATCATTATGGCTCATAATAAATGGCAATATATCTTCTACAATTTCGGCACAAGAAAAATAATTCACTCGCATGGCCTCTGATTGTGATTGCCAAAATAAATGCTTTTCCATACGGTTTGATTCGCTTACGCCTAGGATAGGCATGACACCAGCACCATAGATAAATCCGACAATAGATTTGCCATAAAGTTGTTTTGATAACTCTAATATAGGGCTATCAGAAATAGGATTGAGCAAATCCCACCAAATAAAAATATCTTCAAAACCACATTGCCCTCTTCCTAAATGAACAATTTTATACTTATTGTCTTTGATTTTTTTGGCAAGTTCATAACCAATGCCCCTTGAAAATCCTGTTCCTATAATCCACTTTTCACCGCTCATTTTTACCCCTCAATGCATTTGAGATTCTTCAAAATGCCTAAAAGCATTTAAAACTGTTTTAGGAGAACCGTCCATAATAAGTTTACCAGAGTCAAGCCAAAGGATTCGATCGCAATCTTCAATAGTTGTAAGTCTATGGGCGACAATTATTTGTGTTTTTCCATTTAAAAACTGTTTTGTCGCATTAATAAGCAACTCTTCGGTATAAGGATCGATGGAACTTGTCGCCTCATCCATTAATACAATTGGTGAATTTTGTAGTAAACATCTTGCCATACATATTAATTGTTTTTCACCTAATGACAACTCCGCCCCTTTTTCTTGAACAACATAATCTAAAGTTTTATTTCCATTTGCAAATAATTTTCCTAAACCCGCTATTTTTGCTACATACATCAATTCTTCATCAGTCACTTTACGATTTATAATTAAATTTTCTCTTAAAGTACCTGCAAATATGGCGGGTTCCTGAGCAATAAGAGAAATTGATGATCGGAATAATTCTAAATTAACATATTTTCCATCAGATTTTTTTTCTTGTCCCACATCCGCTTCATATCCATTTATTTTTACACTCCCCTGATAAAAAGGATAAAGATGAAACAGAGCTTGTATTAAACTTGACTTTCCACTTCCTGTTCTACCAATAACTCCGATTTTTTCACCTTTATCAATTTTAAATGATACATTATTTAATGCCAATGAAGAATTTTTACTATAGCCTAATGAGAGATTTTCAACAACAATATCAGCATTTTTCATATTAAAAATTTTTGAACTTTTAATTTTTAAATCTTCTTCAAAAGAAAGAATTCTATGATTTGTATTAAATTTAGTTGAATAAGGTAACACTGCTCCCACTTCAATTTCTTTATGTAAAAATTGATCCATTCTTTCAACTCCCGTAAGAGCTTCTTCTAATGCTGATATCCATTCAAAAAAAACTTGAATTGTTGTAGAAGTCATGGCTATAAAAGTAAAAGCAACTCCCAAAGCTCCAATGCTCACATATCCTTTCAAAACTAACCAAATTCCAAAAGCTCCCGTTATAAATAATAAAAAAACATTTAAAAAACCCATTTGTAAAGAAAAAATACTAACACAAATGTTGGTTTTATTTTTTTGCGAAATAAATAAGTTTATTTTATTACTAAATCTATTTTTAAAAGCAATATCTTTTCTGAATACACGAATAATTTTTGCGCCTTGAGTCGTTTCTGCAAAGTGTGATAAAGCAGGACCACGACTGATACTCAGCTCCCTTCTTTCTTTCCTCATTTTATATTTATTTAATTTATAAACAAAATAATTTAAAAATACGGATAAGATAAGTAAAGGCAAAAAATAAGGGCTTGCTATCATGATCAAAATAAAAAATAAAATAAGATCGAAAGTTACCGAAAGTACTTCAGATAAAGGCCCGCCCGACATTCTTGTAATAGCAGAATAATCACTACTAAAACGAGTAATAATACGTCCTATAGGGTTTGTATCAAAAAAAATCATAGGAAACCGCGATACTCTTAAAGTAGTTTCATCATAAAAAATAGCAGCAGAATGAGTGCCCATTCTTGAAACTGATATTCTAAATATTAATGTTAATAAAATTCCAATTGTTGAAAATATAATTAATAATATAAAAAAATCGGAATCGGAATAATTTAAAAATATATCATTATGTGAAGAACAAATTGGAGAATTTTTACATAAATGATCAGCCCATTTTCCGATAATATTTGCATTTGCTAATAAAAATGCTCTTCCTAAAAATCCTAAAAAAATACAAATTATAAATTTTTTTCTAAATTCTCGAACAGACATAGATATTGTTTTAAAAATGGAACGAGAATATTTACCTGAAAATGTAACTTCCTCATTCATAAAGGGTGATACTGTCATAAAATGACCTTTATTCAGAAAGAGTAGAGACAAAATCTCTTACGTAATTTGAGCGTTCATATATTTCATAAAATTTACCATTTTCTACAATTTTACCATTTTTTATAAATAAAACTCTGTCACATTTTGGCAAAATGGAAAGGCGATGAGTGGCAAGTATGCGTGTCTTATTTTTCCAATGACCATTAAGCAATGATTCATTTATTTTCTCTTCTGTATTCACATCAAGTGCACTTAAACAGTCGTCTAATAAAATAATAGGGCAATTGGCATAACAAGCCCGAGCAATAGCTACTCTTTGTTTTTGACCTCCCGATAAATTAACTCCTCTTTCACCAATTTCTGTATTAAGTCCCAATTTTATATTTTCAGTTTGAAAATTAAATTGTGACATTTCTAAGCATTTAATTATTTCATTATCATTATTTTTTTGATAATCATATTCAAATGCCACATTATCTCTTAAGTTTGAATTCACAATAAAAATATCTTGCGGTACATAGCTAAAGTAAGATCTCAATTTATTTAAATCCATATTCTCAGTAGATTCATTATTTATTTTATAGTTTTCACATTCTGAACTTATTATTTTTAATAAAGCTTGTAAAATTAAACTTTTTCCTGACCCCACCTCACCTATTATAGCAACAAATTCATTTTTATTTATAACTATGCTAATATTATCAAGCAATAACTTTCCTTCATATTTATAACTTAAATTTTTTATCTCCAGGTCGCATCCTTCTGAATTTGTATTTTCTAAATTATTATTTTTCATTTGTACTTCATCTTTTTCTGTTTCTTGATTCCAATAGTTTTGAACCCTTTTAATTGATGTATAGCAATCAGTTATACTTACAAGCATTATGGGCAACATACGAAGAGGTCTTGTTAGTAAAACCCCAAATATCCAAAGTAAACTAAATATTTGCCCCGATGATATTTTATTTCCCTCAAGTTTGATTAAAAGAAATACGGCAATAATATTAATAAAAAAAGGTGCTGAATATCCTATGGAATTCATTGTAGAGCCATTGGTAACCATAGCAAGTCTATTATTTGTTTCTTTTATACGAGAATATTTAATTTTTTTCTCTAATGACTCTGTCCAACCCAGCATGCGTATAACTCTCATATTCTGAAGCCATTCATTAACGTGCCCAATTCGTATTGCGGCGAACATTTTATTATGAAAAAAATATTTCCCTTGCTTAATAGCCATTAAACAATTCAGAGTTAATATAGAAAGAATAACGACAATAATGAGCATGGGATTAATTGATGTCATAATAATAATAGCAACAGGTGCTAATAAGATTGGCAAAATATACGATATAATATTTGGAATCACGTCATCGATTAAAGTACATGCCGTATATACATCCGTCGCATATACAGACAGCGCTTGACCCGCCGACATTTTTTTAGGATTATCTGCTTTTAAGACTAATGTTTTCGAATATGTTTCATGAGATAGCCATTTTTGAATATAACTTCCTTCAAAATAACTAAATATCTTCGAAATAAAAACAGATAGTTGAGATAACATTGAAAATCCAAAAATCAATAATAAAAATATAATGATTTCATGACTTATATTTACAGAATTTTTTAATAAACCATCTAAAAATTCTTTTTGATAATAAGGAACCGAAAGAGAAAAAACAGTAGCAATGAGACTCATAATAAAAACAAAAAATCTCATATGAATTCGCATTAATAAAATTTTTAAAAATAAAGATTTTATTTTTAAATTAAAAAATATTTTATATTCCATAAAAAATCCATCTTAAAAATATTTTATATGATACTTTTTTATTAGCCTTTGATAATCATCTGTTTGTCTGTATTTTTTATAATCAGTGTCAAATATTTTTGCTAATTTTAAGGATTTATCTTTTAATTTTGGACTAAAAGATAAATATATTTTTTCTTTCTCTAAACAATCCAACCTCTTAAAATCACTTGTTAATTTGTTTTTTATTAAATAATAATCTGCTGAAATGATATCATTTAAAAATACGTCAATTTTATTTTTCTTGAGTTCTGTAAATCCTTGCTCTGAAACATCTTGAGTTTCGATAATTTGAACTTTCTTGGGATTATCAGAGTTTGCATGTATGTATTTCATTAAGCTAGGATAATTTGCTTCTCTAAGAACTCCAATTGAAACTTCATTTAAAGAGTCCAAATTTTTATAAATCCAAGATGAATTGTTTTTTACATAAAAACACATTTGCTGAACTGCAATATGTTCATTGGGAAAAATGAAATCGGGAGCTTCATATTTGGACGTACCTATCATTCCGAATATGCGACCTTGCCTTACTTCTGTTAAGCCATTTACCCAAGTATATTTTTGAAATTGAATATTCGTTTTTGAATATTTAAACACATTTTCAACCAATTCAATTAAAAACCCGGGATTTTCATTAGATTCACAAAACCAAGGACACCATGTATCCCATGCTATATTTATTGTTTCAGAATATGCACTTAATTTATAAGAAAATGAAATAATCATGGAAAATAAAAAAAATAATTTCATTCTTGACTCCCAAAAATATTTATTCAAAATTAAAATTATTTTTAATTTTTCTAATGTCTTATTTAATTATAATCTATTTTTAAAAATAAGTAAGAATATTTAAGTATTATTTTTGACCAGGAAGATAAAACTTTAAAAGAAACCTGCAATAAACTAGTGTTTAAAATGTCTACAACCGGTAAATACCATAGATATACCATACTTATCACAAGCCTTAATGACTTCGTAATCTTGTACGCTGCCACCCGGTTGAATAATATACTTAACGCCACTCTCTTTTATCATTTCAATACTGTCTGGAAATGGAAAAAAGGCATCACTTGCTAATACCGCATTTTCAAGTGGAAGACGGACTTTCTTGAGACATTGCTCTACAGCATCAACACGATTGGTAAAGCCGCCTGCCACAGATAGAGATTGATATTGATTTGCTAAAACAATAGCATTAGAACGAACATGTTTTACCACAGTCATACCCAATGTTAACGCTTTTAATATGTCATCAGTTGGTTTTATAAGCGTTGGATATGTTATTTTATTCCAATCTATCACAATATTGTTTGCACTTTGCGCTAAAAAACCACCCTGAACATGTGTGAAAATTGTTTTATTTGCTAAAGGAAGCTCTGGATTAAAAGTAACTAAACGTAAATTTTTCTTTTTTTGTAATAAGGCTAAAGAATCTTCCGTAAAATGAGGAGCTATAACAACTTCTAAAAATGTTTCAGAAAGTTTTTTAGCCAAATCAAGGGTTACTTCACTATTAATACAAACAATACCCCCAAAAGGACTTACTGGATCGGATTCAAAAGCACGCTCATAAGCTTCTGCAATAGAGTGTAAGGAAACACCAACACCACAAGGAGTATTATGCTTCAAAATAACTGCCGAATAATTTTCTTTAAATTCACTTATAAGTTTAATAGCATGCTCTATGTCTAAAACATTATTATAACTTAATTCTTTGCCATGAAAGCATTTTAAATGAGAAAGAGTACAAACTTCCTTTAAATTGCTATCTGCAATACGATAAAAAGAGGCCTTTTGATGTGGATTTTCCCCATAACGAAGCGATTGTTGCTTAACTAAAGAGAGACTTAAATTCTCAGGAAAGGAATCAATTGATTTTATATTTTCACTGCGAATGGGGCCTATTTTACTTAATAAATTATTTTCAATTTCAAGACTTTTTTCTAAAGTAGATGAGATAATTTCATCATAAGCAGCTGTTTCTCGCAAAGCTTTAACAGCCAACTCTTTTCTAAGCGATATTGTTGTTTGACCGTTGTTTTTAGAGACATTTTCTTTAAAATATTCATAATCTGAAACATCACATAAAACAGAAACAAAAGCATGATTTTTTGCTGCAGCACGCAGTAAACTAACACCACCTATATCGATATTTTCTATTAAATCTTCTGGTGATGCGCCTTTTGCTAAGGCATTTTGAAAGGGATATAAATTACAAACAACGATATCAAAGGGTTTAATATCTTGAGTTTGCATGTCTTGCCTGTCACTATCTAGAGATTCTCGACAAAGAATACCGCCAAATATTTTAGGATGTAGAGTTTTAACACGCCCCCCTAAAACTTCTGGGAATTGCGTAATAGAATCCACAGAAACACATAGAAAACCTAATTCTTTTATAGCTTTATAAGTTGATGAGGTGGCAACAAGTTCACAGCCATATTGAGTGAGAAAGGCACAAAGCTCCTTTAAACCTTCTTTATTTGATAAAGATAACAATGCCCTACGAACTGAAATCAGATCTCTTTTTTTTAGCGGTTGGGCGGAATGGATGCTCATGATTTTGTCCTCAATTTAAGTATTATCGCTAACAACCTGAAATATGTAATTTTTTTTTAATATATTCTTTGCTTACCAATTTTCATTCCTAATGCGTCAATCCTGACGAACCTCTCTCTGATAACATTGACACATAAAAAAATAAATATTTAAAATTAGGAAATATATTTCCGACAATCTATTCACCATTAAATTAAGGATTTAAAAGGTTTTATTATGTCTAAAATCATCTCTAAAAAGCTCCTCTTAAAAGTATTACCTTCTACAATTGCTTTACTGAGTTTTACAACAACGGCTAATGCCTTGATAATTCCCAATCATTTTTTTCAGCATATTACTAAATATATAAAGAAACGTTAAATATTGTCATTTTGGAGCAACAAATAGAATGATAGATTCATTCAAAAACATACCTCTTTTCAAAGATCTCAGCGAAGATCAACTCGAACGACTCCAAGAAATTTCAACATTTCTTAATTTAAATGCTGGTGAAATGTTTATTTATGAAGGCATACTAGATTTACGTTTCTTTATTATTGTTGATGGTTCCGTTGAAATTCTTAAAAATAATGGCAATAGACTTTATCCTTTAGCAAGACTCTCTAGAGGAGAAGTTGTTGGCGAAATGGTTCTATTTGAAAACACCGCACGTTCAGCAAGCGCAAAAACTACAGAACCTTCAACTTTACTATGTTTTGACCTTGAAAAAATTAAAACAGATAAAAATTATGTTGATATATATTTAAAACTGACTTCTTATTTCGGCGAAAAAATATCGAAAAGATTGCGCTTTACAAATGAAGTTACTGTGGAAGTATTAAAGGAAAGATTGGCAATTGGTAATTTTGCCGTAAATATTATTGCTATTACAACTTTGTATGCCATGTCTTTACAAATGCTACAAAAATTAAAAAATTATACCTCAAATTCAACCGTCGTTACTGTCATCGTTCTGGTTATATTTTGCTACTTTATTATTTCCATGATGACAAAAAGCGGTTACCCATTAAAGACATTTGGTATTACATTAGATAATTGGAAAAAAGTCATTATAGAATCTATCTTATTAACATTTCCTTTTTTAGTAATAATTACTGGATTAAAATATTTTACCATAACATTTATTCCTAAATTTCATCATTTACCCTTATTCGACCCCATGTCTATTTTTAAAACGGCAGCAGATGTTAACTTAAAAGTCTATTTTATCGCTTTATTAGGTTATATACTTTTTGTTCCTATTCAAGAATTAATTGTACGCAGTGGTATTCAATCAGCATTGCAAAAATTCTTATCAGGATCTAAAGAAAAAACCATGTGGTCTTCTATTATTCTTTCAAATATTCTTTTTGCCGGCGGACATTCTCATATTAGTTTTGGATTTGCCCTATCTGTCTTTATTCCAGGAATTTTTTGGGGATGGCTTTATGCAAAACAAAATTCTCTTATTGGTGTGAGTATTTCTCACATTTTAATTGGAGTCTGGGGCGCCTTTATTGTAGGATTTGAAAATATTTTTTAATTTTTTAAAAATTATTCCTCTCTCTTCTATCACCAATAATTTTAGCAGGAACTCCTCCCACAATTGACCACTCTAAAATATTTTTGGTAACAACAGCACCCATACCTATTATAGCATGACTTCCAATTTCTACACCATCCGTCACACAAGCATTAGCTCCTATCCAAACATCTTCACAAATAATTATTCCTTGGGAAGTCACAGGTTGATCTTTAATTAATTTATCAGGAGACATCCCATGATTAAATGCATATATTTTTGCATTATTTGCTATACGGGTATTTGCACCAATCACAACACCTTTTGCACCGCCATCAATGCTCACTCCCGCATTGAGACTGGCACCATCATGAATTGTAATAGGACCATGTAAAAAGACATCTGACGCAATTGTTACGTTATTTCCAATAATAATATCTCGACCTGGCTCCGCAAAAATATTGGCCTGTGGTGATATAAAACAATTTTTTCCAATTTTCACAGTTTCTAACTTTTGTAACTTTGTTTGAATTTCTTCTTGCCAAGGCTTGGCCCAAATTAAATGTTTCTCTTTTAAAGAATAATATAACCAAGGCATATAGCATAAACGTTTTTTATGTTGCTCAATATACTTAATCACAAGCAAACCTATAATGTTTTTAATTCAATTTTTTTATAGCTGATCATTGTCCGGCGCGCATCAAATAAACTCTTATAGCTTTCATAGCGTATTCGTAATTTTTCTGTTTCAGCACGGGCAGAAACTATTTTTTCAAGTAAATTAATATATTCCTGATCCGCTTCCGCAAGACGCTTTAAACGCGCCTCAGGAATTTTATCTGAAGTTAATTCAATACGATTCATAATTTTAGCACGAATTGATGTCCGTAATAGCTCTAATCTTTCTGCTTCTTTTCTTTTTTCAACATATTCAAGACCAATTTTATTGGAGAGTTGAATAATTTCTTCCAATCCCATTTCTTTTATGGGAGCTACAGGCTGCTGAGAAAAAGAATTTTTTTGAATATTTTCGTCGGACAAATTTTCACCCATGAAATAAAATTATCTATTTAAAGTTACGCTCATTTCAAGCATACGTTCTAAAGCCTGTTTCGCAAGACTCCGAGTGGGTTCTGTAACAGTAATTACATTTTGCGGTGTCCCCTGGCGAATTTGCTCAAGTGCCCAAGTTAAATGAGGTAGATCGATACGGTTCATTGTTCCACACAGACACATAAAGGGATTGATACTCACCACTTTTTTATCTGGATTCTCTTTCGCTATGCGATTGACCAAATTTAATTCTGTACCCACAGCCCATTTGCTACCCGCAGGACTGGCCGCAATGGTTTTGACAATAAAATCCGTTGACCCCGAGCAGTCAGATTTGTCGACAACCTCCATGGCACATTCCGGATGAGAAATAATTTTAAATTCAGGATCTTTCGCACGAATGATATCAATTTGTTTCGCACTAAACATCATATGAACAGGACAGCAACCTTGCCATAGCATGACTTTTGTTTGCTTAATTTGTTCAGGTGTTAGCCCACCATAGTTTTTTTTCGGATCCCATAAATTCATTTCTGACAAAGGAATGCCTAATTTTTTAGCTGTATTTCTTCCCAAATGCTGATCAGGATAAAAGAAAAGAATTTTTCTTTCCTGCAAAGCCCAATCGACAATTTTACCTGCATTAGAACTGGTGCAAATCACACCGCCTTTTTCAGCCACAAAAGCCTTTAACGACGCAGATGAATTTACATAAGTCACAGGCATAATACTTTCATGTTCCACCACCTCCACAAGCTGTTCCCAGGCATCGATTACGTCGTCAGCATCGGCCATGTCGGCCATGTCACATCCCGCGCCCAGGTCGGGCAAAACAACAAGTTGTTTCCCCGTTTTTAAAATATCCGCACCTTCAGCCATGAAATGGACACCACAAAAGACAATGTAGTCCGCCTCTGTTTGCTGCGCGGCGTATTGTGCCAATTGTAAGGAATCACCACGCACATCACTTAATTCCACAATTTCAGGACGTTGATAATGATGCGCTAGAACAACGAGTTTTTTTCCGAAATAATTTCTGACTTCTTTAATGCGATCCCGCATTTCTTGTTCAGTTAATGAAGGATAAGGAGCAGGAAGTGGGGTTTGATAAGCTATTGCCATAAATAAAAGCCCTTAAACAAAGCATCCTGTAAAATACAGGTTAACACTTTTAACTTGAGCATATCTTAGAAAACATCTCAAGAGCAATTCTTGAAGGATTGGTTAGTTCTTAAGAAGCATTATTAAAAAATTGTGATTTAATAAGATTTTTTAATGGCTAGAAATTCAGATTGAATCTGCTATATCATGAATTGATTTTTCTTATGCCCTTTTTATCGCTATTTTTAGACTGTAAATATTCATTCTCAAAAATGAAGGGAAAGAACAAATGTTTATCACTTTGTGGTATGGAGATATAGATGATTTAGTTAAAAAATTAGAAAGAAAAAGTAAAAAAATAGACTAAAAACAATTGAAATTGAAAACAAGAGTGAAATTAAAGATCATAAAATTCCTCTGAAAGCAATATACGCTATTATTATTTTAAACATAATTTTTATTTTTTCTTTGCTTTTTATAATTTACTATTTTTAATTTTTATTATTAGATTCCGCTGCCATAGCAAGAACCAAATCACCTTTCAGTCCCAAATATTGAGCAATTCTCTTTCCTTGAGGAGTGGTAAATACTCTTTCAGATTGTTTTAATATTTCCCTTATAACAGCTCCTAAAATGACTGGGTTTCTTTTTTCTCTATTTGAAAAAAATCCATCTGAAAATGCTTTTTCTGCTTTGCCACGAATGCGAAAAATTTTACACTTATCTTCATATTTCAGACAGACATTAAAAACTCCTTCTTCTGGATTGTGCTCATAGTAGGTGGAAAAATAAATAGCAGCTTCATTTTCATGAAAATCGAATTTGAGTCTCTTGTTATTTATGTCATTATAATTATAAATATCAACAAAACAACTATTGTTGTCATAGCACTCGACTTCACTTATGCCTTCAATATTATTTTCTTCATTTGCAAATGCAGAAATAGTGGACAATAAAGAGACAGCACATAATATTTTTTTCATAAAATTTATATTCCTTTTTTATTTACTAATTTATTTTACGAGACAACTAATGAAAAATATTTTTTTATTGTTTTATTACAATATTTATAAAATAATTAATAATAAAAACAACAAAAAGTGTTATAATTAATATTTTAAATATAATCAATCTTTTTAGATTACCATTAAATATTTTATTATTATAAGATAACCAATTTATAAAAAATTCTCGCATAATAATTAAGCATGTTGACGAACCATTCAAAATCGGGTTTCAATAAATTCTTCTGTTAATGTAAGCAAAAGTCTGAATTGGAATCCGGAGGAAAACATGGTTCAAAGTTTAAGTATAAAAACGATGGCTGTTATTGGTGCGGGTCAAATGGGAAGCGGCATTGCGCAGGTAGCAGCACAGGCTGGTTTTAGCGTTATGTTGTGCGACAATCGCGCTGAGGGATTAAGCAAAGCTGTTTTAGGAATTGAAAAAAGCCTAGCCAAGCTATTTGAAAAGGGAAAAATAGATGAGCATCCTCCTGCTATTTTAAGTCGAATTAAAAAAGTAACGCAATTGTCTGATTTAAGTTCGGCCGATTTTATTATTGAAGCTATAAACGAAAACGAGAATTTAAAAAAAGAAATATTTTCACAACTCGATAAAATTGCCCCTGCCCATGTTATATTCGCAAGTAACACAAGTAGTTTGCCCATCACACGATTGGCTTCTGTTACCAATCGCGCCAATCAATTTATTGGAATGCACTTTATGAATCCTGTTCCTATAATGGGACTAATAGAAATAATTCGTGGCCATGCCACTTCACAGGAAACCTATGAAATAACAAAAGTACTCTCCGAAAAAATGGGTAAAGTAACAGTTTGTTCCCAGGATTATCCAGGATTTATTGTAAATCGCATTTTAATGCCGATGATTAATGAAGCTTTTTATACCTTAATGGAAGGCATTGCCATTCCCGAAGATATTGATGCGGGAATGAAATTAGGAACCAACCAACCTATGGGACCTTTAACATTGGCCGATTTTATTGGGTTAGATACCTGTTATGCCATTATGAAAGTTTTACACGACGGTTTAGGTGACAGCAAATACAGACCCTGTCCGTTGTTAAAAAAATATGTAGATGCCGGACATTTTGGTAAAAAAACAGGGCAAGGTGTTTATAAATACTAAGTATCAAAATTAAGGATAATTTCATGTCTTTTGAACTCAGTTTTTTTTTATATCTTCTGGCAGGGTGCGGAGCAGGACTTATGTCAGGACTTCTGGGTCTTGGTGGAGGCGTGATTGTTGTTCCTATGCTCACATTTATTTTTTTACACAGTAGTATAAATCCCGATATTGTAATTCATCTTGCTATTGGTACTTCACTGACGGCCATGATTTTTACAACTTTATCTGCCACAATAGCGCATAATAAATTAAAAAGAGTAGAATGGAATGTGTTGAAAAAATTTGCGCCTGGAATTATTTTAGGTGTGATCACAGGAGTTTTATTATCCAATAGTTTTGACAAAAAAAGGTTAACAATTATTTTCGGAATTTATTTGATATTTATTGCAACGCAAATGCTTTTTAAAAAAGATCCACCACTGAACTCACCCACAAAACCCAAACTCGTAAAAGAAAATACATTTACTTTTTCCATTGGTGGCATATTTATTGGATTGATTTCTGGAATATTGGGCGTGGGAGGAGGAACACTTATTATTCCTTTTTTAACTTACTTTGGCAGAGACATGCATAAAGCAATAGGAACTTCTGCAGCATTAGGATTTTTTATAACAATTTTTGGAACCATTATTTTTATATTGTTAAGTTCTGGAAATTCGAACTTACCTAAAGGTGCCATTGGTTTTATTTATTTACCTGCAGTGCTAGGTGTCTCCATAACGAGCATTCTTTTTGCCCCTATTGGAAGTAAAATCTCAGTAAAATTATCTCCGAAAATTTTAAAAAGATGCTTTGCTATTCTTTTATATCTCATATCTTTAAAACTGTTAACTTAACGCAAAAATTTTGCAGGTGGTTGATATAAACCTTGAGAGCATTCCACTAAATCTTGAATTGATTTTGCAGATAAGAGATCGCGACTGGCTTCACTTTTATGAATACCAATGTCTTCAGGATAGGTTACAATCCTTTTTTCACGAAGTTCATTTAATTTATTTAAATCACGTTTTAATCCCACGGATGTTTTTCCGGCAATACAACGAATTGCCTGTTCCCTGTCTTCTGCAGTACGACATAATAATAAATTTGCCATACCTTCTTCTGTAACAATATGTGTGACATCTTCGCCATAAATCATAATAGGGGGTAATGGCATATTCAATTGTTCTTGCAATTTCCAAGCATCTAATTCTTCTACAAAAGAAGGAGCTCCTGAGGGCTGAAATGTTTCCACCGCTTGCACGACAAGTTTTTTACCCCTTAAAATATCATTTTCATTTTTTTTATTTTCATTTCCTGCCATAAGCCAAGATTGTGTCGCATGTCTACGCCCCGATGAATTTCCACCAATATTGGGCGCACCTCCAAATCCTGTAATTCTTCCCAATGTTGCTGTAGTACTATTTCCAAAAATATCCATTTGTAGTGTAGCACCAGCAAATAAATCTATTCCATAAAGTCCGACCATTTGTGAATAGCAGCGATTTGATCTTAAAGTACCATCACGTCCTGTTGAAAAAATATCAGGACGTGATTTCGCATAAATATCCATTCCTGTTTCGCCTCCATAAACACAAACTTTTTTTATAAAACCGCTTTCAATAGCAGGAATCAGTGTAGGGATAGGATTCATAGCCATATATTGACAAATTTTTCCTTTTAAACCTAGACTTTCAGCATATGTTGGTAATAAAAGTTCAACGGCGCTGGTACAATATCCGACACCATGATTCAAACGATTCACACCATATTTTGCATAAATTCCTTTAATAATCATCATCGCCATTAAAATTTTTGTCTCATTTATTTTTGCAGGATCTCTTGTAAAAAGAGGATTTATTAACGGTTTATTGGGGCTTAAAACAACAACATCAACCCAGTCACTGGGAATGTCGATTCTAGGGAGTTTATCGACGATTTCATTCACCTCTGCAATGACAATGCCATTGCGAAATGCTGTGGCTTCCACAATGACAGGAGTATCTTCGGTATTTGCACCTGTATATAAATTGCCTTCTTTATCTGCTTTTTCTGCAACAATGAGAGCAACGCGAGGTGTTAAATCTAAAAAATAGCGCGAATACAATTCTAAAAAAGTATGCATTCCTTGTATTGTTACTTTACCCTGTTGAGCTAATTCTAAGAGGCGCGAACCAAAAATCGACGCATAAGAAAAGTCTAATTTGTTTGCAATTCCTTTTTCAAAAATTTCAATATGCTCTGATAAAATAAGTGATGATTGAATAATATGAATATGATTCACTTTTTCAGGATCAACCTGCACAAATGATTTTGCAAGAAATTCGGCTTGTTTTTGATTATTTCCTTCAATGCAAACTGTATCCATGGGTTCAATTAAATTTTCTAATAATTTAACAATATTTTCTTTTTGAACATACTTTCCTTCAAGAAAATTTTGAACTCTCTTTAATCTGTTTTTTTTATTTTGCTTTAACTCTGAAAAATTCATATTCATAGACATGATTCATTTTTCCTTTCATTAAACAAATTTTTTATTTCAATTTTTCTTAATTAAATTTAATACATGATTAAAAAATTAATGCAATAAAAAAATGATCAAAAAAATTCTAATATATTAAAAAAGATACGGAAAAAAATGATACTTGATTTATAAAAAAACTAGCCTTGATAATAAGACTATTTTATGCTTAGTAGATATGTTTATTAATTTTTTTCATTCAAGGTGAAAAATGAAGCAGTTACAAGAAGATCCTATAATTAAACAAATTATGTATGAATTAATACAAATATATAAAAATACGGATATTGCCTTTTTAATACATCAAGACACGATTTATTATTCAAAACATCGCTATAAAACTAAGACTCCAGAAAGTGCTATTACAAAGTTGATTCAGGGCATATATGATAAATTTCCAGAAAAATGTCAAACCATTCTTAGAAATAAAATTTATTATAATTATTTATTAACTGAAATGTGTTTAGGAATGATAAAAGTTGCTGCAAAACGCCATCAATTTTTAGGATTTGGTGTAAATTATTGTAAGCCTATTCCTGCTAAAATTCAGGAAATAAAATATAATAACAAATTTCAATATCATTTTGAAAATAAAATAAAATCAGAAGATTTAATATATGATGAACCAAATGAACATCTCAATTTTATAAAAATTGCAGAAAATATAACACACAATATAACTCAAGAAAATGAGCTCTACCAATCAAACAGAAAAATTGCATGCATCTTAGTATCAGAAGAGTCTAAAATTCTCGCTGTGGGCTTAAATGAAAATTCAAAAAATAAAACGCAACATGCTGAAGTCAATTTAATTCAAAGTTTTTATCAAACATTTAAAAAACCTCTTCCCAAGAACACAACTTTATACACAACACGAAAACCCTGTAAAATGTGCGCTGGAATGATTTGGACTTGCACTGAAGACATTAAATTGTTAAAAGTTTTTTTTCTTCATGATGATCCAGGTTCTATGGCAAAATATACAGTATTAAATCGAGGAACATTGGAAAGAAAGCGAGCTGCACAATCTCCTGAGGAACTAATTATCAATATTGAAGAAAAGATTGATAATTTGAAATAATAATTTAATAAAGTAGCTTTATTTTGAATCCTATAAACAAGCATCTCAAGAAGTTTTTCAAATCATCTCAAATTATTCCTCAAAAATGGAAGTGATGTCTCTTGATGAAGCTTACTTAGATGTTACTTTAGAATGCCAAAACTCATCCGCTACGGAATTGGCAGAACATATACGCAATGAAATATTCGATCTTACAAAATTAACCGCATCTGCAGGTGTTGCTCCAAATAAAATGATTGCAAAAATTGCTTCCGACATAAATAAGCCAAACGGCATTGCGGTTGTAAAACCGCATTTTGCATTTCAATTTATGCAACCTCTATTATTAAAAAAAATTCCTTTCATTGGTCCAGTTACATTTAAAAAATTTTCAAATCATAATTTAATGACTTGCGCTAATGTTGTTGCTTCGGAAAAAAATATTTAAGAACTCAATTTGGCGAAAATTATGAGTGGATATACGATTGCGCTTGTGGGATTGATGAATCCGAAGTGGAAACAAGTCATGTCAGAAAATCACTTGGTGAAGAAACAACATTTGCTCAAGATATTATTTCACACGAAAAATTAATTATTGAGCTCAATAAAATTATCGACAGTTTATGTGTTGAAATAAATAAAAGAAATTTGGTAGCTAAAACATTAATACTTAAAATTAAATATTTTAATTTTAAATTCCATACAAAATCTAAAATATTTCCTTTATATTTTCACAAAAAAGATATGATTCAAAAAATTGCATTAGAACTTTTTGATGAACTCTATGCCTCTCCCTTAGCAACTCGACTCATGGGATTGTCTGTCTCAAATATCAATCATTGATCAAGACAACATGAATCAAGTTACTTTGTTTGAAGATTTTCTTTAGACCTTTAGCATTATTCTCACTTAAATATTAAATGGAGAATATATTTTTTTTTTTCATTTAGCTTGAGTGTAAAAAAAAAAGACAACTTCATCACTTATATATATTTCTACATAAGTGGTAAAGTATTTTAAATATTTGAAATTATTATTTTTTTACTATTTTTTTTCAATTGTGAAAAATTTATGGCTATCGACTTCTCTTACCTCTTTCTGCTATAAAATTCCAAGTGCGAAGACTTTTTCCTAAAGATTAACATCTAGGGAATATATGATATAATATTAGGAGGTTAAAATGAGATCAGAAAAACCAGAATCGACAAAGGTTGTTCAATTCATGAAAGCAAGGACAAAAAATATCATCATTGCCGGTGTTTCTATTGCCGCCCTTTTTGGAATAGCCAGCGCAGGAATGTTGGTTTTATATCCCGAGCAAGTTACTAAAATCGCAAAAGATTTAAGCGCTCAAGCGGGCATTTCCTACTCATTGCCTCCTGCAGCGACACCTGCTCCCAATTCTGACTCCGCATTTTTAAAATCGTTTAAAAAAGTATTTACAGGTATTGCAAAAGAAAGCCGACCCGCCCTGGTTTTCATTATTGCAGAAAAAAAAGTTGCTGTAAGACAAAATGATTTTCCATTTCCCGACGATTTCTTTTTTCCCTTTATGCCACCGCAATTTAAAGGACCTAATAATCAAAAAGAGAAACGACAGTCTGTCGAAACTGACGGTGGTTCCGGCTTTATCGTAGATCTAAAAAATGGCTATATTATTACAAATAATCACGTCATCGAAGGTGCCGACAAAATTACCGTAACAACTTACGATAACCGCAAATTCAAAGCAAAAGTGATTGGTACTGCTAAAAATGTTGATATTTCCGTTCTTAAACTTGAAGATTTCAAACCTTCTAATGAATTAAAACAAGTTAGCCTTGCCGATTCCAATGAAGTTGAAGTAGGTGACTGGGCAATAGCTTTAGGCGCGCCTTTTGAACTTCCTCAAACATTAACAATGGGTGTTGTAAGTGCAGTACAAAGGTCGAGCGATTCCTTAGGAATCACCGGTGCCAATAGTTTTATTCAAACCGATGCTGCTATTAACCCCGGAAACTCTGGCGGCCCCTTGGTGAATCTTGATGGACAAGTCATTGGTATGAACACAGCTATTTATTCCAAAAATGGAACAAGCATTGGAATTGGATTTGCTATTCCATCTAATACCGTTCGCCTTGTCGCGGATTCCATTATAAACAATGGAAAATTCTCTCAAGTTTATCTTGGAGTAGAAATGTATGACCTCAATAAATTTGGTGATGCCGCGAAGAAAGAAATGAAAATTGATTCTAATGCGGAAGGTGCTCTTGTTATGCGCGTGGTTCCAAAAAGCCCCGCAGCTTTAGCAGGACTCCAGCCCTATGACATTATTCAAAGCGTAAATAATAAACCCATTAAATCCAGTATTGATATTCAACGCCAAATTTTATTCTTAAAACCAGGGACAACTGTAAAACTCGGTGTTTTAAGAAATGGCAAACCCATTGAACTCAAAGCCAGCGTTACGGAAATGCCTTCAAAAATGTCTGCAGATGATAAAGCAGACGGTTCTCCCGATCCAAAGCAAGCTAAAACTCAAGCTTTTTCATATGGCTTAGTTCTTTCGAATAAAGCGCCTGCCTCAGGCAAAGGAGTGACCATTGCAGGAGTGATGTCAGGAAGTCTTGCTGAAAAAGCAGGTCTGCAAGAAGGAGATGTGATTCTTCAAGTGAACCGCCAAGATGTTATGACAATGAAACAAGTTGAAGAAGCTCTTGAAAAGTCGAAAAAAGCACAAACTTCTGTCATATTCCTTTTAATTGGAAGAGAAGACGGCTCACGTTCTGCTGTCATTTTGCCCATGAATAGCTAAATAAAATCGAATCATACGATTGGCACGAGAGCGGCAATCCCCCCGCTTTCCTAGCGCACTTGTCATAGAAACAAATTCACACACCAGCACAATTGCTTGGAGCATGGTTTGCGGATCACAAAATTCAACTTATGGGAATTACAAAAGCCAGCCCAAAGGGGCATCTCAAAGAAGCGGAATAATCAAAAATATTGAATTATTTCGCTATGCTGTTAGAGATGCCGGGATTCACAAATCGCTTCTTGCCGAAATTCCAAATCATCTTGAATTATTTTTAGTCGCTATTTCACGACAAAGTGCTTGGGGATTGCTTTCTGGTTTGGTAATAATAACGCCAGAATTTTTATCTCGTGATGTCCATTCTCCCTTTTAAGGATGGCCCTGTTTTCCAAAAGGAATATTAGCTTATGCACCAAGCCAATCATTTGAATAAAATCAGCGGATGGATCCTTGCCGATGGAGAGTGGTACCCTACGGATGAATGGTGGCACATTAATGCCATTTATGATTTACGTGATAAAGGACATCCTGACCTTCAAAGTAAAGTAACAAATGATATTTTGCAGGATGGCGATGAATCAAAAATACGCGATCATTTAGCTGAACTTTGTTTTATTAAGATATCTCGAAGTCAAATAGATGGTATTAAGCTAAACAGGAAACAACTTGTTACATTACAGAATTTATTAAGCTTATGTGATCCAGAAGCAGAAATTGGGATTTTAGGAAGTAATGGGATTTTAAAATTCATTAGTATTGGAAGAATAATAAAATTAAAAAATCCCCAAATTTTATTTGATTAAAAATCAAATACTTATCTACTAGAGACATCTGCAATTTTGTTACTTCTAGCACAATAATTTGAACCATTAAATTTATACAATGTATCGCTTGGTGAATTTAAAATATTTTCTGTAACAGAACCATCTGCATTAGGAACACTTTTCACCACTGCAGCAAATTGTTCTTGAAAATTATAATAAGAGCCATCTCCTTTTTTATTACATAAACCTGCATTCATAGCATTTAAAATCAAACCATTGTCGCTTGAGGCATCCCAAGCAAATAATCCACCCAAATTATAATCTTTAACAAGTTTTGCTTTGGCAATGACAGAACGTTGTGAATCGAAGGATTCTACATTGGCTGAAATGGTTGCACCATCCGAAGATTTAAATTGCCAAGTATATGCTGCTTCTGCTTGAGCATCATAATATAAATTTTCATTATTTCCCGATGCCATATATTTATCATATATTTCTCTGAAATCGGTTACACCATTTTCGAATGTGCCATTCACACCTAAGGCGCCATCAGGTCCTGAAGCAACGCCATGCCAAAATAATTTGTCATGCTCTTTTTTCACACGAATGGTATGCCATCCGCGGCTATAAGAAGCGGCTCCTACCACTAATTTTTGAGTTGGAAATTGAGGATTATTTTTAATAATATATTTAATGGCACCTTCAATACTATAATTACGAAGGACTTCTGCTTGTGTTGCTGGATTTTGTCCAATAATTATATTATTTCCAGTTTCATCTTTCACAATGTCATTGCTACCCGGTGCTCCAAATGGTGCGGCCACAGGTTTAGAATAGACCGCTGTTTGATGATCAGGATAACGAGAAAAAGCACCATAAAGATCGTAAGTCATCACATTAATAAAATCGAAATCATTTCTTAAGGAATTAAAATCAATTGCTGCCAATTTCGCAGGAGAGGCACTGACAGCGGCACTGATCTGTTTGCGACTATTTCCTGAAAAATTCGAATCAAGAGCGCTACGCAGTTGTTTTACAAGTAAAGTATAATTTGCTTTTTCAGCTAAATAACCTGCCTTTGCTAAACCAGGAAAGGCACCATTTCCACCTGGAAACTCCCAGTCTAAATCGATACCATCGACATAAGAATTTGCTTTTAAAAACTTCACAATAGACTTTACAAAAACATCACGTGAAGTTTGTGAAGAAACCATTGAGTGGAATGGAGAACTTAATGTCCATCCTCCGACAGAGACCATAATTTTTACATTTGGATTTGCTTTTTTCATTTCTTGCATAGACTTCAGCATAAAATAAGATGCTTGAGGATCATATTTTGTTACGGTAAAGTCTTCCGCAGGAACACCACCATTGTCCGCAACTACGCCGACATCTTGATCTTCCCATTTATATTTATCATATTCATTTTGATCATAATTCCATCCAGTTTTTCCAGGAAACATACCGCGGCCGCACATAGCTTTTAATATGGCAGCACCATATTTATTATCAACACTCAAGAGACCATTATTTTCTGTGGCATTTGCTCTTTGATAATCACATATTGCTAAAAAACTATAAAAAACGTGGGTCACATTTTTAACGGGAGTAAAATCGGCGGGATAACCTCTTTCCCAATATGCCCATTCAGGCAAATAAAGACCAACAATTTTATTACTCGTATTTGTAAAAGGAGTATTTAATTCGAGATTTGCATTATACCCATTAAAATTAAGTGGTGCTTTGTTTTCCTTTAATAATACACCGTAATTTCTAGGTGAAATAGGTGGCGGAATTAGATTCTCTGGCCACCAAGGTCCACTATAATTCCATACAAGGCCTGCTACTTTTCTGTTACCTTGATATTTGCTTGGCAACCCAGGATTTCCATTTGTATCAATATTAAGTTTACCAGAATTCTCTTGCGTCACCACAACACTTGATGCAGAAAACGCAGAACTACTTAAAAACGAAAGAGAAACAACTGAGCCAATGATTGCATTGCGGATCATAACGTTACCTCTTCTTATTTAATTCGCAAAAATAGACATAAAATAATATTAACTATGTACAAGTTGAAATTTATTAGCATTATTTACTGTAAGGCTTACAATGTTGAGAATAATAATTTGTTAAAAATAACTTGTCAAACTTAATTTTGCAATTTTAATTTAATTAACAATAAATTAACGTACCAATATTTCTTATTTTTTTAATATTGCCAACAAGTTTTTCAAACAATAAAATCATGTTAAAAAATTATTTAATTTTTTAATAATAAAATTTAATTTTTTCAGAATTATATCAATCTCATCATTAATTTTTGAGATTTTGAATTAATTATTTTAGGTTTCCATCGATTTAACAACAACGAATTTACAATAACACTAAAACTACTCAAGGCCATGGCTCCCCCTGCAAACATGGGATTTAAAACTCCAAACACAGCCAAGGGAATACCTATGGCATTATAAATAAACGCCCAGAATAAATTTTGACATATTTTTCGATAAGTTAATCTTGATATCTCAAGAGCAGAAACTATTAATTCAGGATCACCATTCATCAAAGTAAGGGACGCGGCATTTTTTGCGACATCTGTTCCCGTCGACATGGCAATACCAACATCTGCTTCCATTAAAGCAGGAGCATCATTAATACCATCACCTACCATCGCAACAATTTTATTTGAATTTTTTAAAGATTTAATTATTATCGCTTTATCCTCAGGCAAAACATTTGCATAAAAATCTTGAATTTCTAATTCTTTAGCAATTAAGCTCACACTTCCCATATTATCACCCGAAATGAGAACCGTTTTTATTCCTAAGGAATGCAGATATTTTATACTATTTTTCGCAGATTTTTTAATTTCATCCTGAAATCCCATCATCCCTAACAGTTCATAGCCGAGTGATTTTTTTTCAAAAAGAAAGGATATTGTTTGACCTTCATGCATCAATTTTTCAAAATGATTTAAAAAAATTTCAGGAATCAAAACTCCAAATTCTTCCGTAAAATGAATATTTCCAATAAAAAACTCTCTATCATTTATTTTTGCACAAACTCCCTTACCAGAAAGACTGTGACTTTTTTCTGCTTGTTCAATTTTTATTTTTTTCTCACTTACTTTATCCAGAAGAGCTTTTGCTAAAGGATGTTCACTGCCCCATTGAACAGAAGCAGATATTTTAAGAAATTCTTCTTCAGAAATTTGATTTAGCAATAAAAATGTTAACTTTATTTTTCCATTTGTTAATGTACCCGTCTTATCAAACGCTATGATTTTTACAGAATGAGCTTTTTCTAGTGCAACAGCATCTTTGATTAAAATACCAAATCGTGCCGCCACTCCTGTTCCCACTATAATTGCCGTAGGAGTCGCAAGCCCTAAAGCACAGGGACATGCAATAACCCACACAGAAATTGCATTTAAAAGCGCGGTTTCCCAATTCTGTAAATAAAATCCCCGAGCAAAAAAAGTTAGAATTCCAAATAACATAACCACAGGTACAAAATAAGAGCTCACTTTATCAACAAGCCTTTGCACAGGAGCCTTCACGGACTGTGCTTTTTCAACAAAAAGGATCATTTTTGCTAGAGTAGATTCTGAGCAAAGAGCTTTTACTCGTATTTTAATAAAACCATTTCCATTTAATGAGCCCCCAATGACCAAGGCATTTAAATCTTTAGGAACGGGCAAACTTTCGCCCGTAATCATAGATTCATCTGCTTGAGTTTGACCTTCAATTATAGTTCCATCGAGAGGGATAATTTCACCTGGTTTCACAATAATGACATCATTCACTTCTACTAAATTTAAATTCACATCCTTAATTTGATCATTTTTTAATACTCTTGCGGATTCGGGAAATAATTCATTGAGGGAACGTAACGCATTTGTTGTTTGATTTTTAGCTCTATTCTCTAGCCATTTTCCAACCCGAATAAATGAAATAATAACAACAGAGCTTTCAAAATAAACAGGAACATTATCTAAAATGACATAATCTAAATTATTGATTAAGTGATAAACACTAAGTATATAAGCGGCCGTTGTACCCAATACAATAAGCGAATCCATATTTCCTATTTTATTGTTCAGAGATTTCCATGCCGAGCGATAGAATGGTGCCCCAAAATAAAATTGAACAAATGTTGCTAATATAAATTGTAGCCAAATATTTAACTGCCAATGAATAGAAAAAAACATAAATATCATAGGTAAAATAAATATAATAGAAAGCATTCCCAAAAGAATAATTTCAAGAACTTCTTTTTTCTCAGCATTTTGTCGATTATTTAATTTTCCGAATGATTTTAATTGTTCTTCTGATTTATAAAGTTCTGCTTCATAGCCTATTTTTTTTAAGGATAAAATAATTATAGAATGCGATAAATCGGACTCAAAAGAAACATGTGCTTTTTGAGTGGCCAAATTTACAGAAGCGTCATAAACTCCCGGCAAAGATTTTAGGGCTTTTTCAACTCGATTTACACAAGAAGAACAAGACATACCATAAATAATAAAAGATGCGTGAGAGCGATTTGAGGAGGTCTCTTGACTCATTTGTATGACATCCCTTTCTCAAAGGACTAATTAAAATTAGAAAATAATTATAATAAATTTTTGAGAAGAGAAACATAATGATAAGAATAAATGGCGGGATGGACGGGACTTGAACCCGCGACCTCCGGCGTGACAGGCCAGCGTTGTAACCAACTCTACTACCACCCCACTCTAGTGAAAGCTTGTATGCCATAGTCTTTTTAGCTTTGCAAGAAGGTTAGCAAAAAAATATTTTTTCGCCCCAATCAATAAAACTATTTAAATAATAGCGGAACCTTAAAGTTCTTATTAAGAATTCTCGTAATTTTCTCGCTTTTTGTAATGGTTAAAAAGCCGGGGTTGCCAAATTCAAATAATCCTGGAAAAGTCATTATCATATATGAAGTGGGGGGTATAAAGTCGATTTGCAAAATTCCATTCATAAAAGTTTCACCATCAATCGCAAATACACTCCAACGACTTGTATTATAATTTGCAGGTTGGGGAGTAAAATAGTCAGATCCAAATGCTTTGCTACATTTTTTACTTAATTCCATAATTTCTTTCAATGAATCTTGAGGAATAAAATAGGAAAAGGAAGCATTATTAAAAACCGTTCCAAATTTCCAAAACTCCCATTTACCCATGACATAAACATAATTATTATTAGAATCTTTTAGCCAATACCAATTCGCTTCATTATTAGAACAAAAAACAAATGTTTTTTCCAATGAATAAGATTTAAAATTTATAATTTGAGAAAATAAAAACACAAAATAAATATGACTTAATTTTACCATATTACACCTATAATTATTATATTAAATTTTTACAAAAATAATATTAATCAATATTTTTGTAAAAATCATTTAAATTAGTTTGATGAAACATAGCAAATTAAATTCAAACAATCAAGAATAAGTTTTTTTAATTCAACTAAATTTGTTAATAAAATCTTTTAAAATAATTAATTATTAAATCATTTTTCAGGAAATTTAATGTATTATTTTTCCTTAATGAAAAAATATTTCCATAAGATGAATGCCTTATAATCATTGAATCATCAATTCTTATCGTCGGTTCAAAATCTGTTATGACAATTCCTGATAAAATTAAATCTTTATTGATAGCGAATAAACTCCATCGTGAAGAATAGTTATCTGAAGGCTGAGGAGATAAATAATCAATACCATAAGATTCAATGCATTTTTGACTCAATTCTAATAATTTATTATAAGAGTTTTCTGGTATAAAGTATTTGAAAATAGCATAATGATTATTAATTTCATATTTCCATTCTTCCCATTTTCCTAAAACCTGAATATAGTTATTATTTTCATCTTTCAGCCAGTACCAATTTTGAGTTTTATTAGAACAAATAACATAAGTTTTATCCAAAGAAAAAACAGAATTAATGCAAATTAAGTTTAAACAAATTAGAAATAAAATATATTTAATCAAGATCATATCAATCTCCTTTTATAAAAAAACTAATGAATATTATTAAATAAATAATCTATAATTTCTCTTGATTTTAAAAATTTGTTACTTGTTTTTCCTCCTAAATAATAAATTTTTTGTTGAGATAAAACTAAATCAAATATATTTTCACTATTTATAAATATTTTTTGACTTACATCAACATTACCACCAATAAAAAGGTCTTTATTTAGAGAAAATAAAGACCAACTTGTATTAAATGAGTTTGCTGGTTGTGGAATAAAATACTCCATGCCAAAATTATTTTTGCACATATGAACAATTTTATTAATATAATGATAATCTTCATTAATTGAAAAGTAATTGAATTTAAAATTATAAACTGCTTGAGGATTTTCTTTCGAATAATCCCAAACATCCCAATATCCACCAACTTCAAGATATTGATTATTTTCATCTTTTAGCCACTTCCAATTTTTTAATTTATCAGCACATATGATATATGTTTTTTCTAATGAAAACGATTTTATATAGAAAAATAAGTTAGAAAAAATAACTGTAGATAAAATAATTTTAATTTTCATTCTCATTTTCATTAATACCGCCTATAATTTTTATATTATTTATTATACTATTATATAAATTGCCTAAACCAATAAAGTTATATTCAATACTATTATTATAAGTTTCTAAATTATATGTATCATTATATAATTTAATAATTTTTGTATAATTTAAATTATACTCTTGATATCGAACTGATAATCTTCCTTGATAAAAAAGATTTTTGTTTAAAGCAAATATTGACCATCTATTTCCAAAATTTATAGCGGGCTGCGGTGTTTCATAGCTCAAACCAAATTTTTCAATACATTTTCTTGAAAGGCGTTTAATTTGATTAAATGAATCATTAGGAATAAAATAGCTAAAATGAATTCCATTATAACAATAATAGTTCCATTTTCCTTCAATCTTTATGTAATTATCCTGATCATCAAGCAACCAGTGCCAATTACTTTTTCTATCAGCACAAAAAATATATGTATAATCAGAAGAGTATGCACTAAAATTTGTTCCATTTAATAATATTAATATTAAATATTTTTTTAGTATATTCAATTTTTTCATAAATTTTATCCTTTAAAAAATATTTTGGCGTGAGTTAAGAATATATTTTAAATAAAAAAAATCAATAGAATTTTTTTATTTAAAAGTTATGGCTCCAGAAAATACTAAAAAATTCAATAAAAAAAAGAGAATATATTTTTAAAAAAAACTTAAAATTATATTTTTTATGAATTTTAAAAAACGATTATTTTATACGCGAATATCGCCATTATTTATCTTTACAAAAACATCTTCAAGACCGGGGGACTCTGTGAAAATATCAGATACCCTAAATTCCATTTGCTGAGATGCTTTATGAATCATATCTACAGACTCTAAAAAAGAGGACATACTACCGTGAATATATGATTTTGATATTTTAAGATTACCCGTGCTATGAGAAACATTTTTAATTGGTTCAACAATAATAGAGTTTTTAGATAAATAGTCAGAATTTTTTTGCATCCAATAATAAACATTAGAGACTTCAATAATACAAGAAATTTTATGGTTACCACCCAATGCCAATAAGTCACGATTTTCTTTTAAAGTGACAATCTCACCATTTTTTACAATGGCAATGCGATTGCAGAAATCTTCCGCTTCTTGAAGATAGTGCGTGGTTAAAATGATCGTCATACCTTCTTTATGCAAATCCGCAATGAATTCCCACATTGTTTTACGCAATTGAATATCAACGCCAGCCGTAGGCTCATCTAAAACAAGAATGCGTGGCTTATGCACTAAAGCGCGGGCAATCATCATACGGCGTTTCATACCGCCGCTCAGCTCACGAGTTGTTTTATTTGCATGATCTTTTAATAATAATTTTTCAAGTAAAAAAGATATCCATTCTTTATCAGGCTTAAATCCTGAAAGTTTACTTTGAATACTTAGCATCGTCGGTAAATTAAAAAAAGTATCAGCTATCAATTCTTGTTGCACAACACCGAGCATTCTTTTTGTATCGGAAGTATTTTTTGTAACGCTTAATCCTTCCACAATGACATCACCTGTTGTAGGTGAGTTGATACCCGCCAATAAACTTAAGATAGTTGTTTTACCAGCACCATTATGTCCCAATAAACCAAAACATTCCCCTTTATATATAGAAAGATTTAAGGGCTTTAAGGCTTCAAAATTTCCGCCTCCATGAGGTAATTTATACACTTTACTCGCATTTATAAATTCAATAGATATAGAATTCATTAATATTAAGCCCTCAAACCAAATCCAGATTGTAAAACCTTAATTGAAAAAATAGAAGAAATAATAAAAAATAATAAAGAAACGGAAAAAGAAACAAGAGGAGATGTATCAGAAATTCCTAAAATAGAATAACGAAACATACTCACAATATAAAAAATTGGATTTAAATAACGAATAAATTGAATCCATTCGGGAAATGACTGGAATGAAAAAAACACACCCGAAAAAAAGACAAGGGGCTGAACCACAAACGACATAATCACGCCTACTTGATCCCAACTTTTACAAATAGCACCAGCGGCAATACCAATACTTCCAAAAATCCCTGTACCAAGAATAATAGATAGGACTAAAAGCAAAGGATTAAATGAAATAAAGCTCCAGGCACATAAAGAGCCTGACACAAAAACCGCAATTGAAACTATAAAGGCACGAATAACAGCACCGGATATATAAGAAATCCACATAGAAAACGGTGACAAAGGAGCCATTAAAACATCAACAATAGTGCCACTCCACTTCGCAATCATAATGCTACTCATAGGATTTTGCAGTGCGGCATTGACTACTTCCATGGCCATTATTCCAGGAATTAAAAAAATAATATATTCGAACCCATGGGTTAAATTTGAATTTTGATTTGTAGAAATCAATTTTCCTAAAGCCAAACCAAACAAACCAAAATAAAGAAGAGCGCTGCCAAAGGGAGCAAATATGGTCTGTGCAGGAACAGCAAAAAAACGTCTTACTTCTCTTTCAAACACTCCAAAACCCGGAAGCCAAGCTTTAGGTTCCGGTGCTTTTTTTAAATATTCTTGAATATCCATTCATAAGTCCTTTTTAATAGCTATACATTTTCAATTCTAATATTTGAATGACCATTGCCTTGTTTTTCAACAATAATACGCGCCCCAATAGCTTCTTTTAAAGATTCCACATGACTGATAATTCCGACCTGAGTCCCATTGGAATGCAAAGACTCTAATGCCCCCATAGCCGTTTGTAAGGTTGCAGGATCTAAAGTACCAAAACCCTCATCAAGTAAAATCGTTTCAATAGGCATTTTAACTGTGCGATAATCAGCTAATGCTAGCGATAAAGCTAAGGAAACTAAGAAAGTTTCTCCACCAGATAAAGTCTTAAAAGAACGCAATTCATTAGCATGATAACTATCTTTTATAGCAAAAGCGAGGCGCGGTTTATTCTCTGCGTCAAGAGCAGGAGCTAAGGAATATCTTTTTTCAAATCGTGCCAAATGAAAATTCGCCTTACCAATTAATTCTTCAAGATTTAGAATCTGAGCAAATTTTTTAAAATTATCGCCGTTATTAATGCCAATAATTTGATGAAGCTTTTGCCATACTAAGGCTTCTTTTTGAATATTTTTTAACTCAGCATAGTATTTCTCACTTGTTTTTTTATTTTGATTATTATGCTGTAATTTTGTATAAATATACATTTTTTGTTCTTTTAATTCTTGCAAATTTTTAGAATATAATAATTTTTCATTTAACAATAAAGAATAATTATATTCCTTATTGTTAAAATGATTCTCATTTCTGTGTGCTAAAAGATCATTCTCTCTTTGAATTAAAGACTGATTCAAAGCAATATTCAAGGACTCTAAATCATTATTTATTTTTTTATATTTTTCATATAAAAACTCATCCAAATGAAATTCTAAAATTTTATTTTTTTCCTTAATTTCAAGATTATTTAATTCACTTGTCATTAAATTTATAATAAAAAACTTATTTTCTTTTAATTTTTTATTTTGCTGATTCAAATTTTCTATATTATTCTCATAAATGGCAAGATTTTTTTCCTTTTCGTTCATAATTTTTTGTTCATAAGTTAATTTTTCAAGTAATATTGCAATATTTTTATTTAATCTATTTTCAAAAAAATCGGGGTCTTCACCATTTAAATATTTTGAGATACTTAATTTAATATTTTTAAGTTCCTCATTTGTTTTTATTTTCTCAGACTCTAAATCGTTCTTATTTTTATCAATAAGAATAAATTCCTTTTCAAACTCTATTTTTTTGTGAGAATATTTATTAATATCATTTTCAATTTTTCTATATTTATCAAAATATTTTTTATCTTCAAATAGAATATCATAGTCTTTTACTAGTTTTTGGTTTAGATTTTTCTCAATTAATTCCATTTTGAAATTCTGATCAAAATAAAGAATAATATCATTTAAATCTTGCTTCATTCTGATAAATTTATTGTCTTTATCTTTAGAATTTAAATACACTTCTTTGACTTGGTTGTATGCTAAAATTTTGTTTGTCAAAGACTTTATATCGTTATCAATATTTTCTAATTTAGAATCCACATTTTTATCGGCACGAGAGACTTCATTATAAAAATATTGGCTATCCCTATTTGTATTTTTAGTTATATCAATTTTTAAAATATTTTTAATTGTATGCTTTATATCAATTATTCTTAAGTTTAAAGAGTCTATTTGATCTTTAATTATTTTCATTTCTTGTGAAGATGAGTAAATGTTTTTCTCTATTTCATTCAGCCCTATAAGGGCATTATTTTGAAATTTCTCTTTATGACTCAATTGCATTGTAATAAAATCGTATTTTTCTATGACTTCTAAATCTGCAATTTTGAATGACATTTCTTGAAAATAAGGATGTTCGCAACTCCCGCATAAAGGACATTCTTCACCTCTATTTAAATGGACACGCTGCTTTGCCAATTCAATGCGCCAAGCAAGTTTTGAAACATTCTCTTTCAATGATATGATATCGATTAGTTCATTATCTAGTATTTCTTTTTGTGCGAAAAAAGTGATATTTGTATTTTCGTGTGATTTATATGCAAAATCGTATTTATTATGCAATTGAAGTAATTCTTGTTCTTTTTTTTCAAGCTCTTCAACATGAAAAGAGGCTTTTGATAATTCATTTTTTTCTTGAATTATGCGATCTCTTTCTAAGCGAAGAGCATCTAACTTATCATGTGGTGTTTCAAAAGGAAGGGCTGTAGCAATCAACTCTCTTTTTAAAATATCAAAATCTTTTTTAACATTTTCAAAATCATTTGAAAATATATTGTAATTAAAAAGAAGAATTGAGAGATCATGTTTAATAAAATCGTGTAAATTATCTTTAATATTATTAACATCTACAAGCTTTTTATTATTTTCAGCTTGCAATTCCATTATTTTGTTTTTATTATTCAAATATGTATCAATTTTTCTTTGTTTATCTAATAAATCTTGCTGCAAAGAACTCAAAATAATTCTAACTTCTTTAGCTTTATTAATTTCATATTTTTTTTCAACTAAATTATTTTTAGCATTTTCATATAAATTATTTAACTGATTTAAGTTATTGCTAATAAAATGTATATGATTTTTTAACTCTAGTGATTCTATTTCATTTTTTTTCAAAACACTTTCTAGAGATAATATTTCACTATTAAAATTTTCTTCCTTTATAATATAATCAATTGCTTTTTGATATTGATTATATTTTTTATACTTTTCAATATAAACTGAGTTTTCTAAATAACTTTTTTCATACTCTGAAAAATGATTTTTTGCTTCTTGATATTTACTGAGTAATAGTTGTTCTTTTTCAATCCAATCAATTTTTTTATTTATAATTTGAAGCAGCTCTTCACCAACTTCAATTTTGTTTTCTAATTGGAAATTTTCACGTTTAAGATTTTCCTCTTCATCCTCACTTAAAAGTGAAATTCCATTGAGTCGCATTTGTGCTTCTGTTAACTTTTCTTCAATATTTCTCTTTTTTTCAGAGGCTTTTTTACCAATATCTTTATAAACTTCTGTATTCGTCAAGCGCTCTAATATAGCAGCACGCTCTTCCTCATTTGCCTTTAAAAAAGCGGCAAATTCTCCTTGAGCAAGTAAAATCATGCGCTTAAAATCTTCGACTGTTAAATTTTCAAGTACTTTATGAAAATGCGGTTCATAAAATTTGGGACGGTGATCACTTGTCAGCTGCTCCCAGTCATCTAACTCCACGCAATAACGTTCCAATATACGTCTAGGATCTTTGAAATTGCCGTCAGATTTGCGATGCGCGCGTTCACATTGCCAAGTGGCTCGATATTTTTCAATTTTATCTTTTTCTAGCTTTGAAAAAATCAATTGCGCAAATGCAAAACTTGTTCCTTTAGACATAATTTGTCGACAATCATTTTCCGTATCTTTATCTGATTTATTTTTTGTAAGGCGTGGTGTTTGACCAAAAAGCGCGAGCGACATAGCATCCATAAGTGTGGACTTACCTGCTCCTGTTGCTCCCATAATTAAAAAAAGAGGAGCTCCCATTAAATCTTTTTCAAAATCAATGCAGTGCCGACCATACAAAGAATTTAGGTTTTCAAGTTCAATTTTTATTAACTTCAAAACATTTTCCTTTATTATTCAATTTACAATTATTTACAATTATAAAATCTCTTCACTTAATAAACTGCGAAAAGCGTTTAATAATTCTTCATCTACATTTTGATTTTGATTTTCACACATTTTAATAAAGACTTGTTCCGTTGTTAAATCTTTTAAAGAAAAATAATTTGAATCATTTTCTTTTAATGCATTATTAAGCTGTATAAGATTTTGCTTAATAGAAGCAATCATTGGAGCTTCTTTAGAAAAATAAGAGTTTATTTTTCTTCTAATTTCAAAATCCATGCCCGCATAATACATATCAACATCAATTTGAAGACACAGTATGGGTGGAGCAATAGTATCCCAAGTTAAATTTTCAATTTGATATAATACAGAATCAAGAGTTCCTTTTAATTCATGTATTTTACGCCTTAAAGGAACAGCGATTTTTTCAATTAAAGGCAGTTGTTCCTTTAATTTTTGATCTGTAAATGTAACAACTTGAACATAACGCGTTTGTTTCGATTCTTTAACCGATAAAGGAAGGGGAGAACCGCAATAATAGGCTTTTGAATTTTCTACATGATAGGCACGATGAATATGTCCTAAAGCAATGTAGGAAAATCGCGAATCAAAAATATCGGGAGAGAGCCCACCTAAGGTTCCTACTCTGTGAACCTCCAAAGGAGCATCATCATTATCGCAGCCCACGCAAGCCAAATGACCTGTTGCCAAAAGAGGAGCTCCCTTTGCCATAAATTCCGCTTCATCCGCTAAATTTTTATAAAGTGCCGTTAACTTTTCTTTAAAACTGAGCTGAATTTCTTTTTCTGATTGAAAAACCGTGCGCACTCCTAAACGATACTCATGAATAAAGGGAACGGCAGCAACAACCAATTCAATGTGATTATGTTCATTTATGATAGGACATATATAACGTGATAAAGAACTAAAATCAGAGTTCATACCACCAACAACAAAAACATCGAGTAATTTTAAGAGTTCAGCAGGAGCGTCGAGACGTGAGGGTGAGTCATGATTGCCACCCACAATGATCACTTTTTTGACATCCGTCTTTTGTGATACCTGGAACAAAAATTGAAAATAAATTTTGTGTGCTTCGGCGGAAGGTTGTGGTTGATCAAAAATATCACCCGCTATAATTAAAACATCTATTTTTTTTTCAATGAGCTCTTGAATAAGCCAATTTAAAAAAAAATGGTGGTCATCTTCCCTTGAAATACCTTCAAAAGTATTCCCTAAATGCCAATCTGAAGTGTGCAAAACTTTAATCATGATTGACCCAATTTATTTAAAGACATAATTAATTTAATTGATTTAGTTGATTTTTAAGTTCTTCTGCTTTTTTTATTAAATCTTCTGGTTTCACATTTTTAAAGACAAAGAACTTATCCGATTCCGGATCATCCTTCAAAATATCAGCAAGCTCAATGTAACAAAGAGAAGCCCTCTCGAGCGCCTCTTTTTTAAGATCAGCATATTGACTGTAATTCTTAATAATATTCAAATATCGTGAAAGAGCTCCCGAATATAAATCTTTTTTCCAATAAAATTGTGCCACAAATTGTTCATGTTCCGCTAATCTTCTGGTTAAAATTTCAATGCGCTCTTTAGCCTCTTTCACAGCGATTTCATTAGGATAGTTTTTAATATAATATTCATATCGTGAAATTGCTTTCACAGCCGAAGCTTGTTCCCTATCAATAGCTTCGGGCGCTTGAGAATCATAAGCTTTAGCTATTCTTAAATAAGCATAAGAAACATTGCTATTAATTGGATTTTTACGGGCAAAATCTTCATATGCTGCAATAGCTTCGGGCATTTTGCCGGAAAGATAATATGCATTTGCCTGCATTAAATCCGCTTCAGGATTATTTTTTGAATAGGGATAACGCGTCCTATACTCATCTACACTAGTGATGACATCACTCCAATTTTCATCCTTAAAGTCTGCTCTAATTTTGGAAATGCCATCATCTTGGGACATTTCAGAAATGGTTGGCGTCGTGCAAGAAGTCGCAACTCCTAAAAGGCACAGAGTACTTATAAAGACAGATAAAAACTTACGCATTTTCATATTGTTACATTTCTCTTTAATTAAATTAAACTATTTTGACTGCTCTTCTACAAGTTCCACAAGCACTCCGCCTGTGGAATGCGGATGAACAAATGCAATGCGCGTATTATGCGCACCATACCTTGGCTTTTCATCAATAAGCCGAATATTGTTTTTTTTCAAATATTCTATCCAATTGTCTAAATTATCCACCTCAAGTGCAACATGCTGAATACCAGCGCCTCGTGTTTCTAAAAATTTAGCTATGGGACTTTCCTCACTTGTCGGCGATAAAAGCTCAAGCCGCGCTGCATCGCAACGGATAAAATCTACAATGACTTTTTGTTCTGCAACAACTTCATTTCCCTCTTCTTTTAACCCTAAAACTTCAGTAAAAAACTTTTTTGTTTGATTCAAATCTTTTGGTACAATTCCTAAATGATTTATTCTTTTAATTATCATGAAATATCGCCTTCATTTATAATTTTTTTAGAGTATAAGTTTGTCGCTAAAAACATAGCTGTAGTACTCCCATTAAATAATAATTCAATGTCCACATTAGAAATTTTCTCAACATCTTTTTTAAATTGCATTTCTGCCATCATAATCATATTTTGTAAGACTTCTTTGCGCAGTCTTGAAAAACGCAATTCTTTGCCGACTTTATTCTGGTGTTCATATTCACTATGTAAAAAAATTTGTGAAATAACCTCTTTAATGCCTTCCCTATTGGTGGCAGATGTTTTCAATACAGGAGGTTGCCATTGCTCTTTATTTTCCGTTGCCGTATTTTCTTTTATTTCTTGAATCATTCTGCTGGCATCTGATAAATCACATTTATTTACGATATAAATATTTGCTAACTGTAAAATACCTGCTTTCATGAGCTGTATTTCATCACCACTATTCGGCATTAAAACAAGAATAGTTGTATCGGCAATATTTGTGATTTCACTTTCACTTTGTCCAATACCTACGGTCTCAACTAAGATATAATCAAATCCCAATAAATTGGCCAGGCGAATAGCACTTCGTGTGGCCCGAGCCACACCACCCAACGCACCTCGGGCGCCCATAGAGCGAATAAAAACTTGAGGATCACGAAAATGTTCCTGCATGCGAATTCTGTCACCTAATATAGCGCCACCAGATAATGCAGAGGAAGGATCTACAGCAAAAACAGCAACAGATTTTTTTTGCTCCCTTAGTTCTTTAACCAATAAATTAGTAAGCGTTGATTTTCCTGCTCCCGGTAATCCTGTGATGCCAACTACCCGCGTATTTGTTACTTTAATATCATCAATACGAACTTCGGGATGAGATAATAATTTAGGCGCTAATAAAGGATCATTTTCTACAAAACTAATAGCTTTGCTTAAAGCACGTATTCTTGAATGCCAGAGATCGACATTTTCTAAACACTTTGAACCTGACAATAGCTTAACCAGTGATTCAATATCTATAGATTGCCTTATCTTCATATTTTACCTTAATTTTCTGGAATAATACTTAATAATAAGTCTCCCGCAGCAACACTTAATCCAGGATTTACTTTGATATTTGAAACAATACCATCGCACTCCGCAACAATTCTATTTTCCATTTTCATCGCCTCAATAATCACAAGAGTATCACCTTCTTTAACTTTAGAATCTTTTTGCACAATGATAGATAATACTTTCCCAGTCATAGGCGATTTTAATTCACCCCCAGCAGAACTCACTGATGATTGCCTTGGTGCCACAGGTCGTAATATTTTTGCTAAATACGTATTTTGAGTAATTACACCTTTACAGCGAATTCCAAATCGATAAATTTCATTTTTTTTATGCAATTCGGAATGATCAAAGCGAATAATCTGATTGTTTAATAAAAAACTTCTTCCATCAGCAAGTAAACATGATTCTATTTTTTTATTATTACCTTTTTCATCAATGATATTTAAAAAAAACTTTTCGCCTTTTGCAAGATTAGTCAAATCAATATAATTTGGAATTTCTACCTGATACATTTCGGAGTTTTTATTTCTTTGAACACTTACTTTCATTGCAAAATTCCTTTCTGTTACCTTCGAGTATTTTCCATGCGATTTGCAAGTGCCCACGGTTCTGGTTTATGAATTTGTGCGGTATTTTTTGCTTCATTTTGAGAAATATTTTGAATTAATTTCATAGCAACAATGAGAGCTTCCTCTTCAGATAAATTATCTTTCTTACCTTCAAATTCATCTAGAATATGTTCATTTTCCTCTATAAATCGTGTGGTATAATTTCCCTCACGAAATGCGGGAAAATCAAATACTGCTTGATGAAAAGGAATTGTTGTTTTAATGCCTGTAATATAAAATTCGCTTAAAGCTCTTGCCATTTTATTTAAAGCATCGTTTCTGTTACTTCCATACACAATTAATTTTGCAATCATAGAATCGTAAAATTCAGGTATTTTGTATCCGGAATAAATATGAGAATCTACTCTTACTCCCGGTCCATTTGGAAATTCAACTTCTTCAATTTTTCCAGGATCAGGTCGAAATCCATTATAAGGGTCTTCAGAATTTATTCTGGCTTCAAAAGCCCAACCTCTTATAGCAAGATCTTTTTGAGTAAATGATAATTTTTCACCCATAGCCACTTTCAATTGCATTTGTAATAAATCGATGCCTGTGATGAGTTCTGTTACAGGATGCTCCACTTGAATGCGCGTGTTCATCTCCATAAAATAAAATTTGGTTGGAGATTCTAAAATAAATTCCACAGTTCCTGCATTCACATATCCCACACTTTTTGCCGCGCGAACCGCAATGGCTCCCATTTGAGCGCGTGTTTCTTCACTAATGTAACTGGAAGGCGCTTCTTCAATTAATTTTTGATGTCTTCTTTGAATGGTACAATCACGTTCAAATAAATGAACGGTATTTCCTTGCGAATCGGCTAAAATTTGAAATTCAATATGTCTGGGATGCTCAATGTAACGCTCGCAAAAAACATCGGCATTGCCAAAATAACTTAAGGCTTCTCTTTGGCACGCCTCTAAAGCATTTGCCAACTCTACATCGGCACGCACCACGCGCATGCCGCGACCACCACCACCAGCTGCAGCTTTTAATATTAAGGGATATCCTACTTTATGAGCAGTATCTTGCAATTCTTTTAAATTTTTTAGTGGCTCATTTTTTCCAGGACTACAAGGCACGCCCGCCTCTGTTACTTTATGCTTAGCGATGGTTTTATCGCCCATAGCATGAATGGATGCCGGAGAAGGACCAATCCATATCAATCCCGCTTTTAAAACTTCATTAGCAAATTCTGCATTTTCAGAAAGAAAACCAAATCCTGGATGGACAGCATCAGCACCTAATTCTCGAGCGGCAAGTAAAATATTTGAAATATTTAAATAGCTTTCTTGACTGGGACCATTTCCAATACAATAAGCGGCATCAGCTAACGCAACATGTCTTGAATGCAAATCCGCAGTGGAATAAACAGCTAAAGGGGAAAGCCCCAAATCGCGACAAGCACGAATAACGCGAACACCAATTTCTCCTCTATTTGCAATTAATACTTTTTTAAAAGGTTTATGAGTCAGCGGCAAAAATTGATCTTGAATCATAGTAAATTTCCCATCTCAAAAAGAAAAAATATATAAAATTTATTTTATAGAGGAATGTTTCCGTGCTTCCTTTTCGGTAAAGATTTACGTTTATTTTTATTTATATTGAGTGCATTTATTAATAATTTACGTGTCATTCTTGGCTCAATAACATCATCAATAAATCCTTTTTGCGCTGTTACGTAAGGATTAGCAAAAGTATCTCGATAATTCTGAATTAATTCTTTTCTTTTTTGTTCGGGATTTGCTGCACTCATTATTTCATGTTTAAAAATAATATTACATGCTCCTTCAGGCCCCATCACCGCAATTTCTGCACTAGGCCACGCAATATTATAATCGGCTCCGATATGTTTTGAATTCATGACATCATAGGCGCCGCCATATGCTTTCCGTGTAATGACTGTAAATCTGGGAACAGTAGCTTCACTAAAAGCATAAAGTAACTTCGCTCCATGCTTAATAATACCACGCCATTCCTGATCAATTCCTGGTAAAAATCCGGGAACATCTGTAAAAACAATTAAAGGAATATTAAAAGAGTCACAAAAACGCACAAATCGCGCTCCTTTGATACTGGCATTGATATCTAAAACACCAGCTAAATTCATAGGATCATTTGCAACAATTCCTACCGAATGCCCCTGAAGTCGCGCAAATCCAATAATCATATTTTTTGCATATCCTGGTTGCAATTCTAAAAAAGAATCGCAATCACAAACTCTTTTTATCACTTCACGCATATTATAAGGCTGGTTCGGATTGTCTGGAATAATTGAATTTAAATCTAAATCCGCTCTATCAGGAGAATCTGTACAAGGAATTAAAGGTGGAGTTTCTAAGTTATTTTGTGGAATGTATGAAATAAGTTTTTTAATAAAAGAAATGGTTTCATATTCATCAGCACAGGAAGCATCGGCCACGCCACTCTTCGCGAGATGAGTTTCGGCTCCCCCTAAAGATTCAAAATCCACATCTTCGCCTGTGACCGTCTTAATGACATCGGGGCCGGTAATAAACATATGCGAAGTACTGCGTGTCATCACAATAAAATCTGTTATGGCAGGCGAGTAGACAGCACCTCCAGCACAGGGCCCTAGAATGGCACTAATTTGAGGAATAACACCACTGGCAAGAGTGTTGCGGTAAAAAATATCGGCATATCCGCCTAAACTCGATACTCCCTCCTGAATACGCGCTCCTCCGCTGTCATTTAATCCAATGACGGGCGCGCCATTTTGTACAGCAAGATCCATTATTTTACATATTTTTTTAGCGTGCATTTCTCCTAAAGAACCACCAAATACAGTAAAGTCCTGTGCAAAAATATACACAGGACGGTTGGCAATATTTCCGTATCCGGTGACGACGCCATCACCTGGAAATTTTTGTTTTTCCATTCCAAATTGCACACAATTATGCGTAACAAAGGCATCAAGTTCAACAAATGAGTTCGGATCTAAAAGCTCTTGAATTCTTTCACGCGCAGTCATTTTTCCTTTTTCATGCTGTGCATCAATTCTTTTAGCTCCTCCTCCCTCAAAGGCACGCGCTCTCTCTTCATTTAATTTAAAAATTGACTTTTCTGTGCTTAAGGTCATGATATTATCCTTCAAGTATTTTTTTAATTTCTTTAATGACATCTTGAACGGTCGTACCGGGAGTAAATATGGCTTTTACTCCTAAAGAAAGAAGATACGGAATATCAGAATCAGGAATCACCCCTCCTCCAAATACGGGGATATCACCACCTCCATGATTTTTTAAGGATTCAATAAGTTTAGGAAATAGTGTATTATGAGCACCTGACAACAAAGAAAGTCCAACAATATCAACATCCTCCTGTATAGCTGTTTGAGCCACATCTTCTGTTGACTGCCTCACTCCCGTGTAAATCACTTCCATACCCGCATCGCGTAGAGCCTTCGCTATGTATTTTGCGCCACGATCATGACCATCTAAACCGCATTTTGCGATTAAAACCCTTGGAATCTTTGAAAACGAAATACCCCCTAAATTATGCGAACCTGAATGCGATTCATCACTTGCATATAAAATGGGAGAAAAAGAATTTAATGGATCGAAGGTTGTCTTCATATATTAAAAATCCCTGTATTAAGAACGAAATCGCATGGTACAAGGGGGTAGTGTAATTATTGAATTTAATTTTGCAACAATTTCGAATGGACACTTGCATTCATTGATAATAAGGGCTAAATGATTGCTGTTTTGAATTCATTCCACCCGTAAAGGATGTTGATTAATGTGGCATAAGCATTCCTATAAATTACATTCACTTGAGCATAAAGTCAGAGAAGCAAAAGGCAAGCTCTTGAATGGGGATCGTGGGTTTATGCCTCCTTTCATTATAGGTGTTTGCGGTGGATCAGGCAGTGGCAAAACGACGTTCTGCAGGCAGTTGGTTAAATACTTGGGAACGGATCACGTTCTACATATCAGTCAGGATTCCTACTACAAAGATTTGAGTCACCTTCCCTTCGATCAGCGCGAAAAAATAAACTTTGATCATCCTGATATCATTGAATTTCCTCTCCTTGTTTCCCACTTAGATGAGCTTTGCCTTGGCAAAAATGTCGCTTTACCTCTTTACGATTTTGCCAAACACAGCCGTATGATGGGAAATCAATTTGCCACTCCAAAACCGATCGTTATTCTTGAAGGCGTGTTACTTTTTTCAGACTCCGACACCGAAAAAAGAATAAATCATAAAGTTTTTATTGATACATCTGAGCAAGTCAGATTTGAGAGACGTCTGAAGCGGGACGTACGTGAAAGAGGCAGAACCCCCGAGTCTGTCCACAGTCAATTCAACAGCACCGTAGGACCCATGCATAATATTTTTGTCGAGCCCGGAAAGACAAAAGCCGATCAAATCATCTCGGGTGAACAATCCTTTGAACAGGTCATTGAAGATCTTTCTTTAAAAATAATTAAAGAAATTTGGACTTTATAATTTTATATTATTTCCATAACAACAAAAAAATGTAGCATTTAAAAATTTTATTAAAGTTAGTAAATAATCATTCAATTACCAGGACAAAATTGTCTTGAAGGAGAGTTTTTGAGTCATATAATCTTGTAAAGTTCATAACCAAAGTCTAAATGTTAAAATAGGGGTGTAAATTATCTTCCAAGAAAGATGCATTTACATTGAAAACTTGGTATCTTGTTTTCAACAAAAATATTTGTTAAAATTAAATAAACATTACAGATATAAATTATAAAGGAGATAAGAGTGGAATACTTATTGAGTAAAATATATTCTGATCCTGTATACTCTTCAAAAAGTTTAAGTACCTTTCAACTAGGTTACTTTTACGATTACTTTAAATTTGAATGCCATGCGAGCAAAACATTTTCAAATAGAGACTGCTTAAAAGATAAAAAACAGGCTGTACGTATTTATAAAATTATAAGGCATGAGCTAAAAAAACGATCTCGATTAGGCCTAGATTATCAGCAAATTCACTGAAACAGTCGCTTAAGTTTGAAGCGATAAAAACAAACTCTCATATCAATTTTTATCCTAAATATACATAAAAACAAGTAAAATTAAAAAATATTACAATAAACAAGAAAATAAAAT
>NZ_CP017834.1:2963516-3099595 GCF_001907975.1 Silvanigrella aquatica
TTTTTTATCATGAACAAGACACTTCTATCATTTTTAAAACTAGAATAGTTTTTTTTCAACTATAACCATAACCAGATTAAAAATAGAACAAAAAATAAACTGCGTGACTTCAATTCATAAATAGATTAAAAAACAACAAGAAGAGTAACAATTTATTTTTATTGTGAATCTTTCAAAATTTATTTATACTTGAGTCCCATTGTCATAACATTTTTATAAGGACAATTCATGAAGCATAAATTAGGTATTTTATCATCAAAAAAAGTAAAATTTTTTTTGATTACCCCTATCATTTTAGCTGCTGGAATTTATTTATATTCTAATATATTACCTAATTTGAATAAAAGCCAAGCAGAAGAAAATGAAAAGTCTCAATTAGAAAAAGACATGCTCACGATAAATATGGCAGCTTTGCCTTTCGTACCATGGGATACAGAAGAAGCTCCTATCCATGTTACTGAAACCTTTTCTGCTGCTGTTCATGGAAGCCTCACCCCCATTTTTGAATTGAGTGAAAAAGACACTTCAAACCAAAATACTCTTTTTAAAAAATATGAATGTCAAAATACAATTTGCACAGCGGAACTTAAAAAAGGCGTTTTATTTCATAATACAAGAGAAGTGAATGCGTATGACGTTGAATTCTCTTTAACTAGAAGATTAATTGCTCCCAAAAAAACTCCCTATGTGCGCTCACTACTGGACAATATTGTTGGAGTTGATGATGTCAAACAAGAAAATATCGACTATATTTCTGTAAATGATATTATATACCCTTCCAAAGCATTGACTGGAATTGAAGTAAAAGATAAATACAATATTATTTTTCATTTGAAAAAAGAAAATAAATTATTTTTTAGCCGTATTTCTGATGGAAAACTTCCAATCGTTCCAATTGAAGAAATTGAAGATGATTATATAAAGTGGAAACGATTTCCTGTAGGTTTTGGTAAATATAAGGTAACAGGAGCAAATCTTGTAGAACATAAATATTTTTTAGAGAAAAATTTAGAATCAGAAAAAATTCCTAAATTTATTACTCTATTATACGATTTTGGAAATATTGGCGATATTAAGATGCTTTTAGGTTCACCCGATAGAGGTGTTGCCGAGTACGAAAATAAAGTTATTTTTTCTAACGTCTATTCGAATGCAGGATTTTTATATAACTACCAAACAGAACTTGGAAATAATGAAAACTTTAGAAAAGCGATTTCACTTGCCTTAGATAGAGAAAAAATTGCAGGAGCTTCAATATTTGGAGAAATGCTTGCAGAAGATCAAATGTTTTCTAATATTGGTTGGCAAAAAGAATATCGTGCCGACGTTCCCTTAGCAAAGCAAAATATCGAAGAAGCCAAAAGATTGCTCAGCCTTGTTCCAGAGCATTTATGGAAAAATAAGACATTCCAAGTGCCGACTTTTTGGGAAGATGCGAAAGAAATTAATTCATTGCCCTATATTCCAGAAATTCAAAGACAACTCAAAGAAATTGGTATCGAAACTGAATTTTTAAATACAAATACGGATTATGATAAATTTACTGATGATGATGAAAATGTTTTATGGTTTACAGGCTTTGGGTTCCCTAATCAAGATCCTAATAAAAACTTTGCACATTTTCGTAATGGATCTTACTTCACACATGAACATCCAAACGATCCAAAATACGAAGAATTATATCAAAAATCTGTGCAAAACTTTTCCCGCTCAAGTGAAGATACAAAATTTTTAAGTCAATATTTTACTCAAAAAAATATTATGACAATCATGATGGTGCAGCGTATGTCAGTATCATATGATTCGAGAAAAATAGTCAGTTTGGGCAACCAGTATAATGGTGTTCGCTTGGCAATCTGGGAAATTAAGCTTAAAGACTAATATCCCAAATATTATTTATATTTTATTTATAAATAAACATAAATTTTAATTCCGGCAATAAGATTTATAAAATTATAAATAATCAAATAACCAATTAGAAATCATCAAAAAAGAGAAATATAATAAAATATCAAATCAAATCATATTATATTTCTCCAATTTATTACAATAAAACTTGAAATTCAAACTTAAAAAATTTAAGAGAGTGTGTTCACAATTCGATAAATGTATTGTGACTTTATTGAATTAAAAAAGGAGATATATCATTTTAAATATAAAGAAAATACCAATATTTTATTCAATTATAATTTTTTTCTTTTTTTCAAATATAGCAAAGGCATCAAATCATTTAACTTGTTCATATAATGGCGGAAAAGATTTTATCGCTTTTCCTGAGGTAACAGGAGAATATAAAATTTTGACTGCCCGAAGCAAAATCAAAATCGTCTCAATAGTAAGGAACTTTATTTCCAAGGAACATTATAATCCCTCATCATATGGTATTACAGATTTATTTTCTTTTCATCTGGATAAAAATTATTATAATGAAATAAATGCTCACATTGAAAATAAACCTGATTTCAAATGCCAAATATACAATAGTAAATTAAAAAGATATTTTAAAAATATTATGGTTAGTGAAAATTTCCAAATTCCTGAGGAAGATATGCTAGAATACCCTTATACCCGAAAAACTCTTAGTTTAGAAGAAATAGAAATAATTATTAATGCTTATGATAAAATAAAAAATCAAAATAATTGAAACAACTTCACCTTTAATAAAGAAAGCCTCTTCTATGAATATTGTTAAAATATTATCAAAAATCTTAGTTTCTACTGCCTCATTCATTATCCCATTTAATGCATTGGCTTCAAATAAATTAATATGCATAGAAATTAAAAATCCAGAAATTAAATATCTCAAAATAACTAATAATATTCCAATCTATGGAACATTTTCATCGTCTATTTTTGAACCAAGTATATACTATAATCAGTCTGAAATAAAAGAAAAATTAAAAGGCATAGAATTTCAAAAAGCATTTACGTTTTATATTGATCCAAGTGATAATAAAAATGATATTAATAAAATTAAAAGAGCATTAGAAAATAATGCTCATAGTTGCTCAATATACAACGAAAAAATTGGTACAATTAAAAATATAATATTTCCTAATACAAATAATAATCATATTAATACTGGATTTACAGAAGATCAAATCAATCAATTAATGATTACATTGAATGGCGGAGAAGAAGTTGCAGATGAAACAAACCGTCCCATTTTTTGAGTCGAAATTTTTTTTTATTTTGATAGAAAAAAATGATTCAAAAAAATCATTTAACAAAATGAAATTATTAAAATTTAATTGAATATTTAAAAAATACGGCGAAATGAAATTATTAAAATAAATTTTCAATCAAAACATTAAATTTTATCTATATTTGTACAATCTAATATTTTATATTATGATAAAAAAATATCCATAACCAATAAAAACACAGTAATTAATTTTTAATACGTGACATAATTTGCTAAATGAATTAAATTCAAAAATGAAGGCTTGTCTTCTGAAAAGAGGACCTTCCAAATAATATATACAATTCATTATTTTTAAAATAATAAAAAGGATCTATTTATATGTAACTCTATTTTTTATGCCATGTTGCTCTAAAAATTTTGAAAAGAATAGAAAAAATAAAAATGATAGATTCTTCTATATTCAAAAATCAAAAGAAAATTTTAATCCTCTATTTCATTTTGACTATTGCTATTATATTAATCATTTATATTATCTTAAATAAAAAAAATAGCCATCTTTATAACGATTCTGACTTATATCCAGATAGTGAAACGATTACTTTAAACCTTTCGGATCAAAAACAAATACCTTGGAACATCTCAGATGTTTCAACATATGTTGTTGAAACATTTTCTGCCGCTGTTCACGGAAGTCTTATATCTTTTAGTGGCACTTTCAAAGAATCTACTGACAATAGCGTGCTTTTTGAAAATTATTTTTGCGACGGTAATTCTTGCTACGCAAGCCTTAAAAAAGGCGTTTTGTTTCATAATAAAAGAGAAGTGAATGCCTATGATGTTGAATTTTCATTTACAAGACAATTGATTCATTTTCGCAACGATAATTTTGCTAAAAATATTCTAAGTGATATCATTGGAATTGAAAATCTGAAAAAAGAAAATCTTAAATATATTACTGTTGATTCAAATACATATCCTTCTGGTTTTATCGAAGGAATTAAAGTAAAAGACAGATACAATATTATTTTTAATCTCAATAATGAAAATAGCCATTTTTTTCAAAAAATTTCGTCTGGATATATTCCTATTGTACCCATCGAAGAACTTGATTCACACTATAAAAAATGGAAAACATTTCCGATCGGATTTGGAAAATACAGAGTAGTTAAAGCAGATGATAAGGAATTTCAATATGTTATTGAAAAAGTAAATAAAAATGAAGATATTCCAAAATACATCCGATTTATTTTTGATGAAAAAGATATTGGCGATATAAAAAGCTGTATTGGACTAAGTAAAAAAAATGAAAACTATGATGGCCATATTATTTTTCCAGACATATATGAAAATGGCGGATTTTTATTTAATTTTAAAACAGAACTAGGTTCAAATAAAAATTTTAGAAAAGCCATATCTTTAGCTTTAAATCGAAGCGGAATTGCACAAACATCTCCTTTTGGTGAATTTGTTCCTGATGATCAAATGCTTCCTGAATCGGGATGGCAGAAAAATTTTCGGGCAGAAATTCCTGTTAAAAAAAGGAATTTAAAAAAAGCTAAAGAACTATTAGAAACAATTCCAGAGTCTCTTTGGAAAGATAAAACATTCCATGTTCATACATTTTGGACTACAAATAAAGATCTTAATCATGAACCTTACTTTATTGAAATAAAAAAGCAATTAGAAGAAGCTGGTATTCATATTATTTTTCACAATACAAATATGTCATACACTAGATTTACTAAAAATGATCAAAATGTATTTTGGTGGACAGGATTTGATACGGCGACAAGTGACCCCAATTCAAATTTTGCATTTTTTAGAAATGAATCATTTTTTAATAATATCTCACCAGAAGACCCTCATTTTGAAAAATTATATCAAGAAGCCACAAAAAGTCTGAGCAAAAGTCCAATATTTACAAGAAATTTGAGTCAATATTTTACTGAAAATAATTATATGGTTATAGTATTTCATCTAAGAAAATCTTTACTTTATCAGAAAAAAAGAATTTCATCATTTGGCAATCAATACAGCCCTATAAAAATATTAGTTTGGGAATTAAAATTAAATAATTAGAAAAAAGTTATGATATTAAATATATTTTCAATTAAAAAAAAGTTACACATAATATACTGGCTACTATTATCGATATTATTATCATTTGTCATGCTAATAATAGATATTGTTATAATAACACTTCAACTAAAGGATTATTATTTATCCACATATGGATACACTGAATATTTAATGCAAAATAATTACTCTCTAGAGGCTTATAGAAGGCTTATAGAAGTTTCATCATCAATTAATGTGTATGAAAGATTAGAAAAAAATAACTTCTTTGCTGCAGAAATATGGGAGTGCGATCAATGCAAAAATAATAAATTTCCTTTATGGCAAACAAATGCTTCTTCCATTTCCGAAATGAGAAATATCGTATTTTTAAAAGGAATATTAAAAAAATTTAACTCCATTTTAATTTATAACGACAGCTTAATTGTTGGAGTATCTTTCCCAATATATTCTTATAAAATTTCTCACGATAAAGTTTTTCAACAAAAAAAATATACATTAACATTTTACAAAAAAGCATTGGATTATAAAATATTTAGTGATGGTACTTCTTTTTTAGAAGTATTTATAATACTAAATATTCTAATGTTTATAATACTTTTATTTTTTATATTTATTCCTTTATCTATTTTAAAAATTAAAGTTGCAAGAAATACAGCCAAGAGCATTGAAGCCAAAACACTAGAAAATATTAAAAATATGATTGAACATGAACTTATTAATCAAGAGAATGTCCTGAAATATCCTTTGGATTTAAAATCAAGTATCCATGCCGCCATTCATCACAATAACGTGGCACAAATTATTTTAAGAAAAGTTAAAATCAAAAATATTGACCCGATTGATGTTATAGAAGACGTATGGAAAAATACATCATCATCTCATATTAAACTCATTTGCAACATAAACATTAATAATAAGATCAATTTCGATCAAAGCACTTTATATATTGCGTTTAATACGATTATAAAAAATGCTTCGCATAAAAGTGTTGCTGCTACTGAAATTTATATTAATATTACACAAAATTGGTATCAAAAAATTAAAAATGTTATTCTTATTGAAATTTCAAATAATGGTCATCACATTCCTAAAAATATTAGAGGAAAAATATTATATGGCTACACAAATAAAATAGATGGGCATGGCATTGGACTTAAAAATCTTAGAGAAATTCTTAAAAAAACAGGGAGTAGTTTAAAGTTAAGCGCTCAACAGCAAACTTGCTTTTCATTTCTTGTGAAAGGATCTGAGGAAAAGGTTAAAATATGTAAAAATTACATATTAGAACACACAATTCAAAATAATACCCCTAAAAATACAGTTAATCTGGATATTCAAAAACCACTCGTCATTATAATTGAAGATAATGAATATATTTGGCATGGCTGGAAAATCAATATGACTGATGCAAATATTTTGTTTTTTAAAACTCCCGATGAGTTCTTCTGCCATATTGATGAGGAGAAAATGAATGGTAACAAATGCCTCTCGCTTATTGAAGCTATAATAAGCGATTTTGACTTTGGAAATGGTGTTAATTTTATAAATTCCAATTTAATTGGTGGAATTGCTAATGAAGACGAAGAATTTCATGGAAAAATTATTCTTTGTACGGGCTTTAATGAAAGCATTCAAAATGACATTCCTAAATGGATGAGAGAAAAAATAGTACTTTTTTTTCAAAAAAGACCTGTTTCTTATAAAGAAATCATAGAGATGCTAAATAACAAGAATTTAAATTTAAATCATTTTTAATAAACAAAAAAATTAAATATACAGCTTAAATATTAAATATTATAGATTTATATGTGAATATTTTTAGTATTTTTTTATTAAATAATTTACTTTTAATTTTATAGATTAAAGCTTTATTTTTAATTTTTTATAAATATTATTATTTTATTTTTTGCTAATTTTTTTTAATTAATTTAACAATTAATTGTCTTTTTTAAGGAGAAAAAAAATGAAGAGGACTTTAAACTTATTCTTGCTAACTTTTCTATTTAGCAGCCAAGCCTATGGATTGCTTCCCATTTCAAAACCCTATTTATATTGCGTGAATCCAACCGTGAATCCAGAACAAAGAAAGATAGAAGGCACAGGTTGGAATTGGGCCAAAGGAAATGATGACAATAACCGATTAACTGATTATTCTGAATATGTAAAAGTTGTTTCAAATGGAATACAGTTAAAGGGTAATTATTTAAATATTCCAAATGCTAACTATTTTACTCTAAGCAAACCTTTCGAAACAATTTATGAAGAATATTCTTTTTGCGAAGCTATAAGTAGAAAATGCCAAGATGATTTTGATCCAAATTTTGTCGGTATTGGCGTTTATGGAGGATCTTATTCCATAGCTAAATCAATAGCCGGATATTCTTCATGGTATAACATTGTATTTTATCGAAATAGTTATGATAAAATAAAAAATGAAATGCAAAAAATTTATGATACTTGTGCCAATATAAAATTTAAGCTTCTTGAAACCTCTCCTGAGAATATATTTCAAAATGAAGTTATTGATTAATTCATTGAATAAAAAAATTCCACAGAGCTAAAAAAGATATCTTGTTATTATAATTTTTCAAAACTTATCAATTAAATTTTTTATACGATTTAAATTTTCTTCTAAAAAACATTTCTTGTAAATCATTTGTCTTGTAATAAGCGAAAATCCATGAATTGATATTTTCATTTTGCGCAGTAACACGAGAAGCCGCACAAGCTCTCTACGTGATTCCACAGACAACTCCTTATCAATTAAATGAATTTCATTTAAAAATGCCGAGTTTGAATTATCGATATTTAACTGCTGTTGTTGGACACTGAAAAATAAATTTATCATTTCAGGATAGGATTTATCGAAAAAATTTCCTAATTTCATTACAACTTTATAATCATCTAAAATTTTAATAGGGTTTTCATATATCCGATGTAATGTTTTTAAACTAATTCCCAAATAATTTGCCATAACTTCCCTTGCCTCTAAGGGAAATGATAAAAAATAATCAATTTGTGAACTTTCTTCTTTTAATTGCTTAATTTTTATTTGAGATTCACAATTTGAAGATAAAATAAGAAGCATTTTATTCATTTTATGAGCTATATTATTTGCAATAAAAGGTTCCATGTTAACTACTTCACTATTTAATTATGAATTTTTTTGATAAAATTTCAAAAAATGATTTTATTTATTTGTATCTTCTAAAGGAAGATAGTCTTTTGTATTTTGACAACTTCCCTCTTCAATTACATTTGTAATAATGGAATCTTTTTTATAGACAAAGGATCTTCTGCAAAAAATATTTACATTGACATTCTTGTCAATTAAATTTCCAGAGGCATTAAAAATTTGTCTATAAGTGACAATATTTTCTTCTCCTACAGTTTTTTGAGAATCGGGAATTCCATATTTTTGATGTTTTAAAAGATCTGAAACAGGTTTTCCTACCCATGGGGTTAAACTAAAATCCGTCTTTTTATTTTCTTGTTTATTTGACTGTGTATTGGTTACATCTTGAACAGTTTCGCAACTACAAATTAAAACACTCAATAATAAAATAAATAATTTATTTTTCATAAATTTTCTCCAAATTATATTTTAAAAAAGAATTTTACCAATATTCTAACTTTTTATGATTATAAAAATATTCATTAATTCTTCTTTGGGTTGCTTTTGAAATATCAAGTGGCAATTCTTTTAAAGAAAACCATTTTACCGATTGAATTTCTGAGCTTTGAAAACTTTGACAATCAAAATCTCTAATCACATAGAGACAAACAATGTCATCCGCTCCTGCAAATGTATGATAATAATTATCAAACAGGACAGGTGAATTTTTTACAATGATACCAGCTTCTTCACGAACTTCTCTAACAACAGCTTCTCGTGGTGACTCCCCTTTATCGACTCCTCCACCAGGAAAATGCCATCCCGCAATATAGGTATGAAAAACAAGGAGAATTTCATTTTGATCATTTATAATTAAAGCTCTTGCCCCATTTGTCCGCATTCCTACAATAGTATTAAAAATAATTTTAAGATATAAAATAATTTTATAAATTATTTGCATCATTAATTTTTTCATAAAGAATATGTCCCTATTTTATTCAGGATTTTATAGCATTTTTATGTCTTATGAGTTGAATTAAATATATAAATACAGGGATAAGCATTGCCATAAAAAATCCGTTTGCTGGAGAAAAATTCATACTGGCACCAACGAGGGGAGGCCCAATAAGAGAACCAACTCCAAACATGGCAACAACTGCTGAATTTGCGCCAGCAAGACTATTTCCTTTATATTTTTTACCTACAATAATCAATGCTAATGTGTAAAATCCTGAGATACAAGCTCCCCAAAAAAATAAAATAAAATATAAAACATATGGGGTAGTTATAAATAATTTTATCCCAATGGCGCCAAATATGCCAATAAGAGTACAAATTAATAAAGAACGTAGTTCTCCATATTTATCAGCTATAGCTCCTACAAAATACTGTAAACAAGCCTGACCTACACCTACAAAGATAAGTAAAGAAACAGATATTTTTTCACTCAGACCACTGCTAACCCCATAAATTGGTAAAAGATTAAAAGCAGTTGTTTCTAAATATCCATAGACAACCGCCGCAGCCATGGCGATAGGTGACGATATAATAATGGGCATTAAAGGTGTTTTTTCATCACTTGTTACATTTGGAATATTTTTCTTTGCTAAAAACAAAGGAACAAGCACAAAAATTAAGAATAAAGCACCAATTGCAAAAGGTAAAATACCTTCAGAACCTGTTATTGTCAGAATACCTGCTCCAATAAAATACCCCACACTTAAGCAAGAAGAAAAAATGCCCATAATTCTTCCTCTTGTTTCATCACTGGACAATTCAGCTATCCAAGTTTCACTTGCAACAAAAATGCTGTCTAAACAACCTCCAAAAATAAATCGAAGAAAAAACCACAAGACAAGAGTTTGCGTAAAATAAAAACCAAAAAATGATACAATGGCAATAATAACGCTAAATGAAATAAATATTTTTAAACCATATTTTTCCATTAATTTTACAAATAAGGGCGCTAAAATAATAGCTGCTAGCGCTGGCATTGCTGTATTTAATCCAATAACGGAAGAGGAATTCCCCAGTCGTTTCATAATAAAAGACAGAAGAGGTAAGGAAAGTCCAAATCCTATTCCTGTAGCAGCAACACAAACTAAGCCTGCAATAATACCAAATATATTGCTATTTTTATGCTTTAAACCATTTTTTACTACATTTTTATCATTTAAAGAAATCATTATAAAAAAACACCTTTGAATTAATAATTCTACTTATACTTGTAAAGACAATTCTATTTCAATCAATTATCTCTGCTAAAAACCGTATTTTATATTTATAAAATAGTCAATTTACTTTAAAAATCTAGGAAAGTCATAAAATATTTACTTTTTCTCTTGAGAAACAGGGACGGCACTCGGAATTGTGGGGGTCATTTGTGGAGACAGGCCTTCTGCCTGCGGAGTATCCATTGATGTAGCACCCTCATTTGTATCCATCACGGGAGATTTTGCTTTCAAGTTGGTTTGATCTTTTAGTGGAACTTCAGGCGCAAACTCTTTAGGCAAAATAGGTGAATTTGATTTATTTTGGAGCATTTTTCCTGTTTCTTTTGAATACACGCCGTTAGGCACAGGAGATTCTCTAAATTCCATCTTTGGAAACTTGGGCAATTCGCTTGGCATTAAAGGATGATAACTTTGTTCAACCCCAATTTCATAATGCGGAGCATCAATATAAATATTGCCATTGTTATCAATATGAAGGTTTACATTTTCAAGTTCCTGATTTTTAACAGAACTGATATTTACACCATTTAAGTAAATCACTCTGCCCGACATAAAAGTGGTGTCATAAGGCATTTTTTTAGGCACCATTGGGACAGGCTGAACGGCAATTCCCACAGGTCTTTGAAGAGTCACATTGGGTGCCGCCATCAAATCAATATTTTGAATAGGAATGGGTATAGGCGCACTCCCTACTCTTTGCACCCCACTTCCTTGCAGAGGCTGAGTTTGAACGGGAATTTCCTGGGAAAGACTTTGTGCAAATATCTTTGATGAAAAGACGAAAATAAATAGAGTTATTTTTGAGTAATTTAATTTCATTTTATAGTTACCTTAAATAATTTTCTTTTCTATTTTAAGATAATTATAAAGAAAGATTCTAGAGCATTTCTTGCAGCATGGCACCTAATACAGGGGCAAAAAGGTATCCACTTTTATGCGCTCCCGCACAGACATAAACGGACATGTGCACTCCAGGAGCATTTAATTTTTCTAATACAATTTCAGAATGCCCATATCCTACACGAAAGCCATCTCGTTTTGATATTTTTAAATTTTCATCGGCACTTAAGAAAGGGGAATCGGCTAAATTTATTTTTGATAATTCCAATAAATTTTTATTTTTTTTACTTAATAAATTTTCATCAAAATCTGAAACATTTTCAACTTTTAAAGTTGATGAAGAAATATAATAATTATCATTATTTCCACTAAATGTTACTTTTTCTTTTAAATTTTCAGAAACAATTTCATGAATTATAAAATTTTCATTATAATTTTTTAATACATTCTCTCCATAAAATGTTGAACCTAATGTAAGCCTTTGTTTCTTTTTCATAGACTCTGGTAAGGACAAATTTAAATTCGCAATTAAGTCTTTACTCCAAGCTCCCGCACAAATAATGAGCTTTATATTTTTATTACTTTGTAAAATATTTTGATATTCATGATATCCAAAAGTACTTTTGAAAAATTTCACTCCTCTATGGGTTAATACTTCTTGTAATAAAGCGAGCAACGATGAAGCATTAACCCACGATTCCTCTTCATATATAATTTTATGATTTCCTTCTTTAACAATAGATTTTAAACTTAAACTTCTATTTTTCAAATCTAAATCTGATTGTCTAACCCTGGCATAATGTTTATCTCTGTTTTCTTGCGATGTGAAATAATCAACGCCACATCCATTTTTATAAATTCGAGCAATTGATATATTACTATTCACCTCTGTGATAAGTGAACTCAACCAATTAAAATAATTTTTTTTAGCTTGTAACTTTAAATTAAAATGATTATCTCGAGCAAATAATTGTCCTTTTGTCGCTAAATTTGCAGCGGCAGCATATGAACCTGAATGAGGATGCTCATTAGAAATAATTTCAATTTGATAAGGTATTGAGTTTTTTCGCGATAAAAACTCAGCTACTGATAACCCTACAATTCCCGATCCAACAATAATTATTTTCGTCATAGATAATCCTTAATCAATAAGATTATCCATATCTCATATCAAAAAATGAAAAATATGCTAGAATATTGCTAATTTATTTTATATTACCTTGTGAAAAAGAATATTTACCCATACTTTTTAAATACAAATAAGCACTTTTTATTTGATAATCTTCTTTTAATGACAAAGGCCACGTGTTTATCTCGACTTCATTGTCGTTTTGATGAGTTTGCAATGCCAATGTATCTTGATCTTTTGCTTCAATATGTTTATCTAAATCCGCTTCCCGTCTCGGATATCGGGTATTTGATGTTTCGCTTTGAATTTGTTGCACTTTACCAAGTATGGACTGCGAAATAAGAGGAATATCAGGTGTGATTCCTTTGGCTTGAATACTTCTTCCTTTTGGGGTGTAATACCTTGCAATTGTCATTTTTAAGGCTCCTCCATTTGGTAAAGGCACAATATTTTGCACACTTCCTTTTCCAAAAGTCTGCGTGCCCATAACAATGGCACGTTCTCTATCTTGAAGAGCACCCGCTACAATTTCACTGGCACTGGCAGTCCCCTCATTTACAAGAACAATCATAGGGAAATAAGCTAGAGTATTTCTTTTAATTGCATATTCCACATCTTCTGGTTTATTTACATCTCTGCCTATTGTCGAAACAATAATGCCCGAATCAATAAATAAATTTGTTACTTTAACAGCTTGGTCGAGTAAGCCACCTGGATTATTTCTTAAATCTAAAATTAGACCTTTAATTTTACCATTACTTTTACTTTGAAAATCTTTAATATATTTGCCTAATTGCTCGGAAGCATCTTCTTGAAAAATAGTGAGTTTTGTATAAGCATATCCTGGTGAAAGTGGAACCAAATAAGCACTATTACTTCTTATTATTTCTCTTTCTACGGAAACTTTTTTTATTGTTCCTGCTTTTCCCATCTTATCTGGTGTAAAATATTCAATTGTAATGTCGGTACCTACAACGCCGCGCATTTTACCTAATGCTTCTTCTATTGTCTTTGAATTTACAATTAAATTGCCAACAGCGTAAATAATATCTCCGCTTTTTAAGCCCGCTCGTTTTGCTGGTGAATTGTCTATCACTTCTACAATTTCTAAACGCCCCCCTGCAGGATTAATAACAACTCCAATTCCTCCAAATTTACCCGTCGTATCTGTTGAAAAATCAGAATATTGTTTCGGCGATAAATAGGTTGTATGAGGGTCCAAATCGGCGGTCATCCCTTTTAATGCTTTTTCAATTAAAACATCTGATTCTACAGATTTGGCATCGACATAATTTGATTCTAATAAATTTAATACTTTTGAAAATGATTCTAGCATCTGATATTTTTTATTTTCTAGATCATTTTTTTGTTTATTATCTTTGTTATTGTTATCTGGCGCAGTAACATTGACGTAAATTTCTCTTTCATTTGAAGCATTAGAATGAGTATAAATTGCTAATAAGCAAATCGGAATGAAATATTTTAATATTTTTAATTTCAACATAGAAACACCTTTTTTATAAATTTTAAAAAATGATCTCTTAAATTATAGTATGAAATTTTATTTATAAAAATAAACACAAAATTGACAATATAATTTCTGTTTCTTTAAATATTGAAAATAATAAAATATTTTCATAGGACAAGTATAAAAAGCAAATGTGAACCCAAGTCCACAAAACTTAGGTTTATACAAAATATTAAGCTGGTGAACCTTCGTTGGCACCATCGCGTCTCGGGTAACTCTTTCGTCCCGAAATCATAGAACGCATAAATTCTCTGTTAAGACGCGCAATATTTTCTAAACTAATGTCTTTAGGACAAGCACCCGCGCAACTTCCCATGTTAGTGCAAGATCCAAAATCTTCAGAATCCATTTGATACACCATTTTGGAAACGCGCTCCGAACGCTCTGCTTCGCCCTGTGGCAATAATGACAATTGCGAAACCTTAGCCGAAACAAATAGCATAGCAGCTCCGTTACGACACGCCGCAACACAGGCTCCACATCCAATACATGTGGCTGCATCAAATGCTAAATCTGCATTTTCTTTTGGAATCGGAATGGCATTGCCATCGGGAGAGCTACCGGTATTTACTGAAATATAGCCGCCGGATTGAATAATTCTATCAAAGGCACTCCTGTCAACGACAAGATCTTTCACAATAGGAAAGGCCTTGGCAAGAAAGGGTTCAATGACAATGGTTTGCCCATCGCTATAGTGACGCATATGCAATTGGCATGCTGTTGTTGATTTTTGCGGACCATGCGGATTTCCATCAATAACCATAGCGCAGGAGCCACAAATTCCTTCGCGGCAATCGTGGTCAAAAGCCACTGGCTCTTCGCCTTTTAAAATTAATTTCTGATTTAATATATCGAGCATTTCTAAAAAGGACATATCAGGATTGACATTATCAAGCTCATAGTCAACCAACTGCCCTTTTGCATGTTTCGTTTTCTGTCTCCACACTTTAAGATGCAAAGTCATCAACTTGTTACTTGTGTTTTTAGTTTCCATAAGGCCATTATCCTCTATTAATTACTTATAACTACGTTGTGTTGGATGACAGTATTCAAAATTAAGCTGTTCCACATGTCGTTCTGGTTTCTTATCTTCACCTTTAAATTCCCAAGCAGCCACATGAGAAAAGTTCTCATCATCCCGCTTGGCTTCATTATCAGGAGTTTGGTGTTCTTCTCGGAAATGGCCACCGCAAGATTCTTCTCTTGAGAGGGCATCAAGACACATAAGTTCACCCAGCTCAATGAAATCGGCAACGCGACCCGCTTTCTCAAGTTCTTGGTTTAATTCTGCCCCAGTTCCCGGAATCGCAATATTATTCCAAAAATCTTCTTTAATTTTTGGAATCATTTTTAATGCTTTTTCAAGACCTTCTTTATTTCTTGCCATACCACAGTAATCCCAAATCACATGTCCTAATTCTCTGTGAAATTGATCGGCTGTTTTGTTACCTTTGATGCTGATAATTTTTTGAACGCGACTTTTTGCTACGTCCATCGCTTCTTTAAATTCAGGATTATTTATTGTGACTTTTGGTAATGTTGTTCCACCAATATAATTTGTTATTGTTGTTGGAATAACAAAGTAACCATCAGCAAGGCCTTGCATTAACGCCGAAGCTCCCAATCGATTGGCACCATGATCCGAGAAATTTGCTTCCCCTAAGACATGTAATCCTGGAATTGTCGATTGCAAATTATAATCGACCCATAGTCCACCCATAGTATAATGCACCGCGGGATAAATTCTCATAGGATTTTTATATGGATTTTCACCTGTAATTTTTTCATACATTTGAAAGAGATTTCCATATTTTTCACGAATTTTATCTTCACCTAGGCGATGAATTGAGTCTTGGAAATCTAGAAAAACAGCTAACTTCGAAGGGCCCACACCATGACCACTGTCACATTCCATTTTAGCAGCACGAGATGCCACATCACGAGGAACCAGGTTGCCAAAACTTGGATAACGACGTTCTAAATAATAGTCGCGTTCATTTTCAGGAATTTGCGATGGTATACGGGTATCTCCTGAGTTTTTAGGTACCCAGCATCGTCCATCATTACGTAAAGATTCGGACATCAGTGTTAACTTAGATTGATGATCGCCTGAAACAGGAATACAGGTTGGGTGAATTTGCGTGTAGCATGGGTTTGCAAACAAAGCGCCTTTTTTATGCGCACGCCAAATAGCAGATGTATTTGATGCTTTTGCATTTGTTGAAAGATAAAACACATTGCCATAGCCCCCTGTTGCAATAACAACAGCATCGGCATGATGCGCTTCCAATTCTCCTGTCATTAAATTTCTTACGATAATGCCACGTGCATGGCCATCAATAATAACAAGCTCAACCATTTCACGACGGGGATACATTTCAACATTGCCATCGGAGACTTGACGCATCATAGCCTGATAAGCACCAATTAACAATTGTTGTCCTGTTTGACCACGTGCATAAAATGTACGAGAAACCTGCGTCCCACCAAAAGAACGTGTATCGAGAAGGCCTCCGTATTCTCGTGCAAAGGGAACACCTAACGCAACACAGTGATCAATAATACGCACAGATGTTTCTGCTAAACGATAGACATTCGATTCCCGTGCACGGTAATCTCCACCTTTAATGGTTTCATAAAATAAACGATAAATGGAGTCGCCATCATTTTTATAATTTTTCGCGGCATTAATACCACCTTGAGCTGCAATAGAGTGAGCTCTCCGAGGCGAATCATGAATAAAAAAACTCTTTACATGGTAACCCATTTCACCTAACGAGGCTGCTGCAGATGCCCCTGCAAGTCCAGTTCCCACAATAATGATAGAATGTTTTCTTCTGTTGGCTGGATTCACAAGTTTTGAAGAAAAACGATGATTAGTCCATCTATCTTCAATAGGTCCGCTTGGTGATTTTGAATCAAAATTAAATGTCATATTTTGTTACCTTGCAAGAAATATATAAAGTGGTTGAGAAAAGAAACCCGCCGAAACAATAACTGCGTAGGTATAGCCAAAATATTTTAAAAACTTATTATAACGAGGATGACTGATACCGAGCGATTGAAAAATAGATTGTACACCGTGATAAAGGTGCATACCAATTAAAACCATAACGACACAGTAACCACCAACGTATACAGGATCGTGGAATTTTTCGACAACGAGTTTATATATATCGCGCATTTGAATACCATCATAGGTAACAAAATATTCGGGTCCCCATTTAAATGTAATTAAATGGAAAATAACAAATGCAAGAACGATAGATCCCGTATAAATCATTGTACGCGATGTTATGGAAGCTGATTTTTCTTTAACCGGAGTTACAGCATAGAACTTTGGCTTTGTTCGTGCATTTCGAATAACTAAACTAAAACCTGTAAAAGCGTGAAGAAGCAAAATTCCTACTAAAAAAGCTTCTATTAAATAAATAGCAGGATTTGAAGTGAGAGCATGACTATATTTATTATAAGCTTCAGCTCCAATAAAAATAAGTAAGTTTCCAATCATATGAACCATAACAAATAAAGACCATACAATGGCGGTAATTGCCATAAAGTATTTCTTACCAATGGTGCTCGTTAAAAAACCAGAATTTGCCGGCATAGAGCAATTCTCCTAAAAAAAGACCAAGAAAACAAAGACGACCTTATACACATTTTGAGCATAGGGTTCATCCTGTCAAACATTTCAGAATAATACCCAGTCTTAATAAATTGCAAGTCCTGCAAGTAGATCGCACTTGGCTAAAAAGATAACCGTAATCAAACAAATGAGTCGTTTTTATCAATTATTATTCTTATCTTTGTTTTATTAAATCATACAATAATATTAATTTTTTGCTCGGAAAGAGTTGCCGTATTAAGATTTGTTACAGAAAATTGATGTACATTTTTGAGTGGTTTTACCCTATCATATTGAAGGATATTTTTTCTAAAATGAGAACAGTTATCAATATAAATTTTTTTAATTACTATTTAAAAAAAATTTATGGAATTCCAAAATCACCTGTGGTGAAATATTATCGGGTCGCGTTTCTTCTGTCACTCCCAGTGAATTTGCCAATTTCCAAAAACGCCCTATGTTACCTTCTTGTTTTTTTTCTAAATCACTTAATTGAGCTGCGAGTGCACGACGTAACATTTTTCTTCGCGCGCTAAATAAAACCGCTGTAAAACGACCAAATGCGTTATCTTCATCTTGTGAAGAAAAAGAAAAATTTTTAGGAGTTAATTTTACAATGGCAGAGTCTACTTTTGGTTTTGGCACGAAACAGCTTGCTGGAACTTCAAATAATTTTTGCACATCAAAAAAAAGCTGTATGCGCACAGTAAGTCTACCGTAATCTTTAGTTCCCGGTTTCGCATTTAATCTATCGGCTACTTCATTTTGTAGCATAAAAACACCATGAGTGTAATATTCTTGAAATTTACAAAACCAAAATAAAATATCACTGGAAATATAATATGGTAAATTTCCTACACATACACATTTATTTAATTTCGAAATATGAGAATCACTTTGCGGAGACCATTTTAAAATATCAGTTTGAATCACTTGAATTTTATTTTCATTATTTTTTACTAATGTTTCATTCAAACCGTCAACAGCTCGTTGATCTTTTTCAAGTGCAAGAATTTGAATTCCTTTATTCAATAAAGGTTGTGTTAAAGAACCAGATCCAGGACCAATTTCATGTAAATACTTAGGCTTTCCATTATAAAATAAAGAATTGATAGATGTCGCTATTTTTTCAATAATATGTTGATCATTTAAAAAATTTTGACCCAATGACTTTTTCGCCTGAAGATGAAAGACTTGATTGGGATTTTCTTTAAAAACTTTATTCCTCATAAATTTCCTGTAAGATTAGAGTAATTCTATAACGGCACCATGAAATGAAATGCTAGAAGGAGATAGATGTGTCAAGTCATTCCCTCATTCTTTATGAATGCCCCGAAACACGCTCAGACAGAGTAAAGTTTTTACTTGAAGAAATAGCCCTTCCCTACGAGAAAAAAACCCTCCAACTATCAAAGGGTGAACATAAATCGGGTGAATATCTTGCCATAAACCCTATAGGATCTGTACCTTTCCTCATTGATAAAGACGCGGGAATATCCTTATCGGAATCAGGAGCAATCTGCCATTATCTTGCTAAAAACTTTAAACACAACCTCTATTTTCCAGAGGATATAAAAACCTTATCCCATTATGACGAAATGATGTTTTTTGCTACAAGCACTTTAGATCCTATTTGCTATCAAATTTTCTTTCATTCCAAAAAATACCCTCCAGAAAAACGAGTTCCTGCTATCTTAGAATTAAATATTCAAAGATTTGATGATTGTGTTCAGTATTTAAATAAAACTCTAGAAAAATATGCATATGCATTAGGAAACAAATTGAGCGCACCAGACTTTATTATAGCTCCGACACTACTCTGCATTAAAGAAGAAGTAAAAAAATACCCCTTAATACAAAAATATATTGAAAATATTTTAGAACTACCTTCTATGAAAAAGGTAAGAAATCAAACAAAAAGTTGATATTATTAAAAATGTACTATTTAATAAACAAAGAAGCGTTGAATAATCAACGCTTCTTTGAGTCTTTTGGAGTTGCTTGTTGCTCTTGTGGCTTAGGCTGATTTGCAGCAGGCGCAGCTTTTTTTTCTTGTTTTTTCTTTTTCTTGCTATCTTTGCTTGGCATAACAATCTCCTTTTTGCTGTATTGTTAAAGTTACTTTAATAAGTTAAGTGAAAAGAAATTAGATTGCAATACGAGTGACAAATTTTATTACTTTAAAAAAATTTTCTAGAAAATAAACGTCATAAAATCAGAAGGCCAGCCGTTCGGTGCTAGCCTTCTGCGTCGTTCTTCTGAGGAAGAAAAGTGGAATGTACTTTAAGTGAGGACAATGCTATGGCGAGAGGTCAAAGGTAGGGATTTATTAGGTTGGTTAAGAAGCCCTAATCCTCCGAACATGTTTGTTTCATGGCTTCTTTCAAAGTTATAAACTCAACTTATTTTAAATTGCAAGTTTTGAATTGAGGTATCTCAAAAAAAAAGACTCCCAATTCTTATCTTATTTATAAAAGAAAACCTTTGTTTGCCTTTTTTTTCAATACACATGCGAGCAAGTCACTAAAGCAGTTTGATTTTTGTCAATAAATTCACAGATATGAAATATTATCTAACAAAAAATGAAGAAAGAATTTTGCCTGTATTTTAATCATTTTTTTTTATTCTTATTGTTTTTTTACCAATTATTTAAAATTTCTACGAGATTTATACAACAATTCTTTTATTTTTATATGTATTTTAAAAATAACTTTCTAACAAATAATAATATTAAAAAAACATTTTTCAATTTTCTAATCTAATTTTATCTATAAGCCGTACTTATCTTTTACTTTTTTGATTTGCTCAGTCTTACCACGCACAGTATAATGAACTCCATCATTTTCGAATCGCTCTTGAATAATCCGTAAAGACTCACGAATATCGCCTACAGCCCCTTGCACATGATATGGGACAAACAAATTGTCATCTGACATCTCTTGTTCAAAAAAGTCTCGAATAAACTCATATATTTTTTTAATATCAGCAGTATTTTTCGTAGAAATGAACTGAGCACGAGGAAACTCTTTTTTGAGTTCTGCTAATTCATTTATTGATAATAAATCTATTTTGTTAAAAATATACACCGAAGATGTCTCATCATTCACACCAATGTCACCCAATGTCGTTTTTGTCACATCTAAATGAGCTCTCCAACTTTTATCCGCCGCATCAATCACAAATAAAAGCAAAGATGCATTTAACGCCTCATCAAGAGTAGAACGAAAGGACACAACGAGATCATGTGGAAGCTTACGAATAAATCCTACGGTATCAGAAACAAGAATTTTAGGCTGGCTCTCAGGATAAAGAGCGCGCACCGTTGTATCGAGTGTGGCAAAAAGCTTATCCGCAACAAGGACTTCACTGCCCGTTAACTTTCTCATTAATGAAGACTTACCCGCGTTGGTGTAACCAACAAGCGCCACACAAGGCTGCTCTGATCGCTTTTTCCTACGCGTTCCCTGTTCTTTTTGAATAGCAGCAATTTCACGGCGCAATTCTGCAATACGATCGCGGATCCGTCTCTTATCAAGCTCCATATCCGATTCACCGGCTCCACGGCCTCCTGCACCACCACCACGGCGTTCGCTGGAACCGCTTTCCCTAATACGCGGCGCCAAATATTTTAGTCGTGCAATTTCAACCTGCAATCGCGCCTCTCTCGTCTTGGCATGTTTGCTAAATATTTCAACAATAACACCCGTTCTGTCTAGCACCTCAACGGAAAAAGCACTTTTTAAATTTGCAATTTGCGAAGGTGTGAGTTCGCAATCAAAAATAACAGCATCAGGCTTTTGGGCGGGATCAAACTGTTCATCTTCTTTTTCTTCTTCGATTTCTTCAAATTCAGAGGCAGGGTCATAGAGATCTTCCTCCTCTTCGATCTGCTGCTCCTCAAGCCTCAATTTAGCCTTATTTTTTTTAACAGGAGGCCCCATTTTGACAACACCTGTTCCTCCCGTGCGTTTTGCAATTTCATGCAACTTCCCTTGTCCCAGGGGAACGGCGCCCGAAAGAGAAGGCCTTCTTTGAAAAGTCACCCCCACAATTTCAAAACCAAGAGTTGTCACGAGTCTCTTGAGTTCTTCAAGAGACTCTTTATTTTCTTCATCACTCACATCATTTGTAGGAACTCCCACGAGAAGCGCCTTAGGAAGTTTTTCATTATTCATTTCAAGAGGCATAAAGAAACCTTTTATTTAATTTGAAAAAAAGGGGGGCTTTTATTTTATGTTACCTTAAAGTAAGACAAAACGATTGCCTTTATATGGCTATCAACTTTATATAATATTTTCTAGTAATAGGTTTTTACACATGAAAATTAAAAATGGAGCCCATATCCGGGCTTGAACCGGAGACCTCTTCCTTACCAAGGAAGTGCTCTACCACTGAGCTATATGGGCAGATGTGATAAAACAAGGGAATTTTTGAACTTAAAAAGGCAAGGACAATAATCATAAATGGAGCGGGTGAAGGGGCACGATCCCTCAACATTCAGCTTGGAAGGCTGACGCTCTAGCCAATTGAGCTACACCCGCTTGAAACAAATGAAACTCATTTGTTTGATGGTGGGGAGGGGCAGATTCGAACTGCCGAAGTCGTAAGACAGCGGATTTACAGTCCGCCCCATTTAGCCACTCTGGAACCTCCCCGATACCGTGGAGCTGGCTAAGGGAATTGAACCCCCAACCGCCTGATTACAAATCAGGTGCTCTACCAATTGAGCTAAGCCAGCGTACTTCTCGGTGAAGATGTGGTTAATCTATGACGGCCAGCCTTGTCAAGCAATCTTATAAAAAAAAAAATTACACAATCATAAAAGGAACTTATAAAAAAATTCTGATTAAGAAACATGACGGAACTTTTTACCCTACTTTGGTTTGACTATCCTAAACATCAACTATTTATTAAAAAAAATATAAAGATAAAATAAGGAGTAAGGAGAATTTCAAGATATGAAGCTCAATATAAATATCCCTGTTTTATACCTTAAAATGGCTGTCATTTTAACGGCCACAGGATTTTTTGAAATCTCCGCTCAAGCACAACAGCAGGTCTATGCGAACGAAGATGAAATGAGAGATATCTTCGTTGCGGGAGGCTATGGTGCTCTGTTTGGCGCCACCATGGGGACAGCTATTCTCCCTTTCCTCTCAGGATCACCTATTGATAATATCCGTGTTGTAGCAGGAGGTGCTTCCATCGGCTTCATGATGGGAAGTGCGTACGGACTCTATAATATGCCTAAATCCCAAGGCGGCTCTTATTTCAACTACGCCCCTGAAAATGATGAAAACTATTTTTACAGCATGCCTCCTACTCTACCAGGTCACGGATATCAGTCTCCCCAAAAGTCTCAAGATGAAAAAAACGTTGTGAAGCAACAAGAACTTCCTAAAACAGGGGCATTAATTGTTGGAAATGGAAGCCATATTGGCCTTGCTATGCCCCAATTTTGGATAGGGCAAAATCAATTCGGATTTGTATTAGCTTCTCTGCGTTTTTAAATTTAAAGTTGCTTTATACTTTTTTCAAAATTCATAACATAATAAATTTTTTAATTTAGAAAATGATTTACCCTATATCTTTTATTTTAATATCATTTTTGTTAATTAATAATAATTTTGACAGTGTTTTCTTATAAATTTCTACATATCGAATTATTGTATTTTCATAAAATAATTGAACGGAATAATTAAACATTCCAACAAGTTCATCTTGTGAATCATCAATAAAGCAATTTAAATCAAATTTTGCTGGTGAATATAAATCATTTAATAACTTTTCCAAGTTTCTATCAAGACTAAAAATTTGGACTTCTTGATTATTAATTATCTTATGTCCGAATGTTTGCAAAAGAAAGGATACATTAAAAATTTGATGATGACTTTGTACATCATGAGTTTCTACTTCCATAACAAGTTTATCAAAAGGTAGATCCTGGCAAAGTTGAACAGCTATCAATTCATCCCCTACACTTTTTATGAAAGATTTCAAACTTTCTTCAGGATCAATTTTTGCTCGAAAAGCTATGATATTTATGAAAAATCCTATTACATCTGAAATTTGTTTATAGTGCCTATTCGATACAGGAGAACCAATTACAATATCCTTTTGCCCACTTATAAAACTCAAAGTTAAGTAATAGGCTGATAAACAAATTGAAAATAATGACACCTCTAATTTTTGTGCCAATTCTCTTAATCCAAATGAAGTCTTTTTATCAATTGTAAAATAAACATGATTTCCCCTAAAATTATGCTTTTCATTCATAATTTTATCAGGAGATAAATTTATCATTTTATAGTCTTTTAATTTTTCTTTCCAAAAGATTATTTGTGCTTCAATTATATCACTAACCAAATAATTTCTTTGCCATGTTGCATAGTCTTTATAATGGATATTTAATTGAGGAAGACGTTCTCTTAATTCGGTTTCAGTAATTTTATTTTCAAAATAACTAGAAAATAAAATGAGTTCCTTTAAAAGGACTTCAATTGACCAACCATCAAAGGCAATATGATGAACATTTATAATTAAAAACCTCTTTAAAATAGAACTATCAGAGTCTTTTAGCTTAAATATTTTAGCACGAATAGGAATTTCATAATTTATTTTAAAATTATTACAAAATTCTTTCTGTAAATCATCGAGCATCATATCCCAAGAAATATATTCATATTCCTCAACATTGAAGTCAAATTCGCTTTCAGACAAAATCTTTTGAATAACATTACCATTTGAATCTTCTTTAATAATAGTTCGTAATATTTCTTGTCTTGATAAAATATTTTTTAAGGCATTTTTTATACTACTTGTATTAACCCACTCTGATATTTCAAAAATATTAGGTATATTCCAACCAGCAAAACCTTCCGATGATTTTTCAATATGCCACAAATGTTCTTGCATAAAAGATGCTGGATACTCATTTGATTCAGTAAAGTCACATTTTTTAATTTCAATATTACTTATTTCATAAATATTTTTATTACTTAAAATATTTTTTATACTCTTCAATTTTAGCATATCTGATAAACTTACATTTATACTTAATTCTTTATTTATTGTATTGACTACCTTTATTGCATTAATACTATTGCCACCTAAACTGTAATAATCGCTTTGAATTCCAACTGAATTTTTAGGAAGTCCTAAAGTAGATTCCCAAATTGAACACATGCTTTTTTCTATTCTAGTATTTGGTGCAACATGTGAAAGTAAATCATTAAAATTTGGTTCTGGCAATTTCTTAGTATCCAGTTTACCATTATTTGTTAAGGGTATATTATCCAATTTTATATATTTATTTGGAAGCATATATTCTGGTAATTTATTCAAAATAAAATTATTTAAAATTATTTCATCAATATATTCAATCGAAGTATAATAAGCTAAAATTATCTTTTTATTACTATCATTACTACAATTTTTAAGTAATACTGCTACTTGATTTATAAGGGGATATTCTCGTATAACATTCTCAATTTCAGATAATTCAATACGCATTCCACGAATTTTAACTTGAGAATCAGCTCTTCCAATATATTCTATTTCGCTATTATCAAGTTCAAATACCATATCTCCAGTTTTGTACAGGTATTTATATTTTTCATTTTTACTAGAAAAAGGGTTTAATATAAATTTTTCTTTTGTTAATGATAAATTATTTAAATACCCTTCTGCTAAATAAATTCCACTTAAGTATAACTCACCAATTGCTCCCTTTGGAAGAATATTCAAATTTTTATCTAAAATATAAATTTTTAAATTAGGAAAAGCTTTTCCAATCGAAGAATTACTTGCATAATTAAAATTTTTTATATCTTCATAATCATATTTTTTTAGAGTAACTTCACCTGTTTCAGTAGGACCATAATAATTAAAAAATACCCTACTTATATTTATATATTTTTTTACAATATTAGGATGAAAAGCCTCGCCACTAAACATAATTTTGTTTAGTGTCTCAAATTTATTAAAGTCTTTTTCTTCTGAAAATATTTTGAATTGTGAAGGTACAAAATGACAAATTGAAATTTTATTTTCAATAATAATTTTTTCAATCTCATCTATATCAAATATACTTTCAGTAATATACATTTTTGCTCCACTCAATAGTGAAGTAAAAATATCTGAAAATGAAACATCAAATACAATGTTTGTTTTAAACAAAAAGGAATCATCTTCACTCATCTTATTACTCTGTATCATATACATAATTCTTGAATAGCAACTTTGCTGTGTCATCATGACTCCTTTTGGAGTCCCAGTAGTACCTGAAGTATATAATATATATGCTAGATCATCTGAATATACTTTTTTATTTAAATTATTCTTTGTACATGATTGAATTGATTTTAATTCATTCTTATCTGCTATATTAATTATTTTAGCATCTGATATTTTTCTCACTTTTTCATAAGTATTATTATCCACCAATATAAGCCTTGAATTAGAGTCCTTATAAATAAAGTTTATTCTTTCTAGTGGATAATTAGGATCAATTGGTACATAAGCAGCGCCTAACTTAAATATAGCGAGAAAAGATATAATCATATCAAAACCACGAGTAAGACACAAAGAAATCAAGCAAGTTGTAGAAATGGAGAGATTTTTATTTAAATAATTGGCAAGTTGATTAGATTTTTCATTTAATAAAGCATATGATAATGATTCATTTTTAAATACCAATGCAACATTATTCTTAAATTTTAAAATATTATTTTCAAAATCATTTATTAATGAATTCTCAAAATATTCTTCTTTTTTTGGATTTTCCATATTAAATACATTATTATAATCATCATCATTTAAAAATTTTAATGATAAAACTTTTAAATTTGAATCATTTACAATTTGACTAATAATATTTTCCATAAAAGAAAGTAATTTATTTATGCTACTTTCTGAAAATAATTCACCCATATATTTTATTTTAAAAGTAATAACATTATTTTCGTCATACGCTATTATTGTTAAAGGATAATCTAATGATACAAATATGTCATCCATTTCTATTTCAATATTTATTCGATTTTTAATCTCATTAGATGAAAATAAAGGATAACTTTCAAAAACAAAAATACTATCGAATAAACGCTCTCCTTTATTCTGAATTTCAGAAAGATGCGCTTCACTCCGATCATTCATTTCATTAATATGAGTTTGTATTTCTTTAATTTTATCAATTACTTTTGTATCGAAGTTATCGTCATGATTACAAATTAATGGCAATGTATTTATGAAAAGACCTACTGTTGTCTCGATTCCATCTCTAGGAATATTTCTTCCTGAAACAGTTGTTCCAACACAAGTCATGTTGGAATTACCAAATACACTTAGTGCTTTATGCCAAACAAATTGTAAAAATGCATTTATTGTAAATTGGTTTTCATTACATAATTTTTTAATTTTATCATATCTTTTACTTTGAATGGTAATTTTACTTTGCAAAGGATTTTTATTATTTGAAACATTTTTCAATAAAATTGAATTTCTATTTTCATCTTTCTTAAAAAGACCGCTTAAATCTAAATTATTTTCATATTTTGAAATATAGTTCAACCAATAATTTAAATTTTTATTTTTATTTTCAGATAAATATTTTTGCGCAACCGAATAGCAATTATTATAATTTATATCAATTTTCTCATTGTCTATTAAATTTAAATATATTGCATGAATATCAGTAAGCAATGCAGGCATACTCCAACCATCAAGGATAATGTGATGATTACTCAACATACAAAAATATTTATCATCTGAAAATTTAAATAATGAAACTCTGAACAATTTTCCTTTTGCAAGATCAAACTTATTCATTCTATCATCTTCTTGAAACTTTTTAAATAAGTTCATCTGCAAAGCATTATCTGAATAATGACTTAAATCTTTAAAATGCCAATCTAAATCAGATTCTTTGTCAATAATCTGAATAATCTCTTCATCCCAAGCAAATCTTAGCCTTAACGCTTCATGCTTGTTAGTTGCTATCTCCCAAGATTTTTTTAAATAAGAAACATCAATTTTGCTAAAATATTTCCAAATTATTTGTATAAAATAAGAATCATCTAAATTATTATTTTTTAAATAATGAGAAATAAATCCTTGTTGAAGACTATTAACTTTGAAAATACTTGTAATCTCTTTGTCTCTTTGAATTTTCTCCAAATAATTACTATTAACTAAATAATTTACATCACTAGCTGTTAAAAAACTACGGCAATGAGTTGAAGCATTTAAAATAATTCTAATTAATGAATTTTCAATTTCTTGAGAAATTTTTTCTGTCAAATCCTTTACCAAAATTGAATTAACTTCGACTAATAGAGAATTATCAATTATAGCAACATTAATTGATAATATATTATTCTTGAACTCATTTGAATACATTAAAATTCTATTTTTATCATTCAGGATCTCCCATGATTTATTATCATCTTTAATAAAGTTTAAATAATTATAACTAATTAATGGTAAATCCTCAGCATCATAAGCGCGCACAGATTCAATACAAAATCCTTTATTAGGGGTTATTCTTAAGTTTTCTTTTACATTAATGAGGTTTTTATTTAAATCCTCACAAATTTCAAAATATACTGGATATAATTTTGAAAACTGCCCAACTGTTTTCTTAATATTAATAACAGAGTCGATGCTCTCTCTTTCATGCTTCTCAAGCAAAATTGAAAGCATTGAAATTCCAAATAATTTATGGATAGATTCACAAATTCCTGTTAGTAAAATTTCATTTATTTCTGTATAATATAATTTATTACATTCCTTCAATAACTTCTGAGTTGATTCCTCATTTAACCTTATAACTGAAATATTTCTATTTTTATTTTTTTCAATAAAATGACTCGTTTTTTTTAGAAGAATATCATTGCAATTTTTTCGAGAGAGAGTTAAATTATTCCAAAATTGTTTTTCAGTATCTTTTAGTTTCGAATATTTTTCTAAATATTTTCCCCATTGCCTATAACTTGCGCATTTTTCACCGAGACTAATACCATTATATAAAGAATACAAATCTTCCGTTATAATTTTCCAACTCTGCGGATCAATAATGAGATGATGCGCTGCCACAAATATTCTTGCTGATTGATCTTTAAATCCATAGATATACCCAAAAGAAAATAATGGACCATTTTCAAAATTAAAATTATTTTGCCATTTCCTAAGAATATCATCTATATTTTCTTCAAATTGATTATTTTTTTTCTTAGTCATTAATGAATTGATATTTAATTGATGAATTTGATCAATTTTTATATTTCTATTGTAATATTGAATCAAATCATTATTTTCATTTTTAAATAAAACTCTAAAACAATCGTGATATTCAACTAAGTTGTTTATTGCATTTGTTAATTTTTTTATATCAAGTTGAGGTGTTTTTACCAAAAATGAATGACTCCAAATTTTGGAATTAAAAAATTCATTTGCAAAAAATAACTTTTGAATTGGCAATAATGGAAATGAACCCGTAAGTGTTCCTTGCTCACTTTCAAAGTGAATATTACAATTTTTATTAATTCTATCAAAATAATAGCCTAAATTTTCTATACTTTTATATTTAAAAATGTCTTTTACATTAATCTCAATCCCTAATTTTTGCCGAATTTGACCTACAATCTGTATACTTATTATACTATCACCACCTAATCTAAAAAAATCATCTTGAATACCGACTGAGTTTTTAGGTAACCCCAATACAGATTCCCATATGGTACACAGCTTATTTTCGGTATCTGATCTCGGAGCTACATAAGAATTGCTTTTACTAATTTCAGGACTTGGCAATGCTTTTTTATCCAATTTCCCGTTTACATTTAATGGCAATTTATCTAATCGCACAAAAAAACTTGGCATCATGTAATCTGGAAGTTTTTGCAATATATGTTCAATAAATTCTTCAATTGGTATTTCATTTTTCGCAACATAATAACATATGAGAACTTTATTACCCGAATTTCTTATATCCGTTACACATAAATCCTTAGCAACCACAACCGCTTGCTTAATTTCCTTAAATCCCATAATTCTTGATTCTATTTCACCTAATTCTATTCGAAAACCCCTCAATTTTACTTGATTATCATTGCGACATACATACTCTAATTTTCCATTAGGCAGCATTTTTACAAGATCCCCAGTCTTATAAAGACGAGAATTAAAATTTAATGATTTTTCTTCACTTGTTTGAAAAGGATTTCCAATAAATTTCTCTGCTGTTAATTCAGGTCGATTTAAATACCCGCGAGCAATACCTATACCACCTACATATAGTTCTCCAAGTGCTCCTATTGGTAATGGTTTTAATTGTTGATTTAAAACTAAACCTCTGTCAAATTTAACAAGTTTACCTATTGAATTTACTTCATCTGCATTCTCAAATTTGTTTGTATAGCAAATGACAGTTGTTTCTGTTGGACCATAAGCATTTACGACTTTTACATTTCTGTCTAAATAAAATTGCAGTATTTGCTTATTTGTTTTGTCACCTGCAAACATTGCTAGTTTAAGATCTAAAACTACTTCGGTGTTTAAATACGAAGGAGGCAGCATCGCTGCATGTATTTTATTTTCAATAATATATTGAGATAATAAATATATATCTTTCCTAATTTCGTCTGAAATTAAATGGAGGCAATGTCCATGAAATATACTTGAGCTTAACTCCCATACATGTGCATCAAATACGTAATTAGCAAACCATAATACATTGATTGATTGTTTATTAAATTCTTTTTCAATAAATTTTCCCTGACTTTCAATTAAATTAACGACTCCAACATGTTCTATTAGCACACCTTTAGGTTGCCCCGTTGTTCCTGATGTATAAATAACATATGATAAATCATGACTGCATGATGAACTATCTAAGTTTTTGTTTTTTTCATTAAGTAAACATTTTTCAATTTTGTATGAATCTACATATACAATGTTCAGTGCTGTATAATCTAAAAAATTTTCTCGGAATTTTTCATTAGTTAGTAATAATTTTGTATCCGTATCTTTTAAAATAAAATCTAATCTGTCTTTTGGATATTCGGGATCAATAGGAATATATGCTCCACCTGCTTTTAAAATTGCAAGCATACTAATTAGCATGTGTTCATTTCTATTTAAACAAAGTGCTATTAATATATCAGGTTTTATTTCGAAATTTTTTTGTAAGAAATTTCCTAATTGATTTGCCCTTTGATTTAATTCATTATACGTTAACTTCATTCGATCACAGATTAAAGCAATATCATTTGGCGTTTTCAGCACCTGGGCTTCAAACATCTCATGAATAGTTTTCTTATTTACATTTATTTTTTTATTGTTATTAAATTTATCCATTATTACATTAAAATCATCAATTGAAACTAAAGAATATTCCGATATTTTTTTTAAATTTTTTCCGTTAATATAGCCAATAATATCATCCGTTATTTGGGAATAAACATATTGATAAACTTTGCAAAAATTTTCTAGAAGACTCTTTGATATTATATTATTTTTATACATTGTTCTAAAATTAATACCTATATCTGTTGACTCAAATTCAAATATAAAATCATTAATCATAGAGATATTTGAATTGAAAGCTTTTTTACATATTAGACCATTCAGATTCAATAAAATATTTTGAAGACTAGTGCTTGAGAATGTTAAATTAATTAAATCGATATTATTTTTTGAAATATAATCATACAATGGAAAATAGCCATACTTAATATCACCATCTTTTAAAGATTGAATAAAACTTTTAGCCGAACTAAAAATATCCATGACATTTAAATCATCATTCAATTTAAATGGAAATATATTGGTATTAACATTTGCTCCATACTCAAGAGTTATACCTTCTTTTATTGCTATTGGATATGAAATACAAAAGTTCTTTTGTTCAGTATATTTAAATATAGTTATTGCATAAATAATTTTAGAAAATAAATACGGTGAAATTGGAAATGCATTTTTAATTTTACAAAATTTTTCATATGTATCTTTTTCCAAGGAAAATTCAATTCCTTCTATGCCAAAGCAAGATTGAATTTTGTCTATGCTTTCTAACTCATTTTTGAATTTATCCGATGTGCTATATAAAAATTCGATATTTACACCTTCAAGATCCGCAATTTGCCTCTTCCAAAATTGAATACATTTATCTTTGTTTTTTTCATATTCTGTTTTTAAATAATTTGATAAATTTATTATATTATTTTTTTGATCATCTAGGCTTACTTTACAATAATAATTTTCATCATTATAAAAATTTGATATTTCAGAGTACCCTTGAATAGCCGATAATCCATCTACAAGAATATGCTGATTTATATAAATAAATCTATACTTATCAACATCTAATTTAAATATTGCATAGCGATAAAGAGGTTCTTTTTCTAAATCAAAAGGCTTTGCAATAAAATTTTTAATTGACTCTAAAATATTATCAGAATCAAAGTATTCTAGCTCTTGTATATATTCATTCTCTTTCCAATAATAAGCTCCATCAATTTCTTCAACACATGAATTTAATATAAAGTATTGAGATATTAATTTATTTAAGGACTTATTTAGTCTTGGAATGTCCAAATTTCCTTCAATTTCCTGATCAAGTACCATATGATAGTCTATTCGTGAAGGATTTAATTTCCATTCATAATAAAACGTTAATTGATATAAATTTAATGGAACTCTATTAAGCATAAGAATTATCCTTATATTAAATTTTATATTTAAATTTTATATTTAAATTTTTAGAACTTAGCTAAAACGTCTATGAAAAAGTTGAATCAACCATAACTGTTTATTATAACTAAATTAATTACGCAATATATTTTGAGCACTGATTCCTTGAGCTTCAAGATTCATCAGAAATCTGATAATGATTTGAAAAGTCTCAACATCAAACTGGGGTTATAATCAGAATCTATCTTAACTCGCTTTTTAAGTCCATTTCTGATAAATAAACTTATGGCATTTGCCCTTTTCATGAGAGGTTATTATGAGCGTACATTACTTCAGTCCTGGCCCTGCAAGTTTGCCTGAGAGCGTTCGCAATCAAATTAAAGAAGAATTGCTAGATACTTTTGGTATTGGCGTGAGTGTTATGGAAATATCGCATCGCTCAAAACAATACGAACAATTAAATGAAGAAACCCAAGCTATTGCAAGAAAGGTTTTTCAAGTTCCTGCAACACACTCTATTTTATTTTCACCAGGTGGTGCGCAGCAACATTTTTCGGTTGTCCCAAAGCATCTTTCCGCACCAGGCGAAGAAATTGCATACACAGACACGGGAGTATGGGCTCATTTGGCTTGCGAAGAAGTATTCGCACTACCTCGTAAAGTTCACCTTGTTTTTGATGGTCGAACCAATGACTATGTTTCACTTGGCAATCCTCAAGACTGGGATATACCTCAAAATTCTAAATTTATTCACTTAACAGTTAATAACACCGTTTATGGCACGGAATACCCAACAATTCCTACATTTGGCAATATTCCTCTTGTTCTTGACATGACAAGTTCTTTAGCAGCACGCACCGACATCCCGTGGGAATCCACCGCGCTTGTCTATGCGAGCGCACAAAAAAACTTTGGTATTGCAGGTGTTTCTGTTATTATTATGAATAACGATCTCTTAGAAAAAAGCAGAGAAATTACAAAACACAATCATCTTGGCAAAGCTCATTCTTATCATGCTATTTATGATGCTAAAAGCGCTCTCAATACTCCTCCTGTTTTTTCGATTTTCGCCATGAATCGCATGTTAAATTGGATCGATCATAGCGGTGGCACCCCCGCTATGGAGCAATGGTCTCTTGAAAAAGCAAAAATGATTTACTCTGAAATTGATGCCGGACTTTACATTGGCAGAACGCACAAAAATTGTCGTTCTAGACATAATTTTGTATTTAAACTTCCTACAGAGGAACAAGACAATCATTTTATTGCCGAAGCAGCAAAACATAATTTGCTTGAAATCAAAGGATACCGCTGCGTAGGCGGAATTCGTGTTTCCATGTACAATGGGGTCTGCATGGAATCAGCTTCTGTATTTGCCGAGTTTATGCGAGATTACAGAAAAAAATACGGATAATCACACCACATCCCTACCTGCAATAAAATTTTCTGCTACCTGAGTAGTAGGATTTGTAAAAAATTGCGCCGTTTGAGTGTATTCTACAAGCGTTCCATGCCTCATAAATAAGGTCCAATCTGTAACACGACTTGCCTGATATAAATCATTCGTAGCCCAGACCAGAGTTGTTTTTTCACTCATATTTAATATTAAATTCTCTGTTTGTTTTAACATCACAGGATCCATTCTTAAAAACGCATCATCTAATAAAAATATTTTTGGCTTTCTAATTAAAGCACGAATAATAGCAAGTTGTTGCAAAAACGGAAGCTCCACCTGACTAGGTAACAATTCTGCTAAGGAATCAATTAAAGCTTTATTATGCTGCGAAATAGGAAGTGTATCAATTAATTCATGAAATGTTAAAATATCTTTAATACCAGCTAAATTTTGTGATAAAGCAAAGTTCTCTGCAATAGACACAGGCAACCATGCACTTTTTTCAGAAACTAAAGCCACCTGTGAGTATATTTTTTTTAATATTTCTGTTGAGGGTTTTTTACCTGACAATGAAATACCTAAAATATTTAAATCCCCATTTTGTTTAAAAGAATTTAATAAAAAATTATCATCAATCTCCCAAATAAATTGTGCAATTACGGAGAGAACCATACTTTTACCAGAACCTGCGGGACCAATAATAGCAACAGATTCTCCTTCATTTATTTTAAATGAGAGATCGCGAATGGGAGATATAAAACCAACAGACAAGGAGTATTTATCAAAAGAGATGACAGGATTTGTTACATTATTAAATGAATCTTTCATCCTATCACCCCAAAAATATAAAAAAAGAACTCATAGTTAACGTAAAACTATGAGTTCTATTTTATAATACAAAAGCTAGAAAAGGATAATTATTTTCTATTTTTCATATCAACATATTTCACATCCGCAGGACCCACATATTTTGCAGCAGGGCGATAAATGCGGTTATCACGCCACATTTCAATAATATGTGAGGACCAACCCGCAACGCGAGAAACAGCAAAGATAGGAGTGAAGTCAATAGATTCAATATCCATAAGACGATATAAAGCACCTGACCAGAAATCCACATTTGGCCAAATATAGTCCTTAGATGTTTTGCTAAGTTCTTCAATCATAGAGTCATGAACAATACGAAGCGTTTCGTATGTGTCTTTCTCTTTTTTAGTTGCTACAAGTTTTTCAAGCATACCGCGTAATACTTTGGCGCGAGGATCCATTGTTCTATACACACGGTGACCGAATCCCATCACTTTTGCTTTAGTGGCAAGAGCATTGGCAACCCATGCTTTTGCATTTTCTGGTGCGCCAATAGCATCTGCCATTTCAAGAACTTTTTCATTGGCACCACCATGAAGTGGTCCTGAAAGAGCGCCAATAGCTGCTGATATCGATAAAGAGAGTTTTGCTTCTGTTGAAGCCACAACGCGAGCGGCGAATGTAGAAGCATTAAAGTCATGATCCAAATGCAAAATAAGAGCCACATCAAATATATGCGCTTCTTCTTTATTTGGTTTGGAACCATTTAACATATATAAAAAGTTTTCCGCATGGGAGAGCTCAGGATTCGGAGCTACTGCCGCAAGTCCACGACGCTCTCTTGAAATACGAGCTACCGCTGTCGCAAGTTGGCTAATAATTTTAATCGCATTGTGAATATTATGTTCTTCATTTTTTAAGTTAACAGGATTTTCGTCAAACCCCATTGCAGCAACGGCTGCTTGAAGAATAGACATAGGGTGTGCAGAACGTGGCGCTGCCGCAATAACAGCTTCCACAGTTTTTGGAAGCACACGATTTGCCTTCATTTCCGCGTTAAATTTATTTAATTCATTTTGATTAGGTAACTTCCCATATAAAGAGAAATAAACACACTCTTCATATGTTGATTTTTCAGCAAGTTCTTCAATGGAAATACCACGATAAATTAATCTACCGACTTCACCTTGAACTTGGCTCACAGAAGTAGCATCGGCAACGACACCAGCTAAACCCTTTGAAAATCCACTTTCATCTGCCATAAAATGACCTCCTAAAAACGATTAAAGTAACTTTATATAAATTTAATCAAAAGACGAATACGAAACACTCAGATAAATGTAGGTAACGTATTTAGCCTTCTATACTCCTGTAACTTCCCCCAGACAACTATCGGCGAAAAGGAGAAGCTCTTAAGTTTTTTTAGCATAATTAAAAAAGTTTGCACTTTCCCTAGCTAATTCATGGTAATTCAATGGTTTTCCTTCTTTTAATAACCACTGCTCAAACCAGATTAGACATTCCTTAAATTGATCTTCAGACAATATCCCTCTAAATTTTTGTACCGCAAGCAATACACCATAGGAAATAAGCACATCAACAGCACAATATTCTTCAATTTTTACGGACGCATGATTTTGAAAATATTCTTCCGCCACACGAGATCCGTCCATGCCAGACATTTTTCCCCCTAGTCCCATGGACTTAGCAAGAATATCTAAACCAATGCGCGCATTTTTATTATCATAATTAGAGACAAAGTTCATAAGATCAAAGACTTTATCCGATGCATATTTATATCTATAGGAGTCATTTCCTAAATTTTTTACATAGTCCTCAATAGGGCACGTAATAAAATTTATTAAGCTTCTTTGTTCAATAACCATTAAATCGAAATTAGTAATATTATATCCACAAAATGTGACAGGAAGTTTTTTTAATTTTGATTTTTGATAATCAGATAAATAACGATTTCCCATGGTATGATCATACCAAAATTTATTATAATCCTGATGCTTTATTGAAAACTGCCAAAACTCTTCAAGTATTTTTTTTTCATAACTGCGAAACTCATTGTATGAGCTCACTTTAGGAATAGTTCTTTTAAAACCATCCATAATAATATATGTTTCTGGATCAACATAAATAGCACATATTGATAAAACACAATGGTATAGAGTTTTTGGGAATTCAATTTCAGTTTGCTTTTTAAAAGCTTCATAAAACGAATAATCATTCCAATGTATTTTTTCATCAAAATTTTCAATTAAATTAAGATTATCTTGATAATTTAAATACAATAATGGAATATCGGGTACGGTTTCAATATCAAATATTAAAATTGGTGCCTGCGGACGCTCCGCTTTTAGCACTGTACTGGAAGGATTTACCACCATTTTAGTATCCGAGCATAAAGTTTTTTAAATATGAGAAAAATCTTTCAGAAAGATTTTTCTCACCATAGCAACATCTGATTATTTTGTAAAACATGAAAAATTTTCATCTAAAAAACTAAAAATATTAAAAAAAAACACTTTTTTTAACTTCCTAGACCAATTGTCATGCTGAATAAAAACTCTTAGAGAGATGATAAGGTTGTTTGTTCACGAAGTTGAAATCGCGAAAAAATCGATATTTGCCTAAATTTTAATCAAAAATTCTATGATTTTAAAATTTATCAGATCTTATTTGAACTGATAAAATTTTAAAGTCAAAATGCAAATTAATGGATAGAAAATTTTCTACATTATTATTCCAATATTAAATATATGATAAAATGAAATAATTTAAAGTAATCTAAATAAAAAGCAAAAAATTAGAGTACTTTTAACAGCTAATTATAAAACTTCAGAGATTCTTAAATAAATTGGTATTCTCATAATTTCAACCTAAAAAAAATTTAATAAAAGTTAAAATTTAAAAAATTTTATTCGATAAAATTAAAATTAAATATCAATTTACAAGCTGTTAAAAAATCTTATAGATTACCAAAAAAACATAGAATTAAAATAATATTATAATGATCAAATAACTAAAAATATCATAGAAAAATCAATATATTTATAATTTAAAATAAAAAATAAAAAAAAACTTGCCAGATAGCTTAAAGCAATTTAAATATATTTCAGGGAGTGACTCCGTAATTTTTCTAATTCAGGCATGAACATAAAATTTCGATTTAAATTCATATATGCAATACCTATGCAAAATACTTTTTAGGAGAAAACTACAAATGATAAATAATAAAAACCAAAGTATGACATTTCGTTATTGCACAGGCGCTTCATCTATAGATTTTAATCCATTTTCTGATGCAAAAAATTTAAAAAATCACGGTTACTTGCTGTTGTTATTAAAACCTTATATTGATAAAGATAATATTAATGATGGTATTTTAGAAAATTATATCTTTAATGAAGATGAAAATTCGCTTGAAGCAACGGTATCTCTTCAAGCGACTTGGCAGGACGGCACTCCCGTAAGCAGTTTTGAAGCTGCTATGGGAATTGCAAAAGGATTAACCCACAGAGAATTTAACCCTTACTTAAGAGTCATTGGCACTGAAAAAATTAATGAAATAGGATGGGAAAAAAATCAATATCAGGGCATTGAAATTATTTCACCCATAAAATTCAAAATTTATTTTGAAGGAAACATTAAAAATTTTAAAGGCGTTCTTGAAGATATACTTTCGTTTTCCACTGTTAACAATATTATCTGGCCTGTAAGACTAAACTCTTCCATGTATCCAGAGTACAATCCGAATCAATTTGATATTATTAGTAAATACCCAATACGCTCTGAAAAAGAAAAATATTTTATAAAAGTTTTAGGGCACCAAGTTGAATTATGCACAAATAATGAAAAAACAAATTATGATTTTTATTTTAATCAAAATGATTTTGAAAAATATAAATCACCTCAAGAGCTAAATCATAATTACATTGAAAAAACAAGTGATAATGAGCACACTTTCTTTGCTGTTTTTAATTCCAATAGTAGATTATTTGCCACAAAAGAAAATCGTGCAAATATTGCAACTATTCTCAGAAACCTTGCGTTTCAAATTTCTGAGGTTGACAATATTAATATTTCACCTGGACATTTTAATAAGACAGAACCCGGCTCTCATATTGAAATTAATTGGCCATATAAAACAGATAAAATCCCAAAAAACATGAGTGAAATTAAAATTTCAATATCATATCCATCCATCAAAAATAAATTATTGAATTTATTTGAAGAAAAAATGAAAAAAAATGGTGTAAAAATAAAGTGGATTTCTATCTTTGAAAACGAAAAAGAAGCCTTACATGCTGACATGCATTTCATGATGGATCGCGTTCAAAATAATAGACAGATATGGATTCAAAATATTTTAAAGTCAAACTTTATATTTCATTATTTAAAAAATTTCCCTAAAACACTTGCAGCCCTTCATGATTTGACATTTAAATCGGCCTGCACCTTACCACTAAATGTAAAATCATTATTGCTATTTGAAACATTTGTATTTGATGAATCATCAATTGTACCGATTTATCGTTATTTTTTAAAGACATTTACAAGAAAAAACTCTCCTATTGTTTTAAATATTTCGGAAAATAAGGAACTGTATTTTTCTTTAAATAAAAATTAATTCATATTATCTTTACAAATTCAAGAAAATATCATAAAATTTATTGGTTTCCTGTTTTTATCCAAAAGGAAAAGCTAACCCATGAATTTTACCCATAATTATTTTACTTATCGCAGTGTTCAAACCCCTCATTCTTATGTTTTTTTGCTTATTGCTCAAAGAACCAAGAAAAAAAGACGCTCTCCCTTCTCTAATTACTTATTAAACTAAAATACAAATAAAATAAGAACTCCAATACCTTTTTTAAACTTTTCGGATTGAATCGATATGTCACCTTTTTTTAACTCTGTATATAAAAACTCACTTACATTATTGACCGACTTTTATCAATTAACGATGGCCTATGGCTATTGGAAATCAGGGCTAGCCGAAAAAGAAAGTGTCTTTCAACTTTATTTCAGAAAAAATCCATTTAAAAGCGGTTATACCGTTGCTTCTGGATTAGAACTTGCCATTGAATATATAAATAATTTTAAATTCAACGACGATGACATAGGTTATTTAAAAACTCTCAAAGGCAATGATGACAAATGTTTATTTGATAATAATTTTTTAAATTATTTAAAAAATTTAAAGTTCACTTGTTCACTTCATGCCGTACCCGAAGGAACCGTAGTTTTTCCAAATGAACCTATTTTAAGAATTTCAGGCTCCCTTCTTCAATGCCAACTCCTTGAAACTCCATTGCTAAATATTATTAATTTTCATAGTCTCATTTCCACAAAAGCAGCACGTATTGTTTCTGTCGCAAATGGGCATCCCGTACTAGAACTTGGCCTAAGACGCGCACAAGGGATCGATGGCGCATTAAGCGCTTCACGCGCTGCTTTCATTGGAGGCTGTTTGGGCACTTCAAATACTCTAGCAGGCAAAATATTTGGAATTCCTGTTAAAGGAACACATTCTCATAGTTGGGTCATGGCATTTGAAAATGAGCTAGAATCTTTTTATGCACTTGCCCATGCCATGCCTAATAATGTCATACTTTTAGTTGATACGTATAATACTATTGAAGGAATTAAAAAGGCTATAGAAATTGGAAATTGGTTAAAATCTAAAAATAAAAAACTAACTGGAATTCGTTTGGATTCTGGTGATCTCGCTTATCTCAGCATTGAAGCACGAAAGCTTTTAGATGAGGCTGGATTCCGCGACACGATTATTGTTGCCAGCAACGATCTCAATGAGCATGTCATCTCAAGCCTAAATGAACAAAAATCGGCTATAACCACTTGGGGAGTTGGCACGCAACTCGTAACTGCTTTTGATGAACCTGCATTAGGTGCCGTATATAAGTTAACAGCTATTAAAAATAATGATAATACTTGGAAGTATTGTATTAAATTATCAGAACAGTCTATTAAAATTTCAACTCCCGGCATATTACAAGTCCGCCGCTTTCAAAACAAATCGCAATTTTTCGCCGATATGATTTTTGATGAACTCAATCCTCCGCAAAATAATAGCGTTCCTATTATTGATCCAGAAGATCCCAATCGTTTTTACAATGCACCCGCAAATAGTTCTTATGAAGATATTTTAAAACCCATTTTTATCAACGGAAAATTAATTTACCAATCTCCCTCTCTTCAAGACATTCAATCGTACGCCTTTAAAATGCGAGAAATGTTTCACCCCAGCATCAAACGCCTCCTCAACCCGCATAATTACCCCGCTGGCTTAGAAAAAAACTTGCATGATCTGAAGATGAAGCTGATTAGGGAATCGAAGGTGAATGTTGAAATGAATAAGGATAGTCATCATTCTCATTTGTGAAAGAATGTTATGATTTTTAATTTTACTTTATATTATAAGGTCCAAAAAATTCTTGAAAAAAATTAAAAAACTGAAAATATTATTTTCTAAAATGAAATTTTTTGATACTCATCATTTTTATATTTCTCAGAATTTCAATTATGAATAGCAAGAGATCACAAATCCTCTAATTTTCAAGAGTTTTCACAGCACAATATGATCATTAATTGATTTTATTTAAATATGTATTCCTTTTATTAAACAATCAATATCTTATAAAAATATTTAAATTAGTTTTAAAAATTATTTGATATAAACAAATTTAAAACATATATTATCGAGAATTTATGAAACACTATTTTTTAATAAAATTTTGTTATTATAAATAATTAAAAATAAATTTGCATATTTAGGGTCATAATAAAATGAAAAAATTATATGGAAAAGAATTGGATGATGATTTTAGTGTTGGATTTGGAGTTTATGAATATATTAGTAGAATTGATTTTGGACTATGGGAGTCTTTAAAAATTTGGTTACATGAATTACCAGACAATGAAAAAGAAATCATATCAATATATTATTTAAAATTTAAAAAAATATCTAGAGGCGATGATTATTTAGAAAAATCTTTACAAGTTCATTTTTTATTTAAGTTAAGACTTGAAAGAATCATATTTTCTTTAGAACATCTAAAAATTATTATTAAAAAAATATTTCAAGAAACTGAAAAATTAGCTCATTACAGATCAGTTGATTTATTAACAAAAAATATTAACAGATATAGCAGTTATATTTCTGTAAGTGAAATACATAAATTGCATAAATGGGATCAAAAATACTTTACAAATTTAAGCATGTTTCAATCATCTAATGTGGTTGGAGTGAAAGATTTTAAATTTATTGTTCATATGATAGGAGAGGAATATTTTAATCGTACAGATTTTAGTAATCTAGAAGATAATATGAATACTTGGGATGCTATTTCTACAAGCGTTGTTTCAGAAAACAATAAATATTTTTATTATAGATTTGGAGTGATACTTTCTATACCAAAGCAAAATATTTTACTGACATTTACTCAAGATGCCATGTTTGAAAATCATATTGGAAATAGTAAAATGGATAAATATCAGCTAACATCAAAGAAATACAGTGAAAACAAAATTAAAAACAATGGCCTATTAACAAAACATATTAAAAGCAAGTATAATACATTTTATACCCCTGACGAAATCATAAAAAAAACTTATGCATTTCATAATGAAATAATAGTATGTGGAAGAAATGGTGTAAATATCCATCCCAATTTTCCATGCACAGGAAAAATTAAAATTGCTGGGATAGTCATAGTAAATGATAAAAACAATCCAACTTCTATAAAAAACAGTCAAATGATACTTGAAGCAACTAAAAATCTTCAAAAAAAATATAGTGTTCCAATTATCAGGATAGACGGCCAAGTTGATGTGACTTCAAATCAGTGACTTCCCAACAAAGCTGGAATTTACCTGCATTAGGTGTTTTATTTATGCTATACTTTTTTGCAATTCCTTTATTTTTTCCAAAGATTGTCTTGTTCCAAAAATAAATAACTCATCGTCGGTTTGGAAAGTAAAGCTTGATATCGGATTTTTAATACGATCGTTATTGCGTGTCACAGCTAAAACAATACAATTATAATTGACACGAATACCGAGTTCTAAAATCGTTTTTCCTATGAAAGGATGATCGGGATGTAAACGAATACCGGCTAAAATACATTGATCGATAGATAATTGGGAATCTTCATCAGGTAATTTTTCTGTACAAAAGTGTTCGAGTTCCGAAATCGATTTTTCATTTCCATAAACCAAAAGGGTGTCATTTGACATAATAACTTCCGTGGCTTTCGGAGAAATAATAGTTCTATTTTCTCTACCAATTGCAACAATATTGACTTTAAATTTTTCTCTTAATTTTAAATCAATTAAATTTTTACCTGTTATATGGGATTCTGCCGTCACATTTACAGGGACAAGATATTCATCCCAAGGAGCTAACCTATCTAAGGTTGAGGTTATATTCCTTGAGGTCATGAGCATATAATTCTTTTTTAAACGCGATTTTGTATTTTCAACTAAGTAGCGCATACCTTTAAATATTGAAAATTTTTCGTAAAAGGGAGCCATTTTATTTTCTAAAGAAAATTCGATGACAGATTGAGAATAAGATTCGATAAATTTATAAATAGGTTTTGGTATTATTCCTTCCGCTTTATCCGCAAATGAAAGTGAAGCTTTCACAACAAAAGGCGTAATGAGCATTGTAATAATAGCAGTCGCCACAATGGCTGAAAAATTTTCGCTATCAATACTGCCTAAACTGACGCCCACTTGCGCAATGACAAAGGAAAGTTCCCCAATTTGTCCCATACAGCCACTAATGCGAATGGAATCTTTAACACCTTGCCCCACACATAAGTTGAATATGAAATTGAGAAAAAACTTTCCTAAAATAATGGTGAGAACAAGAGCAATAATCAATTGCCATTTGTCAATTATAATATGCGGAGTAAATAAAAATCCAATGGAAACAAAAAAGACAAGGGCAAAAAGATTTTTAACAGGTTCAATAAGTGTTTCTATTTTCTTAATTTCACGGCATTCCGATAAAATAGATCCCATTATAAAAGCGCCTAATGCCGAAGAAAAATTCCAGGAAGCGGATAAATAGGCTAATCCTAGTGCAAAACCTATGCTTAAAATAACTAAAAGTTCTTCTTTACCAGAAAGAAAAGCGGAGTGAATAATACGCGGTAAAAGTAAGGTACCAAGCAGCCACCACAATAAAATACTGCAAAGAAATATAGGTAACAGCTCGAATAATTTGATATCACCACCCGTCACCGATGTGGATAACCAAATGATCATAAAAATAGCGACAGAATCTTCAACCAACAAAACAGCCATGAGTTTTTCAGCAAAACGAGCGCTTTTTAATTGCTTATCCTCTAATATTTTGACAATAACTGCTGTCGATGCAGTAGAAATGACAGCGCCAATAAAAAGAGCTTCAAAACCAGTAAGACCTAAATAACGACAGACTTGAGTTCCTAAAAACCACATAATCAGTGCCTGCAAGACACCGACAATGATAGGCGAGGAACCGAGTGATTTAATTTTACGCACACCAAAATGTAGCCCCATAGAAAACATAAGGAGCAAAACCCCAATTTCCGCAAGGGTATTGGCCGATTCTTTACTAACTACGTAAGGTGTATAAGATATTGGCAAAGAGAGGAGGACACCACCAAAAATGTAGCCCAGTAGAAGTGGCAGTTTGAGGAATTTTTTAAAAATCCAACCAAAAGCACCTCCTGTGAGAAGGATGGCGGATAAATCTTGGATAAATATATTATGCATTTAAAATCAACTCCACTTGAATTCAACTATCACCTTAAGATAACGCACAATCTTCGATACAAACAAGCACTGGCCTCACGCACATTTAACACTAGGAGTTTTTATGCAGAGTTTAAATATTTTTATGCAAGGGCTTTTAGATTACGCAGGTTTGTTTCCACCAGCAACGTTGTCTTTACAAGATGCTCTAAAAAATTTTGCAGAATATCATCATCATGATCAAAAAAAATGGCTAGGAAAATTTATTTTACCTGCCAATAAGATTGACGAGACAATATCACTATTAAACAATCTGAACACATTTTCAACCCTTAATCAAAAAGCTCCGTTCTCAATCATTTTAAACAGCTGCGATAAGCTTACTGACTATCCAAATTATTTAGAAAAAGACCTTATAATTATAAACAACTTTCGAAAAAAATTTGAAACCACGATAGACATTCTTTCTTTTGAGTTTTTACCACCAAAAGAAATCTTTGAGCCTAAAAATCATACATTATTAAATGATTTTATAAGTATTTTCAATAATAAAATTGATTATTATAAACATAAATTAGAATTTTATTGTGAATTGCCGTTAAATCCTTTTTTAAATGAATACATAAAATCCATAATACAATGTAATAACAAACAAAATTCCTATAAATTATCAATAAAACTAAGAACCGGTGGAGTGACGCCACAACAGATACCTAAATCAATAGAAATAGCACAAGCCATTCTCCTTTGCGCACAAGAAAAAATCTCATTAAAAGCAACGGCGGGACTCCATGTCCCTGTTCCGAATGACAATTCCGATGTGGGTGCAAGGTTACATGGATTTTTGAATATTTTTTCGAGTTTGTTACTTTGCTACGATCATTTGCTCAGTATTGAAGAGATAGACGAGATTATTTCTCATTGCTCTTATGAAGATTTCAAGTTTACAGACGAAGGACTTTTTGTTAGAAATAAATTTATTTCTAATGAAAAAATGCAGCAATTTCGTAATTTATATATTAAAAGCTTTGGAACCTGTAGTTTTCTAGAGCCCATTGAACACTTACAACATCATCAATTTATTTTGTAAAGGAATTAAAAATGCAAGAATTTCAATCTTGGTTAGTTATACCAAACAATCACGACTTTTCTATTTATAATATTCCATTTGGTGTATTTTATATCAATAATAATTTAAAATCAGCACGGTGTGGTGCCGCTTTAGGTGATTATATTATAGACTTAAGCTGTCTTTATCAATTTGGATATTTAAATGATATTAAAAATCTTTCTAAAGAAATTTTTGAAAAAAACAAACTAAATTATTTTTTATCACTTGGAAATGAAACTTGTAATTCTGTCAGAAAGAGAATTCAGTCCTTATTTTCCGAAAAAAATATAGAATTAAAAAATCACCCCGAACATTTAGAAAAAATTTTAGTGCCTGCAGCATCTGCTCAAATGCTGTTACCTATTGAAGTTAAAGATTACGTAGATTTTTACTCAAGCCTAGATCATGCCTCAAATGTAGGGAAAATGTTTCGCGACGAAAAGAATCCTCTCCTCCCTAATTGGAAACATATCCCTATTGGCTACCATGGGCGCAGTAGTTCTATTGTTGTGAGTGGAACAAGCTTTAAAAGACCCCAGGGGCAATTGTGCCTCCCCGATTCTTCCACTCCCACCTTTGATTTTTCAAAACAAATGGATTTTGAACTAGAAATGGCTTTTATCACAAATAAAAAAACAGAAATGGGGCAAACGATCTCTCCAGACAATGCCTCTGATGCTATTTTTGGACTCACACTATTTAATGATTGGTCTGCACGCGACATCCAAAGGTGGGAATATGTTCCCCTAGGTCCTTTTCTTGGCAAAAGCTTTGCAAGCTCAATGTCCCCCTGGGTTGTTTCTTTAGATGCGCTCTCTCCTTTTGCATTAGCAGCACCAAGTAAGGATGTGCCTGAGCTTGATTATTTGAGGTGCTCTCGCTTGGGGCATTATGACATTCATTTAGAAATTTATTTGCAATCTGAAAAAATGAGAGAGCCCTTTCTAATTGCTAAGACAAATTACAAGCATATGTATTGGAATTTATTTCAACAATTGGCTCACATGACATCCAATGGTTCTCCTGTAAGCGTTGGAGATGTCTATGCAAGTGGCACAATTAGTGGTCCCACACCGGACTCCTATGGTTCCCTGCTTGAGATTTGCTGGAAGGGTACGAAGCCACTTAGCTTACCCGACGGAAGTACAAGAAATTTTTTACAAAACGGGGATACGGTTATTTTTAAGGGGTTTGCACAAAAGGGCAATATTCGGGTAGGTTTTGGTAATCTTTCGGGAACGATTCTTTCCTGATAATTATCGCAAACCCTCCATTATGACTTCCGACTTTTGAGTGTCTTTTTGTAAGACAGTTATTTCATCGAGGCTGCTTGTGATATTTTTAATTCCTTATAAATATAACATAAAATCCTATATTGAATACTTTTCTCCACAAAATTCAATCGTTATACCCCCTGAAAAAATGTCTTAATTTTTGACGAAACACTTAAAGACTGGTAGTTTTCCCTCTTGAAGAGTAATCAGGATGTAGGGAATTCATAAGTATGCTATTTTTAGCAACAAGATTTTCCTGTAGTACAAAAATTTTTAGTTTATTTTAACTATTATGGACTTCTTTAATATTTCTTTAGAAAGGAAAGTTTTATGCGTAAGTTACAAGAAGCAGTTAGGTTTCCACAGTCTGTTCAACTCTTTCGTTTTTGCTTTCGCGTTCTAGAGCTAAGACAGCCAAATGAAAAAGTCCATGATCAAGACCTTGGTTCCATTTTAAATTATAACCCAAGCGACACAAGTCACTGGAAGCGCGGTAAAAAAGCAATCCGCAATGTACAATCTTTAGAAAACCTTGCTAAAGCGCTCGACGTCGATCTTGAAATTGTCCAAGATCTTGCTGACGGCTTGGTTGATTTAGACGAAGCATGGTGCGACTTCTGCGATGCCGAAGAAGAACGCCGCCTCTCTCTAGAAGAACCTGGCGTGCGCATTGAAAGACGCGATAGAAGTCTTGAAATTGAAAAAGTGGCTCAAGAAATTCTTGCAAAAGCAAATGTAACCTCTGTACCGGTGCATATACCAGAACTTATATCTGCATTTCCTTTTATCCAACTTATGCCTGGCGATGTCTCCGACAAGCTTGCACGCAGCTCACGCGTAAGACCTGGTCATTATGCCATTCGTTTCCGCAAAGGTGACATCAGAGCTCACACGCGCACCGCTATTGCACGTGAAATCGCACGCATTGTTTTGCTCTCTGAAAGAGAAAAATTCAAATTTACAAGCCGTTGCGAAACTCTTTCACAAGCTGAAATTGTCGATTTTGCCAATGCACTCTTAGTGCCAAGAGAAGCTCTTGCTGTTGAAATTCAAAAAATTTCAACCCGTGTCAACATGGTTAAAGCTTTAGCAGACCTATTTTGGGCACCAAAATCCGTAATCCGCTCACGGCTTTCCTCTATTCTCTTTGAAACTGCTTCCAACAGTGTGTTTGAAGCTGCTGCTCTTGAAGCGCGTATTTCCGTTCAAGACAGAACAGAAATGGTGGAAGAAGAATTTCTTGATGAAGAGTTTAGTGATGACTCAAACTCACTTTCCTTCTCTAAGAAACAACCACGCCCAGCGGCATCTACAGTGCCAAACTCTGTTCATTAATAACTTGTTTTAAAAGACAATTCTGAATCAATGAATATTTAAAAAATGAGTGATTCTTTGGAGTCACTCATTTTTTTATTCTTGATTTTTTTACATTTTGAGGCATTGTTTATTGTCAAACCTAATTAAGGAGGTTTTCTCGAAATGGTTGTGATTCTTAATAAAAAATCGGCTCCAACAAAAACAAGTCTCATGGCTCGTAAAGCTATAGATGAGGATGAAGACGAAGAAGATGAAGATTTTAGCGATGAAGAAGAGGAAGAAGAAGGCATTTCGGAAATGCGCAGCAGTGAAATTGACTCTGACGAAGCAAAACCGAAAACTTTAACACGCAAAGAAGCTATAGACATTCTTCAAACCACGCGTGATTTTTCTAAAATGGATTTTCGTAAAGCCAATTTAGCAAAGCTCGATTTTTCAAACTGCAATTTTGAAACTTCAAATCTTTCTTATGTGAATTTTAAAGATTCCAATTTGGAAGGCTGCAATTTTACAAACGCAAGTCTCTGGAATGCCAATTTGGAAGGAGCAAATTTAACCCGCGCAAACCTCGAGGATGCAGACCTTGATTATACAAAATTAAGAGGTGCTATTTTATATCGCGCCAATGTCCGCAGAGCGACTCTACCAACAGATCTCATTCCGCGAGAAGAAATTTTGCGTTCCATTAACGAAGGAACCAAAGTAAATAGATAAGCTGAGAAATTTTCTCAGCTTTTTTTATTTAAATTCTTTACAAAAAACTCTTCAAAAATTTCTTTTTTCTTTGCAAACTTCATAATTGAAAATGCCTCTGGAGAATTTACACCACATATTATGGAATAAAATTGTAAAGCTTGATCCATTTCTTCATTCATATCAGTTACAATATTATCCATATAAAACTGCAGCGCTTCTAATTCTTTTGCTAATGTAAAAATATTCATTAATGTTTTTGTATATTTTTTAACAACATCTTCTGAGGTCACAGCCCGTGTAAATTTTCTTTTGGGAGCTTTTTCGCCTTGTATTTCTTTAATTCCATCAATAATAGCAAGGGAATCGGCATTAATTTTTACGGACAAATTAGCAACAGTTTTTAATCTTTCTCTAAACATATTACCTAGCTTGTGTATGGAATCACCAGGCATAAAAGCAACCGCTTTTGTAAAAAATCTAAAGGCTGTATCATTTAGATTTTTACTCGATTTTTTACTTTTTGCATCTACATATTTATTTTCAATATCTTTCCAAATTTGCACTTCATTTGAAGAAACTTGTCCAAATAAATTTATAATTCCTACATCAATTAAAATTCCAAATGGAGAAAATGCTAAATTTGATATGATACTATTTGAAAATAAACCTGTTATTTTAGAAAAGAGATCAACTACTCCTAATACATGAAAAAAAGAATACGCACCATTTGCAATATTACCAGACCACGATCGAAGAGTTGCGTATTTATCTTTTGCAAAATTAGAGTTTGATTTATAAAGAATGGCATCAAAAACAGAGAAGGCAACCCAAGCTCCAAAATTGATAGCATAAGTTTGGGATTGTAAATTAGTAAAATATTCTTTAGAAAATGGTAAATTAGCGAATAAATAAACTAATCGTCTAGCAGAATCTGCGGGATGTTGAAATTCATCAAAATAACTTTTAAACTCTTGATACGGAGTTTTCTTTTCTTCTGCCGATTTTTTTTCATCATTAAATTTTAATTTAATATCATCATATTTAATAGAATCTGTATTCATTGTTGCAATGACAAATGCTGAAAGCTGCTCTGCCAAAGAATTATCAACTTTTCTATATTTATTTTTCAAATATTTTTCAATCGTATTTTCAGTTTTTGATTTTTTATTTCCCGTTTTTTTAATATCTAATGTCTTAAAAAATTTCTGAACAGTAGAATCATTTACAAGCAAAAACATAGATTGCAATGTTGTTGCTTTTAAGGACTCTATTTGAATTCTGAGAGTACTTGCAATAATTTTATTACTTCTTAAGTAATAAAATGTTTTATTATAATAATCTTTTATTTTTGGCATTTCTTTTTGAAAGGTTTTTAAATCAACTCGATCTTTTGTATAATAGCTACTACAAATATTATTAAATTTTTCACAATTTTCTTTTAAAAGACAGTAATATTTAAAAGAATTTGCAAAAAAATAGGTGAACTGACCCGTTCTTGAAGTTGATTCCTGGACATGCGCAAGGGCTGATTTAAGAGCCTCCAAACCAGTGAGCTTCTGTTTTACAATTTTTTCAATAATACAATTACTCTCATATGACTTCCCTTCATATAAATAATATTTGTTACCTTTAAGAACATTATAAAGACTTTTAACTCCTTCAGATAGTGCTGTTTTTGCAGAGCCTACTCCTGTCAAAATAGCAAAAGTCTGAGTTGTTGCTAGAACACTTCCAATAGGAGGTATAGCAATACTAAATACAACAGTATGAAAACCAATAATAGGAACAATAAACATATTAAAAAGAGCGACATCTGAAGGAGAGAACACATAAAAATCCATTCTATCAAAGTAATGCTTTTTATTACTTTCTTCCTTAAGGCACTCATTAATTTTTATACTATAAAGAAAAGAATCAAGGGTATACATTTTTTTAATTTTATCAATATTATAAATTCTTTCTATTTTTTTTATTTCATGATTTTTATTTTTATCCTCATAAATTTTTATCAATTCATCTATAATTTTAGATTCAGATGTTTTCATAATATTCTGGTTATTTAATTTTGATTTTGATTCAATTAATTCCGAAAGACACGAAAAATAATAAACACATAAATTTCTTGCATTCCCAAAATAATATTTTTTTTCTTCTAAAGAAAGCTGAATATGCTCTGCCAAATTTTTCTGTGCATATTTATTAAATTTTATACTTGGTTCTTCTATTTGCTCTTTTTCTGGATCAATTGCCTTGGAATTACCCTGAGCAAGGACGGGAGAAATGTTCCTATTCGCATTTTCCAGATCAGAGGATCCGCTCTTATTAAAAATACCCATATTATTCTTCCTCCCGTTGTGTGAGTCCATTCACAATCTTGCAATATAGATACTTTTGTCTATGCAAATCTTGTGCCAAAATTAAATTGTGTAGGATGATTAAAAAAAAATTAATATGGGTATAATTACATAAAGTAATTATATAATTTTTTTTGCATTTTATTTTTATAGAATTAAAAAATCAAGCTTCTTCTTTTTAAAGAAGAAGCTTGCGGGTAAATTTTATTGCAATTTATACTAAAAAAACTATACAATACACAAAAAAAACAGTCTAAAATATAGACTGCTTTTTTTATTTCAATTAAAGATGGCGGGATGGACGGGACTTGAACCCGCGACCTCCGGCGTGACAGGCCAGCGTTGTAACCAACTCTACTACCACCCCACTCATGTGCAGTTGTGTATGCCAGAGAAGGAAGATCAAAGCAAGCATTTATCCCATAATTTTTAAAAAAAAATTCTCCTGCAATAATAGCTATTTGAAAAATAGCGACAAGCCACCAAAAAGAATGAATAGGCCAAATAAAATTCCAAATATGGCGAAAGTATAAAAGAGCAGGGAAGCCAATGAAAATTTTGACTTAGGACTTTTCTTTACTTTGTTAAAACTCTTGTAGGAACTTGGATTATGAGACTTTACAGTATGCTGGTTTTTCACATTCCGAGCTAAAGAGTCATTATGCCCCCCTCGAACTGAAGGTTGCTTTAACTTTTTGTGTTCAGACTTATGTTTGTGATCGCTAAATTGAATTATTTTAGCGCCTGAATTATTCTCATTTGTACTTGCAACAAACGAATATAATTGAAATAAGTTCTTCACCATTCTCGAACTCCTCGCTAAGAGAAGATTTATTGTTAGAACCTTATACATTAATATAGTACTTTATAAATGCATAGTTACCAATATACGCTAAAAAAATTATTCCTCAAATATATTTATTGACATTTGCATCATGTTGCCATGGAGGCTTGAATTACTCCTGAACAACTTAATATTATTACACTTTTCTTGAAAATAAGAAAGAGTAAAGTCATTTTTGAATAAAAATAGAGAACAGCCCTGCATATCTCGTACACTGACCACATCGGTAGCCGCTTTAGCTTCCGCAATTTCTTCTGAAGAAGCATTGGTCCAACGCGCATGCTTAAACGCTAAAGAATCCAAAACACAATCCACATTATATTCATTTTTCAAACGGAATAAGAGCACATCAAATTGCAAACTTCCTACAGCCGCTAATATAGGATCGCTTGCCGCACGTGTTTCATCCACAAACATCTGCACAGTGCCTTCTTGACAAAGCTGGACTAATCCTTTGAAAAGCTGTTTTCTTTTCAGAGCACTTGATGTTCTGACAACAGCAAAGTTTTCAGGAGCAAAGGATGGTATTCCTTCGAATGAAAAAGAACCTCCCTCCACTAAGGAGTCTCCAATTGTAAAAATACCGGGATCGTAGATACCCACCACATCTCCTGCGTAGGCTTTATCCAAAGTACTTCTATCCTGAGCAAAGAATTGCTGCGGTTGGGTTAAACGAATTTCACGGTTAAGCCTTGGAATTGTGACATTAATTCCAGCCTCATACACACCACTTACGATACGAAGAAAGGCAATACGATCGCGGTGCTTCGGATCCATATTTGCCTGAATTTTAAATATAAATCCGCTAAAATTAGGGGAAAGTGGCTCAATTTTTCCTTGATTACTTCCTTTGGCGGAGGGTGAGGGCGACATCTCCAGGAATTTTTCTAAGAATAAACGTACCCCAAAATTTGTCATAGCTGCGCCAAAGAAGACAGGAGAAAGCTCGCCACGTAAGAACCTTTCAGATGAAAATTCATCACCTGCCATTTCAACCATATCTAAACCATCAAGAGCTTCTGTGAGAAGATCTTCCGGAACAAGAGCTGAAATTTCTTCTTTATTTTCTAATGGAATAATTTTAGCAACCGTTTCTGTTGTTGTATTTCTACCTTCAAAAAAGTGGAGGCTTCTTGTTTCGCGTTCAATAATTCCACGAAATCTTTCACCAGAGGAAACAGGCCAACTCATAGGGTAAGTTGCAATACCTAATACACTTTCAATTTCATGCATAAGATCAAGAGGGTCGCGGGATTCTCGGTCTAATTTATTCACAAAAGTAAAAATGGGAATTCCTCTAAGTTTACATACTTCAAATAATTTAATTGTTTGAGGCTCAACACCCTTGGCTGCATCAATAAGCATTATGGCCGCATCAGCAGCAGCTAGCGTCCTATAAGTATCTTCAGAGAAGTCCTGGTGACCCGGTGTATCAAGAAGGTTACAAATAAAATTACGATATTCAAAATTCATCACACTGGTAGAAACAGAAATACCGCGTTGTTTTTCAAGCTCCATCCAGTCAGAAGTTGCAAATTTTTTTGATTTTTTTGCTTTTACAGACCCGGCTAAGCGAATTGCCCCCCCAAGAAGCAATAACTTTTCCGTCATTGTTGTTTTTCCTGCGTCAGGATGTGAGATGATAGCAAACGTTCTTCTTCTGTTTACTTCACTGCTTAGTAAATTTTTATCAATGGAAGACATACGTTTCTCCTTTGGGGATACTAAAAAATGACTGCTTTTTGCTAGCACAATTTTGACACTATGGGAATTTCAGAGGTACAAGATTGCGAGGATACTTGAGAACAGGTGAGTCACTACATGCACCAAGAGGCGTTTTTCATGAATCAAGTGAGCTTATTGCAACTAAGAGAAACCGCAGATCAATTGATCTTGCTTGCGGGAACATTTCAAATCAAACCCCACTACCTAAGGGCAAAACAAATTAGGCAAGCGGATAAATCCCTTATTGCGGTTGATGCTTTTTTTTCAAAAGAACTTGCTACCGAAGCAAAACAATGGGTTGAATCCGTTGAAGGCCTTCGTGTTCTAAGAAAAAAACTCTCTTCCGTTGAGGAAAAACAGAATGAAATTGAAGAGCTTGATGTCAGGATTAATGCTCTCAAACTCACAATTCAGCCCTGGACTTCCTTGGAGGACAACGAAAGACAGAAAATAATTCAAAATGCCAAACGAGCTCAAGACTTTGTTCACAACCATCTCGAAAAAACTGAAGCACATATTATCCATAGATACAATAGGTTTTCTGCATTAAAAGAACTTTCTCCTTACGCAGACAACGCAAACTACCTATGCGAAGCTGTTTTTCATTATGAAAATAGAGAAAAATATGAAGCAAATATTGAAAAAATCGAAAAGAAAAATATCGGTGCAAAAGAAAGGCTAAAAACAGTCAATCGTGGTTTTTGGCTTGCTATCATTTTTTGTATATTTATCCTTACAATTCCAATCTGTTTTTTATTTGCTTTAAGCTTATGGAAGCGTAAAAAAGAAATAGAAAATCAAATTGCAAATTCTGATGAAACTCTAAGAAGAGAAAATAAAAGACTTATTGCAGCTGAAGAAGGTGCTGTTGTAGCTCAAGATATTCGCTCTCATTTAGGAGAAATTTCTTTAGAACAAATTCGTGACACACTTGCTGAAGTTCGCGATTTAAGAGCAGAATTCCAAGGACCAGAACGAACTACCAGCTCCACAGCAATTTTGCTTAGCTTTATTGATTTACATAAAATTAAACTTGCCGAATTATTTGGAGATATACCCGAAAATCCTGTTAAAACATTTAAGTGGCTTTCAGACTATGTCAATAAATATCAAAATACAGAAGCAACTATTCATAAATTAATGGATAGAAAAGCAGAAGTCATTCAACAACAAAAGCAATTAACTAAAGGTTATTCACCAGAAATTCTTTTAACGAGTATTCGCAAATTAGAACTTGTACTACAAAACACAATGCAATTTCCATTTGATCAAGAAAATAAAAGTTATTTTTCAGATATTTGTATCAATATTCCCGCCATTCTCGCTCAAGTGAGAGAAGTTCTCTTTTTTGTCAGCAGGAGTCATCCTATTGACACTCAATACTGGAATATGTTGCGCCTTAAAATTCAGGGATTTTCGAATATAATGTCACTATGCGTACTTGATGCAGAAATCTCAAATTTAAATTATGATTCTTTAACCGAAGCAGCATCAGAAAATGTTGGGGAGGTTAAAAAGAAAGGAAGCGCGTGACTCAATCAACATGGTTAGCAATGTTATTATTAGGTCAAACATTTAGTTTCGTTGCCTATGGACAAGTTAACGAAGAAAATAAAATTTCATTTGATTTTGCTAAAATGTCCATATCCACTTATGGAGCTTCCAGTCCCAATCAAAACGATAAAAACAGTGGATTATTAGCAGAAGTGAATGCCAGAAAACTGGCTCTGACAAATATAGAAAATTACTTCAAAGCCTCCTGCCAAAAAATAGAAAAAAAACAAATTGGAACAAAGCCCGGATGGAACAATTATTTTCATTCACAAGGAAGTGAAATTTATTCAAATGGCGTTGTTAAAGTTACCTTAGCAGCCGCCATGCGCGACATTATCAAACCGCCTGCGACATCACCAAATAAATTTGTTTATTATGTAGATAAGGCACAAAATGAGAAGGTAACTGAAGATAAATCGGATAAAAATTCACCTCCTAAGAAAAAAATTGCTTTTTCAATGATGTTTTCGCTGCCCGGAAACTCGGTACAATGTGGCGCAGCCATACTTGATGTGGGAGTCAGCAATAAAAAAGTTATGATATTTCCTACAAAAGTGGTCTCATCTGCCATTGGACTTACTGTGGTAAAATTAGTTTATGATGGAAAATCAGAGCTTAAAGGAGCCACTCCAGATGATATTAATATTATTAAAAACTCATCTTTGGCGGAAGAACCTTATATTCCAGCAAGTATTATTCCTGTTACTGTTGTCATTCCACAGTAACAGCTATTCTATTGCAAATGATTTAAATTATAGAAAGAACCAAAAACCAAAAGAAGAATTACCCTTTGTCGTATTTATCTGCGAAAATTATAATAAAAAAGAAGAAAAAATAAGAATTAATTATAACAAAAATATTGTTCAGCACATATCACATTTTCAATTTGTACCTCATAGTTCTTGGGCAACAGATAGTCAAAATATTTTAAAAAAACAGCAAGAAACTGAATTTCAACTTTTAGGAAGCAAATCTTGGCCCCCACAAGTCCCCTTTGGAATTTCCCCTCTCATAAACAAAAAGGGTCTCATTGTATTTATAAATTATTCTGGAGAAATGGCCTCAAAATTTAATCCTATTAGTGCAAAATTTGTTTTATTTTATAATAATAAGGTGTTTTTAGGGACGAGTGAAAAAGATATCGAAGACGCCCTTACAGAAGAATTGCCTAAACTAAATAAAAGGGACGGAATTCGTCTGTATATCGGAAAAGAAGTCTCTGGAAATGACTTGGCAGAACTTGAAAATGTAATAAAAAACTTTACAGCAAATAAAAATTCGATAATGATTCCCTATGCGGTGACCGCTGAGGAAGTCCGATACCATAGCGACATTGAAACCTCGCAAATCATGCGCGCTATCAAACAAATCAACCAATTTGTTCCACATTTATCGGCTCGCATAGCAAGTGGAACAAATGATATTATAGAAGTATCCAAATCTCAATGACTCAACATGTTTTAATCGTGAAATACACGTTACTCGCTTTCAAAGAATACTTTAAATGTGTGAAAGGCAGTTCTCATATTCTAAATGAAGATGAATTTTACATTTATTTGCGCGAATCATTCTCTGAAAAAAACTCCTTTATGAATTTAGATAGCTTAGAGGAAGCTTTGTGTGATCTGTTTATTTCTAATGCACGTACTTTATGTGAAATGGAAGCTCTGACATTTATGTCAGATGAAAATATACCATTGTATGATAAAGCAAAATCAAATATAGAATTTGCTAGCAGAAAATTAAATGATTTTATTATTACTAATAATTTATTTCAAAATGTAACTTTAACCGATCAAGATTGGCGAAAAATTCTCGCAATAGCGGATTGCTTTAAGGAATGGACTCATGACAGTCAATTTTTTGAGTTTTCGTTTGAAGAAAAATTAAATCTTTTAAAAGAATCTCCACTAATTTCATTATGCCATTTATAATCACAGGTTTTAAATATGAGTATTCAAAAACAGCAATGGACATTAATTTCTTATGACCTTAACGAAAATAATTCTTCTTTAACTCTTAAAGGTGATGAACATCATTATGCCTATCATGTTTTGAGATTAAAAGAAGAAGATAAAGTTGAAATTACAAACTGCCACGGCTTAAAAGCAGAAGGAATTGTCACTTTAGCAAATAAAAAAGAATTAAATCTTAATATAAACAAAGCAACTCATTTTAAAAAAATAACGCCTGAAATCAGTTTATGGCTTGCCATGCCCAAACCCACAACACTGGATGAAGTGATTAGCAATGCATCGGAAATGGGTGCGGATAATATTCATATATTTAAGAGCGATAAGGCCGCTTCAAAAGCTCCTTTAAAACTTGAAAAAGCAAAACAATTGAGTTTTGAAGCAACCCGAATAAGTAAAAGCGCTTATGCTTCTGAAATTTTTTACTATGAAGGTCTAGATTTATTTTTTAATCAACATGTAAAAAATTCGAAAACAAATAAATTAGTTTTATTTTGCGATGAAAGCCATGTCTACGAAGGAAAAATTAAAAATTCAATTTTTAAAGAAATTCAAAAGAATTTCAAAAATGAAAATGATGAGATTTGTGTATTAATTGGCCCCGAAGCAAGTTTTTCAGAGCGTGAAAGAGAATTCATTAAAAACAACCTAAATTGCATTTCTGTTTCATTAGGAAATAATATTTTAAGAGTACCTAATGCGACCGCGAGTGCACTAGGAATCGTCGTTAATTTTAGAAATGATTTATAAAATTTATTTTAACTAAATTTTACCATCTAAGGAAAATAATGTTTTATATAAATCAGGTCTTCGGTCTCTAAAAAAGCCCATTCCTGCTCGAAATGTTTGAGCTTCTTTAAAATTTAAATCCGCATATAAAATACATTCTGAATTTCTATCTGCTTCTGCAACCTTATCGCCCATATAATTACTAATAAAGGAACTGCCATAAAAGGTCATATTTTTTTCAGAGCCCACTCTATTTGGAGCAGCTAAGTAAACAGAATTACAAACGGCATGACCAATCATGGCGCGCTGCCACATGTCTTTGGTGTCAATAGCATGAGCCTCAGGAGGCTCACTACCAATGGCCGTTGGATAAAGTAATAAATCAGCGCCTTGAAGCACCATTGAACGTGCACATTCCGGAAACCACTGATCCCAACAAATGCCAATACCTATTTTTCCAAATTTTGTCGTCCAAACTTTAAATCCTGTATCGCCTGGATTAAAGTAATACTTTTCTTGATAACAAGGACCATCAGGAATATGCGATTTACGATAAACACCTAATAAAGTACCATCAGCATCTATCATAGCAATACTATTATAATAAGCTTGGCCACATTTTTCAAAGAAACTTATAGGTAACACAACGTGAAACTCTTTAGCTAGCTTTTGAAAATGAGGTAAAAAGGGATGAGTTTCCACTTCATGAGCTAAATCAAATAAATGATCATGTTGTTCTTGGCAAAAATAATGATTTTCAAATAATTCGGGAAGCAAAATAATATTTGCTCCTTTATGAACGGATTCTTGAATAAATTGAGTTGCTTTTTCAAGGTTTACTTTTAAAACATTGGACATTGCCATTTGCACAATGGCTAATTTAACAGTTGCAGACATCTTTTATTTTCCCCAAATTTTACCAGCAGGTTGCTGTTGAGTAACACAGTGAAAAGAACCACCGCCATGAATTAAATATTTAGAACTTAAGCCAATAACTTGATGATTTGGAAATACAGAACGCAATGTTTGCAACGCTAATTCATCATGAGGATCTTGATATACAGGAACAACTACAAAATGATTTCCAATATAAAAATTAGCATAAGTACATGGCAAGCGATCATCATCAATTTCCATTCTATTTTTAGGTAACACTAAAGGAACTAATTGAAAAGAATTGCCATTTAAATCTGTAGAAGATTTTAATATTTCTAAATTTTTCATCATGGGCGCATAATTTGTATCCGATTTATCTTCGGTCATAGAGTAAACAATAGTATTTTCATTTACAAAACGCACAATGGTATCAATATGACCATCGGTATGATCACCTTCTAAACCATCTTCTAACCAAATTAATTTTTGAATTCCCAGATAGTTTTTCAAATAATTTTGTATATCTTCTTCTGTAAGATTAGGATTGCGCATTTTACTTAAAAGACATTGCCTTGTTGTTAAGGCAACACCTTGTCCATTGACATCAAGAGATCCACCTTCCATAACTATGCCTGGCTGAAACATGTCCGCATTTAAATATTTAGCAACTTCAAAGGGAGCTTTGTTATCTAAATCCCATTTAAATTTCTGTCCCCAAGCATTGAAATCCCATTTTACTATGCTTAAATCGTTCTCTTTAGTGATAAAAATAGGGCCATTATCACGAAACCAGACATCATTTAAAGGAACTTGATGCATTGTTACATTAGATAAATGACCGAGTCTCTTTAGGGCATCCTGATGCGCTTCATTATTCCGGACTAGTAAATGAACAGCTTCATATTTCGCAATTGTTTTTACGAGTTCCGCAAATTCATGACGCACATTTTCTAAAAAAAGGCCATACCAAATTTCATCATCACAAGGCCAAGAAGTCCATGTGCCCGCATGAGTCGCCCATTCCGCAGGCATTGAAAAACCCAATTGTATAGGAAGTTCCTTAGAGTTGCTTATCATTAAACTATCCTTATTTAAAATAAAATTATAAAATGTAACAAAAACAAAAAAACTCAAAAATCTTTTGAGTCATACATGATAGTTTTTTTTCAGTCTAGAGAAATAAAAGAAAGATCTTCATTAACTACCGCTTCTAAATACACGGGCTGTAATCGTTTTAACTTCTTTTTCAATCGCTTTTATGCGTTTTGCTTCAATAATGTAGTCTTTAATAGCGTCAATAGCACGACGTTCATCCCCACCGGTCGCGAGCCACTGAGCAATTGTGGAGCCATTGATAAAGTCATTTGGAAAGCCAAAAACAACTTTAGTTGCTTCCATGCGAGCGGCTTCCGTATCAAACTCTTCTTCTTCAAACTTTGTAAAAGCAAATAAAAAACACCTATGAACGGATTCTTCTGTGCGATCTAATTGAATCCCACGACTCAGTAAAATATTGTCTTTTATCTTAAAGGTGTTTTTTGCCATTTATTTCACAATGTTATAATCATCCCTTTTCGAGTACGTTTCAACAACTTTTATATCGGAAAATTGAGAAAAAATATTGAATTTTTCATAGAGCCGAGGAATAAAAACTTAGCACAATAATTATAAATACTTAAAAAAGCTAGTAGAAAGAATTCTACTAGCTCATGCATTTCAAACCATTAAATTTGAATTATTTTTTCTTTTTAGCAGATGATTTTCTTTTTACACCCACTTTTTCTTTTAAGGATGATGCAACCCGGAAGCTGACTTTTTTAGAAGCGGGGATTTTAATTTCTTCACCTGTTTGAGGATTTCGCCCCTTGCGCGCAGCGCGATCTTTTACTTGTAAAATACCAAGTTTATCAATACGCACTTTCTTTCCTGCCGCAACGTGATCTTCAATTGCATCAAGAAAAGCTGCAATGACTTCTTTCGTTAATTTTTTTGGTAATTGATCAAACCGTGAAGAAACCTCAACTGTTAAAGCAGAAGTTGAAACAGTCGCAACCTTTCTTTTTGTCATAAACATCCTCTCAAGTGAAGGTTAAATGAAACTGTGGTTATAGTTGCCTGAAATGACATATATATCAAGAGGCAAAGTGTAATTTTTTTATTTCCTGTTGTACCATGGGAAAAACTTTGAGACCAAAATTCTCAAAGTCATTTTACTTCGGAGATATATACCATGGAACAATCAATTCTTTCAATACAATCTTGTGTCAGTTACGGTCATGTTGGTAATAGCGCTGTTACGTTTCCTTTGCAACGACTTGGAGTTGAGGTTTGGCCTATACACACCGTCCTTTTTTCAAACCACACCGGATATGGTAAATGGGGTGGAAGAGTTTTTGACGTAGAGGGAGTAAGGGATGTCTTTTTAGGAATAAAAGATAGAGGAGTACTTTCGAAATGCAATGCTCTCCTCAGTGGATATATGGGCTCAAAAGAGCTTGGAAATGTGATGATAGAAGCCATATTAGAACTCCGAAAAATCAATCCGGAAACAGTTTATTGCTGCGATCCCGTTATGGGAGATGTAGGGAGAGGTTTTTTTGTTAAAGAAGGTATTCCCGAATTTTTTAAAGATGAAATGATATCTTACGCTACAATTATCACTCCAAATCATTTTGAATTAGAGTATTTAAGCGGAATGAAAGTTGAAACAATTGATGATGCTATTTTTGCATCTCAAAAAATAATGAAAAAAGGCCCAAAAGTTGTTGTAGTAACAAGTTTGTTACTTAAAGAGAATCAGAACAAAAATATAAGTGTTCTCGCATCAAATAAGGAGTCTGTTTATATTTTATCGACACCCTATATACCAATCACTTTAAATGGCACAGGGGATCTTACCTCAGCATTGTTTACACATTTTTATTTAAAAAATAACTTTAACTTATCAATAGCACTTGAAGAGACTGTTTCTCGCGTTTTTAGTATTATTGATGAAACTCATAAAGCTCAATCAAAAGAACTTGTTTTAGTAAAAGCACAAAATAATTTAATACAGCCTAAGCAAATATTTAAATCACAAAAAATAAATTAATAATTTATTATAAATGAAAATCAATCCATCGTTCCGCCACTGCTACTACTCGAATCAGATGAATGAGAACGATTTTTAAAAAATTTCTTTTCAAAATAAGCGACCACAGATAAAAATCCAATCAACCCAATCGTAATCATGATTGTGGGTAGAAAAATGCCATATCCCACTAAAATACCCAAGGCAGACACAGTCCAAATAACAGCCGCTGTCGTAAGTCCCTGAACCTTGCTAGATGATTTAAATATGGCTCCTGCACCTATGAAACCGATTCCAGATACAATTTGAGCTATAATGCGAGTGATGTCCGATGAGCCATATTCTGAAATAATGAGGGAAAGAGCTGTAAATAATGCAGATGCTGCACAGATCAGAGCATTGGTCTTAATGCCTGCAAGTTTTCCACGATACTCTCTCTCCAAACCTACTAAAGTACCAACAATTAAGGCAACGCCAACACGCGGTACCAAAAAAATTAGGATGTCAATTTCACTAATGCGGCTTGTAAAATCAAAATCTGGAGCCATTAAGAAAACCTTTTAATTAATTATACTTTTGTATTGTTATTCATTTAAAATTAATATGTTTGAAAAATTTTCATTGTTTGCCAAAGTTATGACCAAATACTTATAAATAAATAAAACATCCCGATGAATTAAAACGCAGATGAGAAAGACAACGGGAGCAGAAAATGACTGATAAAAAAGTTCAAATAAATGAAGATGACGTCGCGAGACATATGAGAGATCAAGCTTGTCGTGCAGAAAGCGGTGGTATTGCTCAAAAAAAATATTCACATTTTCAAAAGTTAGTTACAAAAGTATATGCCTTATCAGATAAAGAATTTGATATTGCATTTTCCACATTAGAATCGATGATTGAAAATTTTAATAGCAAAAAAACAAAGCCCAATGAAGATGATAAAAAACAGCAAAGTAAAGAAAAAACAATAAATATAATTACGAATAAACAATAAATAATTTTATTGATACTCTATAAAACTAACCGAAAATGTTTCTTCTTTTGTCCTGAAAATAGTTGAACTAGGATAAACATTATTATTATTAATATAACCCACCCATTTCACGTCAACTTGAGCATCATTGGAAAAAGGTCCATAAAAAAATCTGCTGTTTACGATAACACCAAAACCATTTCCCTTCGGATTTTTTGTAATAGAAACATTGCTATGAATTTCGATGTTATATGAAGAAATTTGAATTGTCGAAATAGCAAAATATTTCTTATTAAAAATCACTTTTTCATCTGGGTATTCAATTTTTAATTCATTTTCTTCAACTTTATTAATGTTATCAATAGGTTTTTTATTTTCAGTTTTTAATTCAGGTGAAGTTTCTTTAACAATAAAAATGCCATCATTTTCATCCGAAATATGAAACGCATATTGACCACATAAAAAGGATCTCAACTCTTTTGCACCCATACTTGCAATGAGCGAGGAAATTTGTGCAAAATAATCATTATCTACAAGAACTCGAGAGCTATTATTATAATTTACTTTATAACCATCTACTGAAAAGGAAAGATACTCCTCCCCTAAAGGACCAATTACGCTTGCTTTTAATAAATTATAATTATTTTCCCAAACACCTTCCATTTCATAAGGTGCTATCTTCATACTTCCTGTGCTAAATTCACCCAGGAACTGAGGATTTTTTGCATTATAACAGCGATCTTGAATCACTTTCACAACGTTATGAACAAGATCGGCTGCATCCGCTTTTAAAAATTCATTTTTCTTTCTTGAGCTTACGCACGAAACAAAAAATAAAATCACAAAAGTACAAAAAATTTTATTATAATAATTATTCATAAATACTAATTCACCAATAAACTAAATGCTTTTTTTGCAATATTTCTGCCTGTTAAAATTTCAAATGTCCTTAAACCTGTTGGAGACGTAATATTAATTTCACCTATACGCGAACCAATCACATCGAGACCTGCGAAAAAAATATTTTTTTGTTTTAAAAAGGAAGCTACTTTTAAACAAATTTCCTTTTGATAAGGTGTCATTTCTTTTATAAGAGCAGAACCACCTTGGGCTAAATTAGAGGCGATTTTTCCTTGTGCAGGAAGGCGAACAAAATCACCAATAATTTCACCATTTGCAACAAGAACACGCCTATCACCTTCCGTATAAATTTCACTTAAAAAAGGCTGAACCATAATGCGTTGCCTTATTTTTTGATATTTTTGTTTATCATGTAAATACTTTATAAATGTATTTTTATCTTTAAAAAGCTCTACATCTTCACCGCCATGACCCAACCAAGGTTTACAAACAATTCCACTTTGTATTAAAGATTGATTTTGATTGCAATAATCCTCAATCACTTCAATAGAATTTGTCAGACAAGTGGGAATAATATTTTCTTGGTTTAAAAAACCTTCTGCTAAAGCTCTCCATTGCAATGCTTTTTCGTGAAAAGCTAAAAGATTTTCTGCTGGATTTACAATTTTAACCTCAGATTGTGAAGAAAGAATCCAACATAAATCTTTATAATTTTCATCAAAAGGAGGATCTTTTCTAACGAAACAATAACTAAAAAAATTTAAAGGTAATATTTTTTTATTATTCGAATCATAATTAATTTCAGACATAGATACAGATTTAAGCTGAGAGAGATTGTTTACATATATGGAACTTCCTAATATGTGAACATGATTGGGTTCACACCAAAAAACTTCCCAATGATTTTCTAATGCCGCTTGAGCTAATGCAAGACTGGAATCGGAATTAGGTTTTATATTTTTCAATGAATCTGCTATAAACAGTAATTTTTTTTGCATAAAAGCAACATTCCTTTTAGGACAAAGCAACTCAAACAATCAGACTATTATAAGCCTTGCTAAATTGCAAATTGCGACTTGCTCGTAAATCCTGTTAAATGTTATAAAATAACGTCACTCACTTTGTCACTTTAATAGGGAGCCTAAACCTATGATTGATTATAGAAAACTTGGTTTTGTTTCGACAAAACAACATACTATTTGTGAATATGAAGGAAAAATGCTTGCAGAACATGTCATAACTCGCGATGGTTTTAACGAACAATATTCCATTTTATATCAAAAAAGAGCTCCTACTCACGAAATTAAAGTTGAACTTCTCCAACATGATAATCCTTTTTTTCCCAGCTTTCATAAAACAAATACTCACGAACTTAAGCGCCGTCATTTTCAGACTCCAATATATAAAAAAGAAGGATCAATGCTTGAATCTAGAGCAACATTACTTATCAATGACAATTGCTCCATTGGCATTGTAAATTTATCAAAAAGTGATGAGAACTTTTTTTCAAATGCCGACGCCGATGAAATCTTTTTTGTTCCTGAAGGATCTGGTATTTTACAAACAATCATGGGTGAAATTGACTATAAAAAAGGAGATTATCTATTTATTCCGAAAGCGATTCCATACCGATTTATTTGTCATTCAAAATCAAATATGCTTGTGGTAGAAGGAAAAAGTAAATTTGGAATTCCTGCTGAATTTAAACAACCTTCGGGACAAATTAAACTTGATGCCCCCTACAATCATCGCGATTTTAAATCACCTACGCGTCTTTTAAATTTTGAAGACAATGAAAATTACTGCGTGATTGTAAAAAAAGATCACAATCTTACAATTCATGAATATACCGATTTTCCTTATAAAGTTGTAGGTTGGGATGGCTGGTATTGGCCCTTTTCATTTTCTATTTATGATTACCAACCCAAAACCAGCTCCGTTCATTTGCCCCCTACAATACACAACGTATTTAGTGGAAATAAATTTTATATGATGAATTTTGTTCCCCGTATGCTAGACTATCATCCCAAAGCGGTACCCTGCCCCTGGCCACATTCGAGCGTTGACTGCGATGAAGCTATTTTTTATGTGAGTGGCGACTTTACAAGTCGAAAAGGGATTTCAAATTATTCTATTAGCTTTCATCCTGCAGGCATCCCACATGGCCCTCACCCTGAACGCTACGAACAGAGTATTGGAGCGAAATACACTCAAGAATTAGCTATTATGGTTGACACCTTTGAACCTTTATTTGTAACTGAAGCAGCAATGGTACTTGAGGATAGAAAGTATCACTTCACTTGGGATAGCCACGATCATTTATAATCTTTTAAAAAGAATTGGCGCAAAGAATGACTGAAAAAGAAATTAAAAAAAAATACAGTGTTGTTTTAACGGGAGGAGGAACAGCAGGCCACGTTTGGCCCCATTTTGCTTTATTTGAAGCCCGTCATTCACGCTTGGCAAAAGAGTTTCACAATAATAATTTAAGCGTCCACTATGTGGGTTCGCAAACAGGTATGGAAAAAGATTTAGTATCCAGTAATCAACCTACTTGGACATATCACTCGATTGCCACTGGAAAACTTCGCCGTTACTTTAGTTTAAAAAACTTTACAGATCCCTTTCGCATTATATTTGGCTTTATTCAGGCATTTTTGCTACTAGGAAAAGTAAAAGCCTCTATTGTTTTTTCAAAAGGTGGTTTTGTCTCAGCGCCTGTTGTCTGGGCTGCCTGGCTCAGAGGCGTTCCCGTTATTATTCATGAAAGTGATGCCACTCCCGCCTTAGCAACACGATTGACACTCCCCTTTGCATTAAAAGCTCTTGTCGCCTTTCCAGAAACTATTAAAAAGATTTCTCCTCTATTTCAAAATAAAGTTTTAGAAATTGGCTTACCCGTAAGAGAATCTCTTTTTTCTGCAACTCGCGAGGAAAGCCTTAAATACTTTTCATTACCAGAAAATCGAAAAACAATATTAATATTTGGAGGTAGTTTAGGTGCACAAAGCTTAAATAAAAAAATGTTTGAAATTATACCCATGCTACATAAAAATTATAATATCATTCATATCGTTGGAAAAGGTAACAAACAAGATATTCTTGGACTTGAAAACTACCGACAATTAGAATTTTTAAATGAAGGTATGAAATTTGCATATGCTGCTGCCAATCTTGCTATTTGTCGCGCAGGAGCAAGCAGTATTTTTGAACTAGCTGCCGCACGAGTGCCCATGATTCTCATTCCTTTAGGCATGCATGCCAGTAGAGGGGATCAAATTATCAATGCAAGAATTTTTATGAATAAAGGCTGGGCTCAATCTATTGATGAAAATACTTTTCAGAATGAATCAGCTATTCAACTCATAGAATCTACATTAAATTCCCTTGAAGAAAGAAAAGTCGCTCTTCAATCTGCTCCCTCAGTTGAATCAGCAACAAAAATTGGTGAACTCATTTGGGAAGTAATTTCTCAAAATGAAGGTAATAGTTAACATGATTAATATAGAAAATTTTAAATTAAATTTTAATAATTTATTAAGTGATATCACAATTGAGCAAATTCAGATTGAACTCTCATTAAATGAATTATCTCAATTTATGAAAGAATTTACTCTATTTTTAAAAGCAGGTGATTGGATTTTTCTTGATGGAGATTTAGGAAGTGGAAAAACTGCATTTACAAAGGAACTTTCTATTTGCTTAGGCGCCGAAGAATTTTCTGTAAGTCCAACTTTTTCAATTTTAAATATTGAAAATTTAAATCCGAATAAAGGTCTTAAAAATATAAATCAACATATTAAAAAATTAATTCATTTAGATTTATATCGCTTAAAATCAGGTAAAGAACTTAACTACTTAGGACTTGAAAATGAATTTCAAAGTTCTTCGACGATATGTGTTTTTGAATGGCCTTACAATGTTGATGAGGATGATTTTAATAAATTTTTTAGCATAACCCAATGTCCACGCCCTAAAAGAATTCTTGAAATTTTTATTGAACTTTCCGATGCCGAAGATAAAAGAATTTATTCCTTTCAGAAAAAGTAAAATAGCATATTTTAAATTATAAAAATGCCTGAATAAAATTAAAGTCAAAATTCCAATAAGAATTTATTTCCCACATTATTTATAATATACTCTCATTAATAAGAAGTTTTAAATATTGAACTCATTCATCAATGAATATTTTTACTGATGAGGTGCAAATTTGATAGATATAAAAAATTTTAAACACATTGAAGAATTATCACGATCAAATTATGAAAGAAAAATAAAATGAATTTTAGTAAAAAAATTTTAAATTACTTTATTATATATTTTATATTTATTTTTCATATCAATTCATTTTCAATATCTGTTACTTTTATAAATCCTGGCAAATCTGATGAAGATTTTTGGGTTACATCAGGAAAATTTACAGAAGCAGCTGCCAAAAATTTAGGGATTAAATTAGAGTCAGTATATGCACAAAGAAACAGAATATATATGGTAAAAATTGCAGAGGAAATTGCCAAAAGAACAGTAAAACCAGATTTTGTTCTTATTGTTAATGAAAAACTTTCCGCTGAGGAAATCATTCCCATTTTAAATGAGGCTAAAATTAAAACAATTCTGATTCATGTCGATTTAACAAAAGAACAAAAAAATATTTTAAAACGTCCCCGAGAAAAATACAAATATTGGCTAAGCACAATAGTCCCTGATAATACTTATGCAGGATATCTTATTGCCGAAGAAATTTATAAAGATGCCTTAAATAAAATAAAACATTCAACTAATTTTAATTTAATTGCTATTAATGGCGACAAAGCCACTCCTGCCTCTATAGAAAGAGGAGATGGGCTTAAAAAATTTCTTGAAAAACATTCTAATATCCATTTAAAGCAATCAATTTATGCCGAATGGAAAAGAGATATTGCTTTTGAACAAATGCAAATTATGCTAGAAAGATATAGTAATATCAATTTAATTTGGGCAGCGAATGATCCTATTGCCCTGGGTGCTTTAAAAGCAACTAAAGAAAAAAATAGACTTCCAGGTAAAAATATTTTTCTTGGTGGTTTAAACTGGTCAAAAGAATCTATTTTCGAAGTTAAAAATGGAACCTTAAGCACAACTGTAGGTGGACATTTTATGAATGGTGCCTGCGCTTTGGTTTATATTTACGATTATTTGCATGGCAAAGACCTTTTAAATAATCAATATGAAATGAATATTAAAATTTTTTCTGCAATTCACTCTTTTGAATCTAATGAGTTTTTAAAATATTTAGACGAATCAAATTGGCATAAAATTAATTTAAAAAATTTCTCTAAGACTTATCACTCTAACATTAAAGATTATTCATTCAATTCAAAAGATATTCTAAGAACTATTAGAAAATAATAAGATGCCTCATTATTTAAAAGTGATACAAAATATTCAATAGAATAAACTATACATTATTATATTTTTTATATTCATCTTTAATTTCTGTTAATAAGACATTTCCAATTTCTTCTAATTTAATTTTTCTAGGCTCTATACGATTATCACGATATTTTAATTCTACACACCCTTCAGCAAATGTTTTTGGAGAAAGAATAATGCGGAAAGGAATTCCAAATAAATCGGCATCGGCAAATTGGGATCCGGGTTTTTCATCGCGGTCATCAATCAGAACTTCAATTCCTTGTTTTGTTAATTTAATGTATAGTTCTTCAGATTTTTCTTGAATAATACTTTCTTTCCTATTCAAAACACACAAATGCACTTCATAAGGCGCAATAGGTAAAGGAAGAATAGGGCCTCTGTCATCGTGGCTTTCTTCAATAATTGCGGGAAGAAGTCTAGTAATCCCAATCCCATAACATCCCATTATAGGATATTGTTTTTTTCCATTTTGATCGAGATAAGTGCATTCCATGCCTTCAGAATACTTTGTCCCTAAATGAAAAATATTTCCAATTTCAATACCACGTGTTTCTTTTAATGATTCGTTACATTGAGGACAAGGATCGCCTTCTCTTGCCGCGGCAATATCGCCAATAATCACCTTCTTTTTTTCTACTTCATTTAATTTAGAATAAAAATCGCGCTCAAAATTAAAATTCGTAAAATGGTAATCTTTTTCGTTAGCACCCGTTGCTAAATTATTACTTTTAACAATAGTGTAATCGACGACAACAAAACAATTATTTAAATTTAAACCCATAGGACCTGTACTACCCGCAATAGCTCCCGCTTTGACAATAGAATCATGGGTTGCGGTAACAACTTCCGATTTCACAAGAGTACGCACTTTTTTATCGATGACTTCCAAATCGCCGCGTACAAAAGAAACCACAGGAATACCTTCTAGAGTTTGAAAAATAACAGCTTTAGCTGTTTGTTCTGCAGAAATACTTAAGCATTTCGTCAATGCATCAATCGTTTTAATATTTGGCGTGTGCACTTTGTCTAATGATAATTCAACGGACTTTTTGGTCACAAAAGGAGAAGTGGAAATTTCTTCATTTGCGCTGTATTTGCACTTGGGACAAGTGATGAGCTTATCTTCACCCGTAGGTGCGAGCATTTGAAATTCATGAGAATAACGTCCCCCGAATAAACCATTATCTGACATGACGCTGACAAAATTTTTGCAACCTGTTCTTTTGAAAAAACGATTATATGCATTAAAAACTTGATCATAATATTGTTTTAAATCTTCTTCGCTCGTATGAAAACTATAGGCATCTTTCATGGTAAATTCACGCAGGCGGATTAAACCTCCGCGCGGACGAGGTTCATCGCGAAATTTAGTTTGCACTTGATACATCATCACGGGAAGTTGTCTGTAACTTGTAATTTCTGTGCGCGCTAAGTAAACAACAGGCTCTTCATGAGTGGGGTTTAAAACCATTTGTTTCTCATGTCGATCCTGAAATTTCATCATATCTTTGCCAAATGTCTGGTAGCGTCCTGTCTCTTCCCATAATTCACGAGTTGCAGAGCAAGGCATTCTTACTTCTTGGCCTTCAACCGCATTCATTTCTTCTTTACAAATTTTTTCAATTTTTGAAACGCAACGCATGCCTAAAGGTAACAGGCCATAAATACCTGCTGAATATTGGCGCATAAAACCGCCTCTCAACATAAATTTATGGCTTGGCAATTCGCTGTCTCTAGGCGTTTCTTTAATTGTTCTTCCCACTAATTTGGACATGCGCATAAAAAAATCTCCAAGTAAAAAATGTTTATTCCATATTATTTTCTAATAAATCTTCTAGAGTAATGCTATTATTACCAATATATTCTTTTAAAGAAGTATATTCCTGAGTAGCAGAATCTAAATAATTTCCTCTTCTCACACATGTGATCAAACGATTTTTAGGCGTATGAGTAGAAGGAACAAATTCGGTTGCTGTTACTTCATAACCTTTAGATCGCGTCAAACAGATACGCAATACGTCTGTGAAATGCGCTGCCACTTCCCGACGAACTTGAGGTGTTTGATAGATAGGAGTTAAAGGATGGTTTTTATCAATTTCTTTCCATTTACGAGCCAATTCGGCTTGGCAGCAAGGAGCGACAGCAATAAAATCGGCTTTTTCTTTAATAGCAAATGCCATGGCCATATCGGTCGCCGTGTCACATGCGTGAAGAGCGATAACAGCGTGAGGTCTTGTTTCTTTATTCCATTTATAAGTCAACATGGAAGCGGCTTCAAATTGCAAAACATCTTGAAATCCAAGTTTTTCTGCTTTTTCAATATTGCTTTTGATGATTTTTGTGTTTGTATCCACACCAATTATTTCAGCAGGATGTTTACATTTTTCTTTAAAATACCATGCTAATAAAAAAGTTAGGTATGATTTTCCACAACCCGCATCGAGAATACGAACAACCTTATGTCTCTTTAAAAGATCTTCAAAATGAGCTTCTAGTAAATTGAACATATGATTAATTTGAATAAATTTCTTCAAATTATCTGGCGACATAGTCGCATCTGAATTTAATAATCCTAAAGTTCTCAACAATAAGGGAGCATTTAAAGGAGTTATAGTATAGTGTTTATCTCCCATAATTTTTTTAAGACGTTCCGGTGTCCACCATTTTTCGGCTAGTTCTTTAAATTCAGGTGGTTTTTTATAAATTTCCATTATGATATATTTCCAAGTTATTTAAGTCGTTCTAAAAAATCTGACACGCCATCTTCATCATTTGAAAGCGCTTTTGCCTTCGCAATTTTAAGAGCATGCACATCTGCATTTGCCATGGCAACACCAAGACCCGCTTGTGCTAACATTTCAACGTCATTTTCACCATCACCAAAGGCAATAACATCCTTAGTTTGTATGCCAAGATATTCGCAAACATATTGCATAGCAGCACCTTTGTTTGCATGAGAAGAACCAATTTCAATCCAAGGCCAACCATTAAAGGTACAAAATTTGGCATTAAATATTTTTAATATTTCAGACTGTTCCTCTAAAAATGCCGATCGCTTGCTATCGGGAGTGAGCAGAAATAAAAAACTAACAATAGCCTCTTTAGGAGGGTTATCCAAATCAAGTTCTTTCACATAGGAATCATAATGGCTTGAAAATTCATCCACTTCGATTTGATTAGGATGCAAACAATAAAAGCCATGCGCAGTATCAACAAGTATATTTTGAATGGCATAATTTAAATTGCCATTTATAACACTTCTGCACATAGAAAAAATAGCTTCTTTCAATTCGTCTTCAATATAGTTTAATAACATGGAATAGCCATCAATACTGTTACGAATATCACTGCCATTGAGTGTAATTACAGGTGTATTTATTTTTAAACCTTGAGTGACATTTTTAATAGATTTGATTGTTCTACCCGTTGCAATAACTACAGAAATACTACTATCAATGAAACTATTTAAACAATCTAGATTTTTTTTTGAAATCTTTTTTTGAGAATTTAATAAAGTTCCATCAAGATCAACAAATATCGCCTTATAATGAAAGCCCATATGTTCTCCATATTAAAAATATTTAAACAAAAATAAGTTATTTATTTATCAAATTAACTTAATACAGAACCTTCTTTGAGGTATTCGGGAAGTAAAATAGGGCTTACTTTACCATCAACTGTTTCTGATGAGAGCATCATTCCTTCACTTACGCCAAATCTCATTTTTCTTGGTGCAAGATTACAAACAATAATAACTTTGTAATTTACGATTTCTTCGGGTTTTACCCATTCCCGAATACCAGAAAATATTTGTCTTTCTCCAAGTTCTCCTAAGGAAACAATTAATTTTAATAATTTATCAGAACCTTCTACAAATTCGGCACTCAATACCGTACCCACACGCATTTCAACTTTTGAAAAATCTTGAATTGTGATGGGTGAATTTGGATTTTTAACTTCAGAATCCATTTGTTTTTTGACTTCCTTATCTAATTTTTTAGAAGGCTTTTCTTCAGATTTATTTTCTATTTTTTTTGTCTCAAGCTTCTTTTTAGGTTCTACAATTTCAAGCTCTGCAGCAATATCGACACGAGCAAATAATTTTGGTATTTCTTCAAATACGTAACCAAAATGAATAGCAAAAAATTCCTGTGCTTTTAAAAAGCTTTGATTCATTTGTGTTGTATCTTCGCCTATACTTGTCAGTAATTCATTCATTTTTTGCGGAAAAAAGGAATAAGATAAATAACCTACAACTCTTAATACACCGACACTTGTCGCAAGAATATTTGCTAATTTTGCTAGACTCTCAGCATCTGAATTTTTAGCAATATCCCATGGTTTTTGAGAAGCAATATGCTTATCAGCTAACGAAACAAGATTCCAAATTTCATTTATGGCATCTGCAATTTTAAAATCATCGAAGGCTCTTGTTACATTAAATACTGCATTTTTACAAGCTTCTTCAATATCTTTTTGCTCTTGAAGAAGATATTCCGAAGAAAATTTAGGAATTTCTTTTGAAAAATATTTTTCAATCATGGCAAGAGTTCTCGATAATAAATTACCGATTCCATTTGCTAAATCAGAATTATAACGTTCAAAATATGATTTCCAGGAAATATCTATATCATCACCCGGATTTGTTGCTCTAAAAACATAGTTCACAAACATATCTTTGCCATAATGTAATATTTGATCGACAGAAACAATATTACCTAAACTCTTAGACATTTTATGTGAATCTTTTAATAGCCAGCCCGTAATTAGAAGCTTAGGTAACGGAATATCTAATGATAAACACATAGCAGGCCAGAAAATGCCGTGAAACTTTAATATATCTTTACCTAAAATATGATGCGCATTTTTCCAATATTGACTGCTACGAGCAACTTCTAATCCACCAATTCCCGTAACATAATTAGGAAGTGCATCGAACCAAACATAAGCAACATGCTCAGAATCAAATGGCAATTCGACTCCCCAATTTAAACGCGATTTAGGTCGCGAAATACTGAGATCTCCCTCTAAACTATTCAGCATAGCTAATAATTCATTGATATACCGCTCTTGCTGCGTAATTTTTCCTTGCGCAATGAATTCTTTCAACTGTTCACGATACTTTGAAGTTCTAAAAAAATAATTTTTTTCTTTACGAAGTTCTGTTGGTCTTTTATGAATAAGGCAATGATTATTTTCATCCCGCTCGTTACTTGTTAAAAATCCTTCGCATTTAATACAATAATAACCTTCATGTTCACCAAAATAAATATCACCTTTTTTATGGCAATAATTTAGAATATCTTTAACATTTTGCACATGATTTTTATCTGTTGTTCTTATAAAAATATCATTATTAATTCCAAATCGGGTAAACTCATTTTTCCATAAAATAGACATGTCATCGACAAGCTTTTGGGGTTCAATACCGAGCTCTTTTGCTTTATCTTGAACGGCTTCACCATGCTCATCGAGTCCTGTTAAAAATTGAACTTCCATTCCTCTTTGTAAATAATGAGTTTTTAAAATACTCGCTAAAATAGTCGCATAAACATGACCAGCATGGGGGCTTCCATTTGCATAATAAATTGGAGTTGTAAAATATCGATAAGCAGAAGCCATAGTAAAACCCTTTTTAATTCAAAATAAAAAACTGGACACTGCGTAGAATTCAGCATCCAGTTTTCAAAAAATTGATAAGTCACGACTCATAGAAATTAATAAAAATACAATCACTTGACCTTATTTGGTAAATGCAATCCAGGCACAATTTCTGCATTTTTAATTCCCACTTTTCCAGCGGCAATTTCACGAAGAGCTGTTACCGCTTCTTTATTTTTACATTCAACGAGAGCATCACTTCCTTTTTGAAGTTGACGCATACGACGTGCCGCAAGCATAACAACTGCAAAGCGGTTAGGGATTTGATCGAGGCAATCTTGAACTGAAATACGAGCCATAATGCTTCCTTAAAAAGAGCAAAAGGGGAATGAAAACACTGTTTAAGAAACAGCATATCCTAAGTTTGTAGCAATAGCATGCGCATGCGTCAACACGTTTTTTGCTCGAAAGTTGGAAGTTTGTCCCGTTTTTTTCTAACATTTAGAAACAGGGTAAATGAAAGCGTTTTTCAAACGCCAACAAGGAGACCTCCTGCCATGACAATACGTTTAACTAGCAAAAGACTCTTAATTACAGCAATATCAATTGGTTTGATAGCTTATATCATCTATCTTTCGACAAGCTCGGGCTCAGGAAAAAACGGGGACAAAAACCCCAAAAACATTCTAACCATCGCTTTTGATTCAAAAATTCAGTCAGGAGATCCCCGCCTCATTGGCTCCGACGCCAATAGTCAGTACATCGAAAATTTAAGGTTTCTACCCCTTATCAGCTTTGATGAAGAGGGCAATACTCTTTATATGCTTGCTGATGAAGTAAAAATTCTTTCTAATAAATCTTGGAAAATATCCTTAAAAAAAGGCGTAAAATTTAATAACGGAAAAGAAATAGATGCTTATGATGCCGAAGCAACATATCTACAAATTCTTTCCCCGCAAACCGACTTTCCCCCAAGCCCCCGAAAAGGGGCCTTCAGCAACGTCTCTGTATTCAAAGCTACATCTAAATATGAGATTTTAATTGAACTCAAAACACCTGATACTTCTTTTTTAACAAATCTAACCATTGGAATTCTGCCCAAAGATGCGGCTCTCAGTAGCCCGCCCAACGTAGTCGATAGTAAAGGCTATGAAAGCGGACCTTTCCTATTAAAATCAGCAAGTGCTTCAAATTGGCTCTTGGTACGCAATGAAAACTACAATTTTTCAACCAAAGCAAAGATGGAACAGGTTGATTTTAAAATTATAACTGACAGCGGCACACGTTATTCTGCTCTCGTCCGAGGCGATATCGACATTGCGCAAAACGCCATCGATCCCGATAAAATCTCACTCTTACAAAAAACAAAAAGTGATATTTTTAATATTTTATCGGGCCCCAAACTCTCAACAACCTATTTGGCATTTAACTTTAGAGATCCTGTTTTTAGCAACTTGAAAGTTAGACAGGCCATTGCCTACGCGATTGATAGAAAAAGTCTGTTGCAATTCCGTTTGCAGGATCAAGGAATTCTAGCCTCAAGCATGTTCCCACCCAATCACTATTATTTTGATAGCAATATCCCAGAACTGCCATTTAATACGCAACGAGCGAAGACATTGCTGAAAGAATCGGGCATTACCGATCCTATTTCTTTTTCTATTAAAGTTTCCAATAGCAACAAGTCCACGGTTGAAGTCGCTAAAGCCATTGCAGCCAATCTTGCCGATGTGGGTTTTATTCCCACAGTAGAGATGCTTGAAAATAGTGTATTTCTTGATCAGGTAAAAAGAGGCGTAGCGAAAGTTTGGATTTCTCCTTGGGTCGGATTTAAAGATCCCGATCACCTCCGCTTTGTCTTTGCCAGCTCCATGGTGCCTCCTGCAGGAGGAAATCGAGGTGCCTTTTCAAGCGCTTCTGTGGATGAATTACTCCAAGAAGGCCGTGAAGAAGTCAAACCCGAAAAAAGAAAAGTGATTTATGATCAAGCTCAGGAGCTTTTGGCCGGAGAAATGCCCTATGTTTATTTATGGCATAGTTTAAATGTTGCTGTAGTAGCTAAAAATGTTGAAGGTTACAAACTTTATTCTGATGGAAGATACTGGTCCATAATTAACGTAACAAAAAAATAAAGGACAATAATGCTTAAAGTTATTTCTCAACGCTTTTTGCAATTAATTGCTGTGCTTTGGGGTGTTTCCACAATCGTTTTTTTCTTGCAACGCATGATACCTGGAAGTCCTGCAGATACGGTTTTAGGCGTCGATGCTTCAGATATTAATAAAATAGAATGGCTTACAAAATATGGATTTAATGAACCTATTTGGAAACAATACATTCATTTTATGACTCAATTATGCCAAGGTGATTTTGGCAAAAGTTATGCAGGCTATTTATCGGTAACAGATATTATTTTACCACGATTATGGGAAACAATCCAACTCGCCACTGTTGCTTTTATTTTTTCTATTTTATTTGCGACATTTATCGGAATTATCAGTGCTGCTCATGCAGGAAAGTTTACCGATAAAGCATCTGCCATTTTTTCATTATTAGCCATTTCCGCTCCCAGTTTTATAATTGGACCTATTTTAATGTGGATATTTGCCGTTAAATTTAATATTTTTCCCTTAATGGGAAACGAAGGCTTTAATTCATTTATTTTACCGTCCGTTACCTTAGGAGCCTCGCTTGCTGCCTTTTCAAGCCGCATGATCCGCAGTGGCATTGTCGATGTTTTGCAAGAAGATTATATTCGAACAGCAAAAAGCAAGGGGCTCAGCCAATTCACAATTTTAACGAAACATGCTCTACGCAATGCTCTTTTACCAACATTAACTGTCTTAGGAATGCAACTGGGCGTATTATTAAGCGGTACGGTCATTACAGAACAGATTTTTAATTGGCCCGGATTAGGCAGTCTTGTCGTTGAAGCTGTTCAACAACGGGAATATAATATTGTCTCAGGATGTGTTATTATCATGGCCACAATTTATGTCACCTGTAACCTTTTGGTAGATATTTTATACCGGGTCTTCGATCCGAGGGTGCGTTTATCATGAAGAAAATAACATATCGATTTTTTAAAATAGCAGGTCGTGATAATATTACCATTGTATCAGGATGTATTCTCCTTTTTTGGATTATTATTGCAATTATCCCTCTCATTATTCCGGTTTTTTCCCATATCCCCATTCATCTACAACAAAGACTACATAGTCCTTCTTTACAAAATTGGCTCGGCGTCGATGGCAATGGCCAAAGCGTGACTCTTCTCATTATGAATGGCGCTTCCACATCTCTTATTGTCAGCTTGTTCACAGTTGCCATGAGTCTTTTAGTAGGAATTCCTCTCGGCGCCATTGCGGGGTATTTTGGTGGGAAAGTGGATATTTTTATTTCGCGATTTATCGACATCCTGCTTGCCTTTCCCCCACTCGTTCTGCCCATTGCCATCATGGCTTTTTTTGGAGGAGGATTGATAAATGTCGTCGTTGCACTGAGTATTACAGGATGGGTGAGCTATGCACGGGTTGTACGCGGCCAATTTTTATCATTTAAAGAACGAGAATTTGTTGTGGCAGCTAAATCTCTCGGCGCTTCAAACAGCAGAATGATGTTTAAACATATTTTTCCTAATACAATTTCTCCTCTGGCTGTTCAAGCTACATTCTCTCTTGCCTCTGTCATTATTGCTGAAGCTGGATTGAGTTTCTTAGGCTTAGGCGTCAGCCAAGGGCACGTCAGTTGGGGCGGATTGCTCAATTCCGCACGTGATTATCTTACAACGAATCCAACACTTGCTTTTTTTCCCGCCTTGGCATTATTTACAATTGTAGCAAGCTTAAACTTTATTGGAGAAGCTTTGAGGCTGACATTTGATCCCAAAAGTATTGGTGCCGGCAGAATTTAAACGCTTAAGGAGATTTTATGACAGAAATACATACACCAATATCTATTGGAGAACTTCTTGATAAAATAACAATTCTTGAAATAAAATCTTCACGGATTTCAGACCCAAGCAAACTCATGAATATTAAAAAAGAGTTAAAACTCTTGTCTGATGTCTGTCAAAAAAATAATATTAATTTAAACGACAGTTTGATAAGTGAACTAAAAAAATATAATGAATCTCTTTGGGATATTGAAGACAAAATTAGAGATAAAGAACGCGCAAAACAATTCGATGAAGAATTTATTGGCCTTGCACGTGCCGTCTATTTTACAAACGATAAAAGAGCTGACGTAAAAAAACAAATAAATATGAAATCGGGAAGTGCCCTTGTTGAAGAAAAAAGTTATAATCCTTATTAAATAAAATAACCTACTTTCAGTATCATAAAATATACCTATTTATTTCATTTCCAATTAAATTCTCTTAGAATTTTCTTTTCATTAAATTAATAAATTTTTAACAAGAATTTAATGAAATTAAAAAAATACCATTCTAAAAATATTTTTTAATTTCTAACTGACATTTTTGTTAGATAGAAATAGGGAGTCTTATTATGATAAATTCATGCACTCATATTCTTGGATTTCCGCGAATAGGAAAGAAACGTGAACTTAAAAAAGCTCTTGAATCCTATTGGAAATTAGAAATAACTCAAAAACAACTATTAGAAGTAGGAAAAAAAATATGCGAGGAAAATTGGAAAATCCAAAGTGAATCTAATCTTAGCTTTATAACGGTAGGTGATTTTTCATGGTACGATCATGTGCTAGAGACAAGCGCGTTGCTTGGCGTGATTCCCAAAAGATTTTTAGAAAGTGATAATAAAATAAATATAGACACACTTTTTTGCATGGCACGTGGTCAATCTCTCAATAAAAAAGAACATGCTGCGTGTGAAATGACAAAATGGTTTAATACAAATTATCATTATATTGTTCCTGAGTTTAGTAAAAATCAAAATTTTCAGTTAACCTACAACTATTTTTTTGAACAGATCGATCATGCCTTATCATTTAATTATAAAATCAAACCTGTTCTATTAGGACCATTGACTTATCTATGGCTAGGAAAAACAAAAGGTGATGAATTTAATAAACTGAATCTCATTGAGAATTTAATACCAATATATAATGAAATATTTAGAAAATTAAAGGATAATAAAATAGAATGGCTGCAATTAGATGAACCTATTTTAGCTCTCGATTTACCAAATGAATGGATAAAAAAATTTAAATTTACATATGACAATTTAAATTTTCATGACATAAAAATATTAACGACAACATATTTCGGCTCAATAAGCGAAAATATAAACATCATTAATAATTTACCTGTGCATGGATTGCACGTCGATTTGTGCTCTGCTCCTCAGCAAATACACTCCCTCATTAAAAATTTTGACAATCAAAAAACATTGTCCGCAGGTGTCGTAAATGGAAGAAATATTTGGAAGTCTGATTATAATAAAATTATCGACCAATTAAATATTCTAAAACAAAGTTTCTCCAAAAATTTATGGATAGGAAGCAGTTGTTCCTTAATACACTCACCGGTGGATTTAGAGAGCGAACAAAAGTTGGATCCTGAAATAAAAAATTGGCTTTCTTTCGCAAAACAAAAAACAATTGAAATTAAATCAATAGAAATTATTTTTAATAAAAAAAATGGATATGAGAAAAATTTGCAACAAAATAAATTTGATATTCAATCACGTCTCATCTCTAAAAAAGTGATAAATCCATCTGTAAAAAAGAGAATTTCGGATATCAATCCAAAATTTTATCATCGCGATAGCAATTATGAAGAACGTTCCATAAAGCAAAAAAATCTATTTCATCTTCCTTTATTTCCAACAACAACCATTGGATCATTTCCGCAAACTCAAAATATCCGAGAACTTCGTAAAAAATTAAAAGAGGGATCAATTTCAAATGAATTATATACTCAACAAATTAAAGAGCACATAAAAGAATGTATCACGATACAAGAGAATTTAGAACTTGATGTCCTCGTCCATGGGGAAGCAGAAAGAAATGATATGGTCGAATATTTTGCTGAATTTATGAATGGTTTTATCTTTACAAGTCAGGGTTGGGTGCAAAGTTACGGCTCACGCTGCGTTAAACCGCCAATTATATATGGAGATGTTTTTAGAGCAAAAGCTATTACGGTAGAATGGGCAAAATATTCACAATCGTTAACAAATAAGCCTGTAAAGGGCATGCTCACAGGCCCCGTAACAATACTCTCATGGTCCTTTGTCAGAGATGATCAACCAACTAAAGAAACAGCGCTGCAAATTTCCTTAGCTCTGCGCGATGAAGTTCTCGACTTAGAAAAAGCAGGAATTAAAATAATTCAAATTGACGAACCCGCTTTCCGAGAAGCTCTTCCCTTACAAAAAAAAGATTGGGAAGAATATTTATCTTGGTCTGTTAAATGCTTTAAAATAGCTTCTTGCGGTGTTGAAGATAGCACTCAAATTCATACACATATGTGCTATTCTGAATTTAACGATATTATTCATGCCATTGCTAATCTCGATGCCGATGTGATTACATTAGAATGCTCTCGCTCCAATATGGAATTATTACAAGCCTTCGAAAATTTTTCCTACCCAAATGAAATCGGTCCTGGAATTTACGACATCCATTCTCCCCTCATTCCAAATACAAATTTTATAGTTATGCAATTGGAAAAAGCATTGCAATTTATTCCGAAAGAACGTTTATGGATTAATCCTGATTGTGGTTTAAAAACTCGGAATTGGCCTGAGGTGAGCAAGGCTTTAAAAAATATGACTGAAGCTGCTAAAAATTTAAGAAGGCAATTCTATAATAATTCAAATCATTTTTAAATATAAATGGTAATCAATTATAAATCAAAATATATAATTTTAAAATAAATTGAATTTACCAAATTTATAAATACACAAAAGCCACCCAATATATTCCATATTATTAAATTTAATCCTCTCATGAAATCATTAATAGACAAATAAATTAAAATCATATAATGATGATATCAATGTATGAATAAAAATGTTCGAACCAATTTTTTGAGGAAATTATGCATCGACTCTCTGTATTATTTTCAGTGTTTTTTAGCGTACTTTCATTGAAAGTATTTGCTGCAGTAGATTGCAAAAAAATCCGATTTTCAAATGTAGGCTGGACAGATGTGACAGCCTCAACAGCAATTGCTTCTGAAATTTTAAATTCACTTGGCTACGAAACTAAGTCTACAGAACTTTCCGTCCCCATGACATTTGCAAGTCTTAAAAATAAAGATATCGATGTTTTTCTTGGCAATTGGATGCCCACAATGACGGCAGATATCCGACCTTATCAATTACAAGGTTCAATAGAAACAGTAGGTACAATTTTAAGAGGTGCGAAATATACTCTTGCTGTGCCTAGTTACGTTTATGATGCCGGAGTCAAAACATTTTCTGATTTAAATAAATTTAAAGATAAATTTCAAGGAAAAATATATGGAATTGAATCGGGAAATGATGGGAATCGACACATATTGGATATTATCAAAGAAAATGCTTTTAACTTAAATGATTGGAAACTTATTGAGTCAAGCGAACAAGCCATGTTAATGGAAGTTATTCAAGCAACTAAAAGAAATAAATGGATAGTTTTTTTAGGATGGGAACCACATCCGATGAATAAATTAATAAAAATGCAATATCTCGATGGCGGTGACAAGTACTTTGGCCCCCATGATGGTGAGTCTACAGTCTACATCAATACTCGAAAAGGATATTCAACCGAATGTCCCAATGTAATTCATTTCTTTAAAAATTTTAATTTAACAGTCGAAGATGAAAATCAAATGATGGATATGATTCTCGCTCGAAAAATGGAACCCACTAAAGCAGCACAAAAGTGGTTAAAAGAAAATGTTCCAAAAGTTGAAAAATGGCTAATTGATGTAAAACTCAGTAATGGAACACCTGTAAAAATTGATGAATTAAAAAATAAATTTGCTTCTTTATCCCCATAAAAAATATTAAAAAGGATATTTATGCAAAAAATACCAATTGGTACTTGGGTACAAGAAGGAATCAATCTTATAATTGATTTAACAGAATCGCAATTCCGCACATTTTCAGACAAATTAAATGACTTAATAGGAAATATATTAGATTTACTAGAAATTATTCACCCCTATTTATTAATCTCTATTTTAGTTATTATTTCCTATATTTTTAAAAGAAATTTAAAAACAGCTATTTTAATTGCTATAGGAACTTTTCTCATCCAAAATTTAGGGTATTGGCGCGAATCTTTAGAAACTGTGACTCTCGTTATTTTTGCCACAACAATTTCAGCAATTGTTGGTATTCCCATTGGTATTTTGTGTGCTCACAGGCCTTATGTTTATGCTTTAGTCCGTCCCCTTCTTGATCTTATGCAGACAATTCCCACATTTGTTTATCTCATTCCCACATTAATGTTATTTGGTTTGGGAATGGCTCCCGGGCTTTTTTCCACAATTATTTTCGCAATGCCGGCAACTATTCGCTTAACTTATTTAGGTCTCAGTAAAGTACCTCACTCGTTAATGGAAGTGGCTGATTCCTTTGGTGCGAGCCGTTGGACAAGACTATGGACAGTTGAAATTCCCTTTGCAAAGTCTTCAATTTTAACGGGAGTTTCCCAATGCGTGATGCTTTCCTTATCCATGGTTGTCATTGCTGCTTTAGTGGGTGCTGAAGGGCTGGGAAAACCTGTTGTTCAAGCGCTGAATACCGTCAATATCGTCAAAGGATTTGAATCCGGATTAGCCATTGTCATTATCGCTATTTTATTAGATAGAGTTCTTTCTATATCAGAAAAAAATCAGGTAAATTCATATGAAAAATGAATGTTTTAATATTCAAAATCTCGATCTTGTATTTGGCAAAAAGCCGAAAAAAGCATTTGAAGCACTCGATAAAGGAATGAATCGTGATGAAATTCATCAAGAATGGAATCAAATTGTTGCCGTACAAAATGCTAATTTTCGCGTTTATCAAGGAGAAATTTTTGTCATTATGGGATTATCTGGTTCAGGAAAATCATCACTATTGCGCTGTTTAAACGGAATGAATGGAAGATCTCATGGAAATATAAGAGGTCAAATACTATTTATAGATCCTCTCACAGAGCAATTTGTAGATATTAGTCATTGTAATAATGATTTAATTATGAAAATTAGGAAACATAAAATTTCTATGGTTTTTCAACAATTTGGCTTAATGCCCTGGCGAACTGTAGAAGAAAATGTGGGATATCCATTAGAAATTCAAAAAATTTCTCCCTCTGAAATAAAGAAACAAGTTGCAGAAAAATTAATTTTAGTTGGCCTTTCTGAGTGGAAAGACAAATTTCCTCATGAATTATCTGGCGGCATGCAACAGCGCGTAGGTTTAGCACGCGCCTTTGTCACTGATGCAGATGTTCTTCTTATGGACGAACCTTTTTCTGCATTAGATCCATTACATAGAAAACATTTACAAGAAGAAATATTACAACTTCAAATTCATTTAAAAAAAACAATTGTATTTGTTACTCATGATTTTTCTGAGGCCTTAAAAATAGGAACTCGCATTGCAATTATGGAAGCTGGTAAAATTTTACAAATTGGAGTTCCTAAAGATTTAATTGATAATCCAGCTTGTGAAATCGTCAAACATTTTACCTCAGAAGTGCAAATTGCAAATTCAATTTACTCTTAAAGGAGAATGAGCTATGAGTCCTTTTACTAAAACAATTCCTGCCTCCTGGTATTATGATCCCCATATTTATGAAATGGAAAGAAAATCTATATTTTCCTCAGAATGGATTTATATAGGAGAAGAAAACGATTTTAAAAATAGTGGTGATTATATTAAATATGAAATGGCAGGATATCCCTTATTTTTGGTAAAAGGTGAAGACAATTTAATACGAGGTTTTCATAATGTTTGTATTCATAGAGCAGCTCCTTTAGTCTCTGAAAAAAAAGGAAATTTAAAAAATTCATCCGTCACATGCCGATATCATGGATGGACTTACGATTTAAAAGGCACTTTAAATCACACACCGTTTCTTGAAACCTCAGATGTTAAAAAAAATTGTCAAGGATCTTTATTTGAAGTAAAATTAGCTCAATTTAATGGATTAATTTTTATAAATCTAAATGAAAACCCAATTGATTTTAATGAATTTATAAATCCCCTTGATCATGAATTAAATCATGCAAAATATAATTTTAATGAATATACCAATTATGAAAGCATGGAGCATGAAGGAAATTTTAATTGGAAAACGTGGCAAGATGGTTTTCAAGAATGCTATCATTGTATGACAATCCATCCTATTTTTAATAAAAACTTTCAATTGAGAAAATATAATATTGAAAATAAAGATCGCTATTCTGTTCACTCTTGTGAACGCAAAGATATTACATCATCCTTTGGCGAGTTTGAAGGTCTTTGGCTGTGGCATTATCCTAATTTAGGATTACCTTGTTACCAAAATTGTTTTTATACTTTACAAGTAAACCCCATAAATTCAAGAAAAACAAAATTAAGTTACCGTTTCCGATTTAAATCTCATGTCAATGAAATAGAACGAAAAGAATTTATAAAAACAATCGAAAAGATAACCTTTGAAGATATTATGATATGTGAACAAGTTCAGAAAAATTTAGAAGTAGGAATTTACAATGAAGGCATACTACATCCTGAAAGAGAAAATGGAGTTGAATATTTTCACTCCTTAATTAAAAAAGCTCTTGCTGATCAAAATAAAGGAATTCATTATGGCAAAAACACAATATGATTTTATAATTGTGGGAGGAGGCTCAGCGGGTTGCGTTTTAGCGAATCGTTTTAGCACAAATCCTTCAAATAAAGTTCTTGTTCTTGAGGCAGGCCGACCCGATTATATTTGGGATATATTTATTCATATGCCCGCGGCTCTTATGTATCCTTTAGGAAATAAATACTACGACTGGTGTTACAATAGCGATCCCGAACCTTTTATGCAGGGAAGAAGAGTCTTTCATGGACGCGGCAAAGTATTAGGCGGTTGTAGCTCCATCAATGGAATGATTTATATTCGTGGCAATCCTCTTGATTATCAAAAATGGGCGAATCAAAAAGGTCTCGAATATTGGGATTATCAACACTGCTTGCCGTACTTTAATCGAGCTGAAACACGCATGATAGGAGCAGACAACTACCACGGATTTACAGGTCCTTTAATGCTTGAAACAGCATCCTGTGATAACCCACTATTTCATGCTTTTTTTGAAGCTGTCCAAGAAGCAGGTTATCCCCTTACAAATGATGTGAATGGTTTCCGTCAAGAAGGATTTGGACGTTTTGATAGAAATATAAATAGAGCCAGAAGAATTTCAGCATCAAGAGCTTATCTACATCCTGTAAGAAAAAAAAGACCTAATTTGCATATAAAATGCAGAGCTCTCACAACAAAAATACTCTTTGAAGGTAACAGAGCTGTTGGCGTTGAGTACCAACAATACGGTGCAACACATAAGGTTTATGCTGGCGAAGTGATTTGCAGTGGAGGAGCTATTAATTCTCCACAACTTCTCCAGCTCTCAGGAATTGGCAACGGAAATGATTTAAAATCACTCGGAATTAAAGTTGTAGAAAATCTTCCAGGAGTTGGACAAAACTTGCAAGATCACCTTGAAGTCTATGTTCAATATGCATGCAAACAACCCGTCAGTTTATACCCCGCTTTAAAATGGTGGAATAAACCTAAAATTGGTTTTCAATGGCTTTTTCAGCGCAAAGGAGCCGCCGCAAGCAATCATTTCGAAGCAGGCGGGTTTATAAGAAGTAACAATGAAGTAACATACCCTAATATTCAATTTCATTTTCTCCCTCTAGCAGTAAGATATGACGGGACTTCTCCTTCAGGAGGACACGGATATCAAGTACACATTGGTCCTATGAATTCCGATGCACGGGGACGTGTGAAAATCCGATCAACTGACGCTCGTGAACATCCCAGTATTTTATTTAATTATTTATCAACGGATCAAGATAGAAGAGAATGGATTGAAGCCGTTCGTTGCGCTCGAAAAATATTAAATCAACCCGCCATGGATGATTTTAATGCGGGAGAGACATCACCAGGGAAGCATATTGAATCAGATCAAGAAATATTAGATTGGGTATCTCGCGATGCGGAAACTGCATTACATCCCTCTTGCACATGTAAAATGGGTGAAGATGGCATGTCCGTAGTCGATCCTAAGTCTATGCGCGTTCATGGTGTTAGCAATTTAAGAGTTGTCGATGCCTCGGTTATGCCGTTTGTTACCAATGGAAACATTTATGCTCCTGTTATGATGATTGCTGAAAAATCCGCTGATTTAATTTTAGGAAATTCCCCTCTACCACCTGCACCAACAATTTATTATCAACATGAAACGCAACCCAATTTAAATAAAAAATATTCTTCAAATGAGTTAAATGCCATGACGTAATTATTTATGAATTATAAAAATTCAATAATGTTATTCTCTCTATTTAAATTTAACGTAACAATTCCGCATTCCAAAAAGTTTTTTCCTTATGTTAGCAAACAGTCTTCATCAAGAGGTTTCGCTTTATGGTAAAAAACAAAAGAATATCTTCAATAGATGCCTTACGCGGCCTTACTGTAGCCGCAATGCTATTAGTTAATAATGCGGGCGATTGGGATCATGTGTACCCTTGGTTAGAACACGCAGAATGGCATGGCTGCACTCCGCCCGACTTCATTTTTCCTTTTTTTCTCTTGATTGTCGGTGTGTCAATACAACTGGCGCTGGGCGCCAAGGCCGATGCGACATCGTCACAAGTGGAAAGAAATGCTTTGCTAAAAAGTGTTGTCTGGCGAGGCATTCGCATTTTTTTATTGGGTGTCACCTTACATCTTTTAGCCGCATTTCTTATGGATGGACGCGCCTTTCGCTTATTGGGCGTATTGCAACGCATAGGCGTGTGTTTCATTGCTGCAGGATTGCTGACGATTCATGTGAAACAAGCAAAAGCCCAATGGTTGTTGTTCGTAACGATTTTACTTGGGTATTGGGGATTACTACAATTCTCAGGTGGTTTTGCTCCGGGTATTAACCTAGCTGACCGCATTGATACGGCATTACTCGGAAGGCTTTCTTACTCCTTTAATCCAGCGACAGGGCAGGCGCACGATCCGGAAGGCATTTTATCGACGTTGCCTTCCCTAGCAACGACGATCCTTGGTTTAAGAGCCGGAGCCCTGTTACGACAAGGAAAAACTTTATCCTTAATTATGCTTGGATTTATACTTATAGCTCTAGGATTTATCTGGTCTCATTGGATGCCCTTAAATAAGCAATTATGGACATCGTCATTTGTCTGTGGAACGGGCGGCACAGCTCTGCTTATAATTGGAGTTTTTCATTATTTAATAGACAAACGCGGCTGGCCTGCATTCGGTACAAGCTTTGGCGTCAACGCTATTGCAGCCTATGCGGGCTCCTGGATCGCAGTTTGTTTGCTTGAAGGATTTCACATTATGCGACCCTTGTATCAACGTTTATTTTCGGATCCTCTTACAACACGCTTTGGCGCCGAATTTTCTTCATTTGCTTTCGCTCTGGCATTTACCTGTTTTTTTGGAATAGGAATGCGCATTTGCTATGGGCGTGGTTGGAGGGTGGTTATTTAAATGTGCAAATCTCTCGCGCCCAAGCCTAATTTCAGTTTGTGATAACTGTTATTAGGCAAAAATAAGCTGCAAATTGATATGATACTTACAAAAATAGCAAACAAGAAATCGCAATAATAGTAAAAGGTAACGCACCTAATAATAAATACAAGGGGCTAATCCCATCTTCACCTAAATTTTTATTTAATATTCCATAGCCAATAGGATTAGGTGCATTGGCAATGACAGTCAAGCCACCACCTGCCACAGCACCCGCTACGAGAGAGTATTTCATAGCATCGGACAAATTAGGAACCAACGTTCCCAAATAAGTTAACGCTGCGTTGTCTGTTATTGCGGTTAAACCTGTTGCTCCCAAAAACATTGTTGTTGGGTTTAAAGAATTAACCAGTGGAATGAGCCACCATTGTTGCAAGCCACCTAAGGTAACAATTCCACCTAAGAAAAATCCAACTAACAATGCCTCACGAATTTTTAAAGGATTTTGATATTCTTTAGTTACTTCAAACCAACCTACAAACAGTAAAAACAAAGGAACTAAAAATGAAATATATTTATGATAAACAATACATAATATTAAGAAAAAGACATTGACAAGAATAATCCAATAAGGAGTTTTTTGTCTACCTTCTTTAGGTTTGTCAAGTTTTTCTGTTTCTTTAATTGCTTTTCTAAAATAAAATGCTGTTAATATTGTTCCAATAAATACAGCGATGGCGGATTTCCAACCAAAATGTGTAAACATAAAAGGAAGATCCCATTGCCACGCCCCTGTTACAATAATAACGGGTGGAGCTGCAAAATGAGTTAATGTTCCACCGATTGAAATATTTACGAACAAAAGACCCAACATGGCATATTTAAATTTTAAATTTGAAGTCTTAGAAAAAAAATGCTCTTGCAATAACAAAGCACAAACCGTCATGGCAACGGGCTCTGTAATTAAAGAACCACATAATGATCCAAATATAAAAATACAACTAAACAAAGTAATTCTTTTATTTAAAAATAAAATCTTAGAAAAGAAAGCAGATAAAAGAGAAATACCTCTATCGGCAAGATACATAACGGGTTTTGTTGCCGACATACACATAATTACAAACACAAATACCGTTTCTTTAAAATCAATTTCATTTAAATAATTTAAAGATGCAGACATTCCTAATAATAGAGAAAGCAAGGTTAAAAAAATGAATGCCCAAAATCCAAAGACAACTTCGACTTCTCCTAAAAAGTGCAATACTTTTTCAGACATGGAACCTTTGGGACGCTTATGTGACAAAGCCACTATTTTACTCGCGCAAAAGGTGTGAATTACCGCGCAAATAAATATTGCTGTTGCAGAATAAATAATAGTATTATTTTGCAACAAACTGCTCATAATTGAAATTTTTTCCGGACAACCAACAGTCATTTTATACAACTTTCCTTGCAGTTATTTAAGAGTTTTGCAATACCCTATATGTAGATTTTATGCAAAGGACTCTTAATTATGAAATATTCCCTCATCTTTTTTGACGCAGATGATACCCTGTTCGATTTTAACAAATCTCAGGAAATTGCTTTCCGGGATACCGTTGCTCACTTTAAAATTAATTACCACATTGAAAGTCTTTTTTCAGAATATAAGCAATCTAACAAAGAGCTCTGGTCTGCTTTGGAAGGAGGCACCGTTGGCCTTCAAGATCTGAGAACACTGCGCTTCAAAAAAATATTTGATGCTCATAAAATTCACTCCGATCCCAATGATGCCGGTAATTATTACTTGCAAAAACTTTCTGAATGTACGCATTTATTACCCAATGCTGTCACAATCTGTCAATTTCTTAAAACGGCAGGAGTAAAAATTGGCATTATTACCAATGGATATTCTGATGTGCAAAAAAAACGACTCATGAAATCGGAACTTCATCCTTTTTTAGATACCATTACAATTTCTGAAGATACAGGTTTTCGAAAACCACAACCACAAATATTTGAATTGGCATTAAATCAATTTAAAGAAATTCCAAAAAATAAAGTGCTTATGGTTGGAGATAATATTGTCGCAGATATTCAGGGAGCACAGCAATTTGGTTTTGATACGTGTTGGTTCAATAAAAGAGGTGGCAAACTTAAAAATGATATTGAACCAACATATTGTATATCTGAGCTCATTCACATCAAGAAAATATTAAATTAGTGAAAATTAAAAATACGGTTCAATAATCTTCCAAAAATTATTCCAAATTCATTTAAAAATTTAAAAAATATTTGTGATTTTATATACTTTATAAGAATAATTACGAAAGAAAAAAATATAAAATACTCACAATCAAATTGAACTAAAGACAATTTAATATTAAAATTATTCAGCATGAGTAATTCTAAAAACCAGTATAAATTTAATATCAGAAAAAGTAAGATACTTGCCATTTCCAATTTTTTAATACATGCAAACATATTGTAATTTTAATTTCATTGAGTAAAATAAATCCCTTAATTTATTTAAATAGACCAAGGGCTTTTAAAATTAAACTTTACGAAAAGCTAACGAAACATTTGTACCACCAAATCCAAATGAATTTGATAACACCGCATTTACATTACGTTTTACAGCTGTACCTGGGGTGTAATTTAAATCACATTGCTCACTAGGATTTTCAAGGTTAATTGTAGGAGGAATGAAGCCTGTCTTAAGCGACATCACAGCAAAAACAGCTTCAATACCACCAGCAGCTCCTAATAAATGCCCGGTCATACTTTTTGTAGAACTGACGTTTAATTTATAAGCATGTTCTTTGAAAACAGTTTTAATGGCTTGAGTTTCACAAAGGTCATTGAGTTCTGTAGATGTACCATGTGCATTTATGTAATCAACATCTTCCGGATTTAATCCTGAAGTTGTTAAAGCTTGTTGCATAGCGCGCGCACCACCCTCACCCTGTGGAGCAGGTGAAGTAAAGTGATAAGCATCGCCAGAAGCACCGAAACCTGCTAATTCACAAAGAATATGCGCTCCACGAGCTATAGCATGCTCATAATCTTCAAGAATTAATATTCCTGCACCTTCACCCATAATAAAACCACTTCTATCCTTATCAAAAGGTCTTGAAGCCCGTTCGGGTGTGTCTTGAAAATCAGAGCAAAGCGCTTTCATTTGTCCAAAACCTGCGTAAGCAACAAGACTTAAAGCAGATTCCGCGCCGCCGCAGATCATCGCTTTGGCGCGCCCTGTCTGAATATACATCATGGCGTCGGCAATAGAGTGCGCTCCACTTGAACAAGCTGTGGCCGTACAAACGTTTGGACCTTTAGCGCCTGTTTCACAAGAAACTACGCCGGCGGCCATATTCCCAATATAACCGGGTATTGTAAATGGAGAAACCCGTCTGATTCCTTTGGTTCTCGCAATAAAGGATTGATCTTCTAAATATCCTAATGCGCCCACACCAACTCCAATAGAAACGCCTATGTCATTTTGATTTTCAGGTGAAATTTTAAAATTTGCATTTTCTAATGCCATTTTTGAAGCGGCAACAGCAAGCTGAACAAAACGCTGATTTCTTTTTGCTTCTTTTTCATTCATAAATTTTGTAGGTTCAAAATTTTTCACTTCAGCTGCAATTTGAACGCAATTTTCGGGAGGTTCAAAACTTGTTAGTTTTCCAACACCACTTTTGCCTGCAATGACGTTTTCCCAGCATTCCTCTAAACTATTGCCAACAGGACACACAATGCCAAGGCCTGTAACTACAACTCGCTTCATTTAGCTACCCCTCTCTCAATACAAAAAAAAAGAACTGATGAATAAGACTATCTAGCTCCTCACTTATAAACGTGCTACCTATGCAAAATCACCGTGCCTTTATTAATGCACAGGTTCCATATGAGCAGGAATATACCAAACCCACAAGTAATACACGTTGAGTAAGGAACGCAACAATGAATAATCTTAAACAAAAAATACTTAACAAAAAAGCGATACTTTGGGATTTCGATGGGTGCCTCTGCGACTCAGAACGCATTCATTTTTTAGCATACGAAAAAGCTTTTTTAGAATACAATCATACCTTAAATGAACATGAATATTATGAAACTTTTACACACACAGGTGGTGGAGTGGCAAAGGAAGTTGAAAAATATAATATCAAATGCGATGCTGAAGCTATAAGAAAAGACAAAGCAAAACATTATTGGGAACTTATTTCAAATAAAAAAGCAATTTTTTATAATGAAATTCCTTTTATTTTAAAAATCATGAAAGAAAATAAAATTATAAATGCCATTGCCAGCAACAGCCCAGCAACTGAAATTAATTTAATTCTTTCACAACATAATGAAGAAAAACTCCCTATCGATATGATTGTCGGCCTCGAACCAGGTATGCGTAAGAAACCTTATCCCGACTTATATTTAAAAGCGCTTAAACAATTAAATTTAAGCCCATCAGAGGTTCTTGTTGTAGAGGATTCCGATCGCGGTCTTATTGCAGCGCATAAAGCGGACTGTGAAGCCATTTGGGTTAAAACTTCTTTAAATGATCGCTTTGAAACAAACACACCCTATATTGCACGTCTCACTCACGCACAACTTTTAGAAGCGCTCAAATAATTTATGTGGATGGATAATTGGGTATTAAATTTACCAGCAAAACTTTGGCCACAATATACTTATCAAAATGAAATAAAACATCCTTTTTTATTTCGATTTTTTGAAACCAAACGCGATATTGTGGTATTATCAAGTTCAAATAAACCAGAAGTCGAAGCAAATATTTTCGAATGTGAAAAAAATAAAGTACCTATTTTAAGGCGCAAAGGGGGCGGCGGAACCGTTGTGTTAGGAGAGGGTTGCCTCATTTTAACCTTTGCCTTTTATGCAAAAGATGTCTTTGGAAATAGCAAGTATTTTCAAATGATCAATCAACTTTGGATTAATGCATTGCAAGATGCAGGTTGCCCGAAACTCAATCAAAACGGCATTAGCGATATTAGTTATGGCGATAAAAAAATAGCGGGAACAAGTATTTTTAGAAAAAAACATCTCCTTGTATATCAAGGAAGTTTACTTGTGAATCCAGATATGAATTTTATTTCTCAACTTCTCGCACATCCATCAAGAGAGCCTGATTACAGAAACGGCCGCTCACATGATGATTTTTTAACTTCAGCGAAAAATATCGGCTGTAAATTAAATGCTAATGAACTGGCTATTCATTGCCAAAAATACTTTGAAAAAAATGTGGCCGATTTTTTTAAAGATGAGGTTATTAAGCCACTTTTATAATATGATATTAATCTTCTCTATTTTCTCTTTCAATGTCTGTAAATCCATCGCAATTTGTTGTTTAGGGTTTTCTCCCAGCAAAGAACTGACTTTTTCCCCGAGAGTACCTAAAGGTGGTTTATAAAACAGCTCAATTTCTAATAACGTGGCATATTTAGGAGTAGGATCTTCGCAAATAATAACTTTTTTAAAAAAGACCTTGCCATAATTTGTGACGTCTGAATTGGGTAAAGACTGCCACGAAATAAACTCATTTAGCTTATCATCAATGATATTTGCTTCCCATGATACTGATAATCCCAAAGGAGCTTTTGCAGTCCAAATAGATTTATTATTCCCATTTCTTTTTACATCAATTAAATGACTCATAAAAAGAGGAAGGTTTTCTAAATTTATCCAATAATTGTATAAAAACTCTGGTTTACAATTTATAAGTATACAATCTTTAATTAAAAATTCATGATTGTCTTTCATAAACTACCTTTTCCATTTTCTGACTCCGCTCCCTGCGAGCTATGAGAATTTTTTTCTTCTAAAAAATTATCAATATAATCACGCAATTTTTCTGCAGAACAATCTATGTACTTTTGAATAGATGACTCCTTTTGCTTAATTAATTTTGAAATAATAACATATGATACTGTTGTTAAGACAACGCCAAATATAAGACCCTTCATAATAATATTCCTTTCATATTGAAAACAGATTACTTAAACCAATAAATTCTTAATTATATTCTTTAAATGAAAGCTAATTCCATTTTGAATTTTGACAATTTTAATTGTCAAAAAAATTAAACTAAACACAATCTTTACCATTAGAGGAATTTTTTCTATAAATATTTTCTTTAAATTATTAGTTTTATTAATCATAATAATCTCCTATTTTATAAAAATTTGACTTTACAGATTAATTTTTAATTGTACTTTAAAAATATTAATAGCAAAAACTATTATATAGAACATGAGATGCGTATTTCATTAAATTTATTCAAAAAAATAAAGGCTCGAACCATTTTACAGAGAGGAGAAATAATACGGATAATCCTTATCTCTCTATATATTTATATAACAATTTATTTCATTAAAGTAAAGAATTTTAGACTTATTTTAAGAAAAATAATTATAATAAATTCATTTATCAAATTCATAGGGATTATATGTCACAATTGGTTGTTTTTTAAAGTTTTCTTTTATAGGAACAACTGTTTCTTCACTCCACTCCAAAGATTTTAAATTCCAGGGATTAGCATTCGCCTCCGGTTCTGCAAAAAAGATGGAATGAAGCCAATTAAATAATACTAAAAAGAGTCCTATACTGAGAATAAAAGAACCTATACTAGAAATATTATGATAATATTGAAAATCAGGCATATAATCATAATATCTCCTAGGCATGCCTCGAGATCCCATTATAAATTGAGGGAAATAAGTTAGATTAAATCCTATAAATATAATAATACATGCCAATTTAGCATAATATTCACTATATTTTTTTCCTGTTAATTTAGACCACCAATGATAAATACCTCCTATCCATGCCATAATTGCACCACCCATCATCACATAATGAAAGTGAGCAACTAGAAAATAGGTATTATGAAGCTGAACATCAACTGAAAGTGCGCCAAGAAAAGCACCTGTTAATCCACCGATTAAAAATAAAATTAAAAATATAAAAACATAAAGCATTGGTGCTGTAAATTGAATGGAACCTTTATATAATGTTGCAACCCAACTAAAAATTTTGATCGCTGTAGGAATTGCAACTGAATAAGTTAATAATGAAAATATAACCGAAGATAATGGAGATTGACCACTGGTAAACATGTGATGCCCCCAAACAAAAAAACTTAAAATAGCAATAGCAATACTTGTAAGTGCAACAGCTTTATATCCAAAAATACATTTACGGCTATGAGCTGTTACTAATTCACTAATGATGCCAAATGCAGGCAGGATCATTATGTAAACAGCTGGATGAGAATAAAACCAAAAAAAATTTTGAAATAAAATGGGATCTCCACCTAATGAAGGATCGAAAATCCCAACACCAATCAATCTCTCCATCGCTAATAAAAATAAAGTAATTGCTAAAACAGGTGTCGCAAGAATTTGAATAATTGCTGTTGAATAAATAGCCCAAACAAATAATGGCAAACGAAACCAAATTAAACCAGGAGCACGTAATTTGTGCACTGTAACAATAAAATTTAGACCTGTTAATACGTTAGAAAATCCTAAAATAAATACGCCTGTTACAGCTAAAGTAGTAGATGTTTTTGTTTCCACGCTATAGGGAGTGTAAAATGTCCAGCCCGTATCAAGTCCACCATATACAATTGTCATAATAAGAAATAAAGCGCCACAGATATAAAGATAATAACTTAGAAGATTTAATTTAGGAAAGGCCACATCTTTTGCACCAATCATTAATGGCAATAAAAAATTCCCTAAAGTTGATGGGATTGATGGAATAATAACTAAAAAAATCATTATAGCACCATGTAAGGTAAAGGCTTCATTATAATGGTTTGCACTAAGAAAATATGATGTATCGGTTGCATTTGGAATTCTATCTTGAAGCAATTCTAAACGTAATAAAACACCAAATAGCCCACCAATTAAAAAAAATACTGCTATTGAAACGGAATACATTATAGCGATACGCTTATGATCTAATGTAAAAATCCAAGATAAAAATCCGCTTTTTATATTTAAAAAATTAATGTTGCTATTATTAGAAAGAGATCTTGCCATAGCATCCTTTCAGAATAAAATATTAAAATTGTTTTTAAATTTTTTTTAAAGCATAATAGCAAAATTTATACCGGTCATTTGGATATTTTGGGTTAGCCCATAACTTGCGAAAAGGGAATATTTATTTTCCCACTCATATCCTATTTTAACTTCTCCTCCCATTCCTAGTTGATTTTGCGCAGACGAATCTGAACTTTCTAATTCAATCCATTCATTCCCTATTAAAAGTCGAATTCCTGTCACAATATTTTTCTTTACCGAAGTACCAACTCCTAAGAATCCATAGAAACTTCGCACTTTATTAATACTAGATTGACTAACCTTATCTACTGATGAAATAAATTTAGCACCAACTTCTGTCGTAAAAATTCCATCGTATGCAGTCAGAGGAATCCAAACTGCTTCTGCACCCATTGATAAAAAGTATCCACCCGATTTTTTTGTTATGGCATCAACACCTATTCTAGGACTGATATAAAAATTAGAATTTCGATTATTAATAACGTATAAATTATTATTCGAATTTTTCTTAAAATAAGGCGCTGCAACAGAGTAATCTTCTAGTGATTCTACTGCTTCAACATTCTGAAAAAAGAAAATAACAAAAATCATAATGATGTAATTAAAGCTATAAAAATTTAATGTCATTTTTTCCCCTTAATAATAAATATTTATTTTTAATAAAATGATGAATTAAAAATTATTACAAATAAAATTCTCCTGATATTTTATTTAAGGTAAATTTTCTATTTTTTGATGTATTTAATGAAATAATTATTTTATTTATATTCTTAAAATGCTTGGAAAGATCGATTATCACTTTTTCGTTATATAAGCTTCTATTACAATAAGCGCTTGCATCTAGAGTCAGATTCCAATACGTAGTTTTAACATTTGTTTTTTCTCCCTTATGAGCCTCCTCATATTTTTCCGAACTTATATCGAATTTATTAATATTATTAACTTCATATTTACAGTTTGCATCAGATGGTAATGCAATAACTTCAGAAATATTTTGCTTAAGATTATCTATAATAGCATTCACTTTTTCTTCCTGTTCCAAATTAGTACTTTTTCCTTCAAAGCCATAGGCATCTTGAGCGGGGATTCGAATTTCAATATCTAGTTTTTTTTTATTAAAAAAACCTGTGCTTAAGTCTATTTCTGCTGTATTATGATGATATTCTCCAACTTGAATGTTATGTGCACTGGCACTTCCTGCTATAAAATTGCTTATTAACATTAACATAATCGAAATTTTTTTATTATTATTCATAATAAACCTTTCTTTTAAAATTAAAAAAATTAATTTTTATTTTTATTATTAAAATATATTTAATTTTTTTAACGCATTGCGTAAAATATGAATCTAGAAAAATAAAATATCTAATCTAATAGATTTTAAAAAGAGTGAGAGTAAAAACCTCTCAAGTTGGAGTATGAAATTACTAAATTTTAAAATCAAGCTATCTTTATGTTGGAAAATTAATAAAAATAAGTTTCTTAATAAATATTCATATATAAATTAATGCAAGTATTTATAATTATAAATAAAAAAAATTATAGAAAATGTAATAGAAACAATAAAAAAATTCTGAATTAAGAAAATAAAAAACAGCTTAAATAAAATAGAGATGTTTAATTATATTATTAACATTTAAATTAGTGTCGGTTAATTTTAATTATTTTTCTTTACATTTTTAGAAAAATAATTAAAATAAAAATAACGGATGTATGATTAAGAAATTTTTTCTTCTTAATCAATTCGATTTTCAATAAATATTTCATATCCGATAATTTTATCATTTAAAATTTTTAAATTAAACTATAATAAATAATTATTTATAAATATCAATAAAAACATTTTGATAATGAAAATTTTTAATATCTTTTAATACAGAGGAGTAAAAAAATGATAAATAAAATATTTAAGAATTTGTACCCATTTTCATCTATTATTTTGCTATTAAATTGGAATTCTTACGCTAGTGAAGAAAAACAATGTATACTAGAGTTCGTTACCAATTCGTCAGTAAAAATTAAAAATAAAAATGATTTTGAATTTTGCATAAATGAGCTGCAAGAAAGAGGTGTAGAAGCAATTATTGCAATTGGTGGAACATCTGCTAGCGGAACAAAAAATAGAAATAAACAATTAGCAGAAGAACGAGTTGATACAGCATCTCTTTTTGTTAATAAGATTTTTCCAAACACAAGAATAAAAAAAATTAATGCTGGATCACAAGCACAAATTGGAGAAAAAGTACATGTTTCATTTATTATGGCAAATGAAAAAACAGAAGCTCAAAATAGCATACTGTCTAAAAAAATAGATGAATTAGAATGGGAATTACAAAATATAGAAGCATTACTCGCAGCGTCTGAAGGCGAGGTATTAGAACTTCAAAGCAGGGAAAAAATTCACGAAGAAAAACATTTATCTGATATGAAAGAAAAAGATAAGCTCAAAAAAATAAATAAACCTCATTTTCGAATTGCTCCCCGATTTGGGTATGATTCTATTCTTAATAATGATGACTCGCACTATTTATCTGTTGGCGCAGAAGCTGCGTGGACTAATCGAGAAAGCACTTTTAGACCAGAGCTTGGTGGAAAAATCATGACATCTTTAGGAAAAATTGAAAATAATAAAGTCCCTAACGTTACAAATGCCTATGGATTTTTTGGTTTAGGATTAAGCGCAAAGGGTTTTCTATCGGGAGCTCGATTTCTAGTTGGTGAAGAGTGGATAAAAAATTCTGCCGGAGATTCTAAAAAAAATAATTTAGGAATGGGAGGTGAAGTACGACTTGGATATGAGATGGAAAATGGATTTTCGATTATTGCAGATTATGGTTTAACAAAGAATATACAAATGATTGGGTTCAATTTAGGATATATTTTTTAATTCTAAAACTTTATTTTTCTTATTTATTAAAAAAATTCTAATACAAAATTTAAGGAAATAAAAAAAATGATAAATAAAATCAATTATTCAAATTTGAATTTAATGAGATACTTTATAATTCAAGATTCACGAAATAACTTACCACCTAAACCACAAATTATTCCAGATGTTGATCCCATTTTTCCAGAAGAGGAGCCTATTCCAAAAGAAGATCCAACAATACCAGGGGAAGTTCCCACGATTCCGAAAGAAAATCCAACAACACCTGGAGATGATCCTGCTATTCCAAACAATGATGCCGATATATCTAAAATACAAAAAAAAAAAATTGTAATTTAATCTCTACTCCTCCTCAAATTCAGAGTGAACAACCAGGAAAAGAGACAGAAATGAATCCTTCCCCCCAATTTGAAAGAAGTGATAAATTTAGCGCAAAACGACTAGAAAATAAAATTGCAATTATAACAGGAGGAGATAGTGGAATTGGTCGCGCAACTGCAATTTCATTTGCAAAAGAAGGCGCGGATCTCGCTTTACTTTATTTAAATGAGCATAATGATGCTTTATTTACAAAAAAAAGAATTGAAGAAATTGGTAGGAAATGCATTATTCTGGATGGAGATTGTGGTAATCCAACATTTTGCTATGAAGCCGTTGAACAAGTAATTAAACAGTTTGGACAAATTGATATTCTTATCAATAATTGCGCAGAACAGCACGTTCGCAAAGAATTAGAAGAAATCACATTCGAAGAAATTGAGAAAACTTTCCGAACAAATATATTTTCTTATTTTTTTATGACTCAATCCGTTTTAAAGTATATGAAAGCAGGAAGCAGTATTATTAATTGTGCTTCAGTTGTAGCTTACAAAGGAAGTGAAGATCTTCTAGATTATTCTGCCACAAAAGGAGCCGTCGTTTCATTAACAAAATCTTTAGCAAAAAAACTTTCAAAAAAAGAAATTCGAGTCAATGCAGTTGCTCCTGGGCCCATTTGGACTCCACTTATTCCTTCTTCATTTGATGAAGAACGCCTTAAACATTTTGGCAAAGATACTCTTTTACAAAGAGTAGGGCAGCCCTGTGAAATTGCGCCTTCTTTTGTTTTTTTAGCTTCTGAAGACTCCTCTTATATGACAGGTCAAGTTTTACATCCAAACGGCGGAATTATTATATAACTAATAAAGTATTAATATTTTCCACTCTTTATTTATTCATTTTCAAATGTGTAAAAAATTATTTCTCTTGGCATATAAAACCATTGAGGAGATTTTTCACAATTATAAAAAGAACCATCTCTTTTAATATCACAAATAGATATATCATTACTTTTAACATTTGCCATATAAGCTGTTCGATTATGTATTGACATAGTCCAAACTAAATTATTATCATAGCCAGTAGATTTACAATTCTTGGGCATTATTTCTGAATGAAGAGAACAAAAATACACTCGTTTATCATCAGATAAATATAAAAAACCGTTATTAATATATAGAAAATTATGAATATGAGAGCCAATAAATTGAATTTCTTCTTTATAAGTTATTGTCCCATCAATATGAGTTTGATATATTTTTAACAAATTTGAATTACTCATAACATAGGCGTGACCATTAAAAAATTGAATACTTGTCGGAGATAAAACATTTATAATATCTTTACAGTTTTCAAAATGACCATTTGCATTTACAAAGCAAGAAGTAACTACGTTTGCATCCATTCTTGCTAAATAAACAAATCCCTTATAAAAAGTAATTTTAAAAACATCATTATATAGTGAAATTTTATAGCAGTTTGTTATTAAATCTGAAGAATTTAAGGGACAAGCTTTAATACCATTATTTTTAGTCGTAACATAGGCAATTAAATTTTCTTGGACATTAATGTCAATAGGCACATTAAATAAAACTGCATTTGGTATGCATTTTTCAAACCCACCATCTATTTTTAATACACATCTGCTTATTGTATTATTGCCACTATTTACAATATAAGCGTATTGAGTTTTTATTTTATCTTGATAGGAATTAAAACGATCAGAAGAAAATGCCGCTTGATTAAATAAAAAAACATAAATATTTATGAATATAATTTTATATATATTTAAATACATATATACCTCTTTTTTATTTTTAAATTTTAAAAATTATTTTTTTAGAATTTCATTATTCATGAGGAACATAGTATAATTCTAGAATTTTTGCAAGTTCTAAATGAAATATTTAAATCTAGACTCTAACTAAAAACCGATCTTTTCCTTCATAATCACACAAAGAAAAATATTCATTGATTGGAATATTCCACATAGGATGATTTAGTTGAATCGTTTTATTTATATCGGAACATATTTTTTGGGGTTGTTTTTCCGCAAGTTCCATTGCAAAAATCGAACTTTGTTTTAATAATTTAAACTCGGATATATTATCAAAAATACATTTTCCAATCTTTAATCCTTCATCTTCTGAAACCAAAGCTAATTTAGGTTCAAAATCTTTAACCGTTAAATCGAGTTCATTCCATTCCTTCTCTGTTACATAAGGAGGATTAGCAACAATAATATCTGCTACATTGTATTCTAAAGATAAGATTTTATATAATTCCGAATTTGTAACGTCAGCTTGTTCCCAAATAATATTTCCAACGTCATTTAATACCGCATTTTTTTGGGCAACTTCGAGAGCATCATGAGAAATATCTATAGCAATAATTTTTGCATTAGGAAACTTTTTTGCTAATGCGATAGCAAGACAACCTGAACCCGTGCAAAAATCAAAAACAATTTCAGGAATTTTATTTTGTGATTTACACCATTGCAAAACAAAATCTAGCATAGATTCCGTCTCAGGACGGGGAATTAAAACACGATTATCAACATAAAGTTTTAAATTGTGCCAATATTTTTCATTCAAAAGATAAGCAACCGGCTCTCCCGCTAAACGCCTTTTAATCAATTCTCTAAAGCGTGTACGCTCTTCATTTGTAAGAGGCTTATCCATTTCCATGTAAAGCTGAATTTTAGTTAAATTGAGAACACGCCCTAAAAGAAGTTGAGCATCCAATCGCGCCGTTTCAATACCACTTTCAGCAAATCTTTTTGCGGTCCAATTGATAATTTCGCGGATTGTCCACAACATTTCTTTTTTATCGTGCCCATTTAATTGCATTTTTTATTTGCCTTCAGCTTGTAACTTAAGTTCTTCTGCCTGATAGTGCTGGCGTAATAAATTAAGCATCTCCTGAATTTCGCCTTCCATGAAAGCGTCAATAGAGTGAATCGTGTGGTTAATACGATGATCTGTCACACGTGATTGAGGGAAATTGTAAGTTCGGATACGCTCACTTCTGTCACCGCGACCGACTTGAGATTTTCTCTCTTCTGAGAATGCTTTTTCTTTCTCAATTTCAACAGCTTCCAATAACTTTGCCTGTAAAATTTTCATAGCTTTAGAGCGGTTTTTAATTTGAGAGCGCTCATCTTGGCATGCTACTACAATACCACTGGGAATATGCGTAATACGCACAGCAGAATCCGTTCTATTGACATGCTGCCCCCCAGCCCCTCCTGCGCGGTAAGTGTCAATACGAAGATCATTTTCATTAATTGAAACTTCCACATCATCGGCTTCGGGTAAAATAGCGACTGTAATAGTGGATGTATGGACGCGCCCCTGAGCTTCCGTCTGCGGAACGCGCTGTACACGATGAACTCCACTTTCATATTTCAGAATGCTGTAAACACCTTCTCCCTCAATTAAAGCAATGACTTCTTTTGTTCCACCAAGCTCATTTTCATTGAGAGACATGATTTCCATTTTCCATTTTTTTCGCTCAACATATCGAGAATAAGCACGAAATAACTGTCCTGCAAACAAACTGGCTTCATCACCGCCCGCACCTGCGCGAATTTCTAAAAAGACGTTCTTGCTGTCATTGGGATCTTTCGGAAGCAAATGAATAGCCAGTTCTTTTTCAAGTTCTTCATGACGCTTTTTTAAGCTTTTAAGCTCATCAAAAGCGAGGTCTTTCATTTCCCCTGTGCTTTCTTCTAAAAGCTCTTCCGTAGATTTGCTATCTTCTTCAATTTTTTTAAATTCACGATAAAGCCTCACAGTTTCTTCTAAGTCAGCGCGTTCTTTACTAAATTTACGAAACTCATTGTTATTAGAAATGACTTCGGGACGCGAAAGCAAGCTTTCTAATTCAAGAAATCTGCGTTCAATTTTAGCAAGTTGTGTCATCATAAGATATCATTCCATTTTGAGCGAGAATATGAAAAAAGTCATGAAAGTTTAAATCTATCTTAATATGCAAAAAGGGAGCCTCCAAGAATGGATATGCTCCCTTTTTATTTTTCAAGTAATTGTTATTACTTACTTGTTTGCACAGCTTTTGCAGCATATTTACGGTTGAAGCGCTCAATACGACCTGCTGTATCGAGAACTTTGTGTTTACCTGTCCAGAAAGGGTGGCAAACGCTGCAAGTTTCTATTTTTAGTACATTTTTTGTGCTGCGTGTTTCAAAAGTATTACCGCAAGCGCAATGTACTTCGCATGGACCAAACTTAGGATGAATGTTTTCTCTCATAAAAACCTCAGAGTTAATAATAGCTTACGCTTGTTATGACTTGCGTGAAAAACTTCTTGCCGGCGTACGCGGCACCTGAAGATGGCATCTAGTAGCAAATGAATAGCTTCTAGTCAATGCTAAAATGCAAAGACTTTAAGAAAAATGAGAGCCACTCTTGACTTCAGAAGCCTTTTTGTTACCTTAAAAGGGCAGACTGCACGTTTTTTGTTTTTGTTATTAATCATCCTAAAAATCTTTGGCTTATAAATAACTTATTTAAAAAGTAAAAAGGATGTTATAATGAGTACGTTTTATCAAAACCGGGTAGTTCGGTATTTTTCTTCTATTGCCGTCGCAAATAACTTTGATGTTGAAATTTATGTTGGCAAAAGCCAAAACATAGAATTAAAAAGTAAAGGCGACTTTTTGCCACGAATCATCACAGAAGTAAATACATTTGGTAAATTATTTATTCATATGGATGAAGGATTTTCAAATCAATGCCGCGCAAGTATCGTCATAAATACACATGTATTAAATTCACTTTATATTCGAGATTCTGTAAAAGCAAGTGTGCTCAATTTAAAAGGAAATAACTTTATATTTGAAGGTGCAGATTCAAGCGAATCTGTTTTAACAGGAGCTATCGATAATTTTAAGGTAGTTGCCTTTGGTGCCGCCAAACTCAATGCTGTAGAATTGGAAGCTAAATCCATAAGCATTTCCTGCAATCACACTTCACTAGTGCATTTAAATGCTCGTGATTCATTGTCTGGAGCTGCTTATGGAAATTGTAACTTATACTACAAAGGAAATCCTTTAGTACATATATTTAACTCAGGACAATCCTCTATATCTGAATTTTAGTGGAATTAAGCTTTTTTAGTCAATTCTGACACAGCTCTATAAGCCATATCTATAGCGGTATGCGATAAAGCTTCCCAGCCAGAATCTGAATTTGCTATTGTTACGTTACCTAAAGGCATGCGCGCTGTTTCAATTGTTTTTTCTGCTTCATTTTCATCATCATATAATGAATTTTCAAAATAAGAATAACCGTGAGCCCATCTATTTATTGTAATTCCTAAAATATCTTTTTTATGATTAAATCCTACGGAACCAAACATTCTTTGCAACTGATTTCGAATATCTTTTTCTAACTCATCAAAGGGAGTTGTTAAAAGTTTATACCTTGCCACGCGTGCTTTTGTACGTAAATCTTGAGTGGTATCACTGGAAATAGGAACACTCACCATATGCAAGCAAATAGGTTCATTAGGATTTTGCGAATGACTATATCCTCCTATATTTACAGGATAGTCTAATTTTACCCTGGTATAAGGCATTTTTGGAGTATAAATTTCATGAACACCCAATTTTGCAAAAGCCTGCCAATTTCTAATGATAACTTTGCTATAAATGGTACTTAATTTCACATTTTTTGCTAATGCTGCTTTTTGATCTTGTGGCATTTCTTTTACAATATGAGGTATCATCATATTATACCCAGCCATAATGGAATGATTCGCTTGTATACGATGAAGTTTTCCATTTTTATCCATGTAACCTATTTGCACATCCCCATGAGGATCTTTCACAGTGACAACAGTGCTATTCAGCCTTAAACGTACATTATTTCCAGGAATATCAAGCTTTGAATAATCAAATTTAGCAAGAACAATATCCTTCATCGTTTTTCCGGGTGCCACCTGAGGAATCATTTTTCGTACTAAAAGTCTTGCTAAAGAAGCATTTCCATCTGGAAAATGATAAATATAAGGATCATTTAACTCTGCCGCTTCCTCAGGAGAAAGTGGAGGAATAGGCAAACCATCAAAACCTGGTAGTGCTAAAATACGTGCGTCTAAAGCCGGAACACTTTCTAAACCATATGCAAAAAAATCATTACTTCTTGCTTGAAAATAGAGAACAGCTTTTTCACTTAATTTCACATTTTTTAAAAGATAGTTGCGATAACTCGTTTTAGATAAATATTCTACACATTGAGTTTCATTCATTCCAGGCAAATAATTAATCTTTTTTTCATGCAATGTAATAAGATCTTCTTTATCCTTTGCTGACAAAGGAAAATCATTTATAAAATCATGAATCGATTTTCCGTTTAATTCTTTTGGCGCTATGTCATCTGCAACAGTTCTTCCTGGATCTCCTGCAACCATTTTATCTTGGCCAAATGTTTCCTTGTCAAAAAAAACACCGCGACTTAATCCTAATTTTGGATAAAAACTCCTATTAAAACAACGCCCCAATTCATCAATATCTACAGAAATATCTTTCAGTAAACCGAGAGCATTTTCACTATATAAGCTTTTGGGAGATTGCAGAGACTCTGTTCCACCATAAGCTATAATCTGTTTCCCGTTAATAGTAAATTCATTCCTTTTTGCATGACCACCAAAGTCATCATGATTATCCAAAATTAATATCTTTGATTTTTTCCCATATTTTTTTTGATAAAATCTTGCCGCAGCGAGCCCACTTATACCCGCACCAACAACGACAAGATCATATTTTTCTTCAATAGATAAATCATCAATAGGAAAAGTACGACCTTCACGACCTAATTGATGGGCCTTTTCAAATGAACCAGGATGATTTCCACGAATTCCTGTTAATGAAGGGGGATAATAAGTCGAAGAGGAAGAAGCATTTAAAAATTCAATAGGTGTTAATCCTGCAACAATACCAATTGAAACTCCATTTAAAAAATCACGTCTTGTAATACTCATCGGAATCCTTTCCTATAAAACATTTAATTATTGATTAATAAAATTTTATTAAAATGTCAAAAATTACGAATGTTTATTTAGTTTGATTATGGGGTTCTATTTTTTGAAAATAATTTGTATTTTATATTTAGAAAATTTAATTTTAAAATAATTTTTTATCTGATAGAGTAGAGCCTGAATTTATATATAAATCATCCCATAAATTTTTAAAAATGTTATAAACTCTATCTATAAGATGATATGCTTGCTCCCTTTGCTCCATCGTTACCGAATAAGAATCTAAAAAACTCCGATATTTTTCTTCGTTTAAGACATTAATATGACCAGACTCTGCATTAAGATGATGTTTTCCAAAATAAATATATTTCTTTCCAGTTAATATGGTTAGTTCTTCAGCAACTTTAGTTAAAGCTGTAAAAAGAATATTTCCATTTGTTTCCTGAGCTTCAAGCACAACAAATTTTTCAAATGAATTTGCATAACGTACAGTAGCAGAAAGATCGTATACGGAGCATCTTGCAGCAAGAGAATCTTTACTCCATAAAAACTTTAACGCTTCTGAAAAATAAATTTGTTTATCCATTCCCAATTTAACAAAGTCTTTCAAAAACCAATCTGCATGCCGATCATCTTCAAATGTATGCTCATTGATCATTTCTTGAAATAAATCTACATTTTTTAAGTCTCTATAAACATATCTATTAATATCAGAAAAACTCATTGCAAAGTGCGCTAAATAGGGCGCAATTGATATTCTTTTGTGGGGGTCTATGCTTGCATCATTAAGAAACGTGATCAAAGGAAGTTCTTTATACTTTTGATCGTAGCTTTTAATATAATTCATTATCTCTTTCATATTAGCTCCATAATATAATCTATTTTGTTGTTAAAATATACAGATATTCTGTCTTTAATATATATTATTTCAACATCAAAATCAACAATGATAAAGGTATTAATAAATAATTGTTACTTTATTATTCATAAAATAAATGACTCATCAGTTTAAATATTTTCATATTTATTTTTTTATTTAAAAAATAATAAATAAATTTTCAAATTATATATTTAGATAATTTTTTTCTTAGGCATGATTTTAAATGACTTTTTTTCTTCGATATATTCAATTTCAGAAAAAAACATGAGCGGTGTATTATCAATACTCACAAAAATATTTTTAATGGTATTATTTTTTAACGAATTTAATTCAATTGTACTTTCCAAAATACCTTCTGGTACATACATAACATTTCCAGAAGATAAGGACTTTAAAAATTCGGAATTTAAAATGATTTTTGGTACATGAGGCAACATTTGCTCAGGTGTAATCATAACTTGAATCACTTCTTGTGAGTCGAAAATCTTTTCTAATGAGAAAAATAATGCATTTTCAACAGACCAAGGCTCAACATATTCTCTTCTTAATTGAATACAATGCCCTACTGTGTTAATGGCTTTAGAAATATCTCTCGCCAATGAGCGTACATAGGTTCCTTTACCGCAAAGAACACGTAAGGTAATAGATTTATCGGCTTCATCACAACCAACAATTTCTAAACTTTCAATATGTACTTGCCTTTTTTTTGTTTCGATAGAGTCGGGTAATTTGCCCGTGGCACGCATGTATTCATACAATGGTTTGCCATTCATTTTAAGCGCACTATAAACAGGAGGGACCTGCTCAATATCACCAATAAAATTATGTAAAACGGTTTTTATTTTTTCTGGATAGTTTTCAGGCACAGCCACTTCGTCAATGACCCTGCCATAATTATCAAGGGTATCGGTTTCTTTCCCTAATGAAATCGTAAATAAATATTGCTTTTTACCATCCATAATTTCATCGGAAAGTCGGGTGGCACCACCTACTAAAATAGGAAGCAATCCTGTTGCAAAAGGATCCAGTGTCCCCAAATGCCCTACTTTATCAATATTTAGTATTTTTCTCATAGCAGAAACAACTTTATGACTGGAAATTCCTGCGCCTTTATCAATTAAAACAAGCCCACACAGATTTTTTGTAAAATCTGTAGAAGGCTTTTCCATATTTTGTTTCATATTATTTATTACTTATTTGTGATTAAGTTATTTATCTTCGGTTTGATTATTTTCAGGGGATTTATCCCGATTTTTTTCATCTTCACGAAGCTCATCGCTCACTTTAGAAATAAGTGCGCCCATTTTAACAGAATATTCTATACTGTCATCATAGTGAAACACCACCGCGGGCGTATAACGCACCAGCAAGTTTTTACCAAGCTCACGCCTTATAAAACCAGCCGCTTGTTTTAAGCCCTTTTCAGCTTCTTGGCGCTTCGATTTCTCGCCAAGAACTGAAAAATAAACCTTTGCAACTTGCAAATCGGGAGACATCTTAACGGAATTGAGAGTCACTCCACGAACCCGAGGATCGGCAATTTCGCCGCGCACAAGCATTAAAGCAATGTGTTCACGAATTTGCTCTGCCATTTGTAACATTCTTTTGGTAGCCATAAAACCCTTTAACCCTTACCCTTAGTTCAGCGTTGCCGCCATTTCTTCAATAATAAAGGCTTCGAGGATATCGCCTACCTTAATATCATTATAATTCTCGACGCCAATACCGCATTCAAAGCCTTGTGAGACTTCTTTTGCATCATCTTTAAAGCGTTTCAGAGAACCAATACGACCTGTATAAATCACAACACCATCACGTACAATACGTACATGAGAGTTACGTACAATTTTACCATCAGAAATCATGCTACCCGCAATAACACCCACTTTTGGAACAGAGAATGTGTTACGTACTTCCGCATGACCAATCACTTTATCAAGCTTAATAGGCGCTAAAGTACCAACCATTGCGGATTGAACAGCCTCAATAAGTTCATAAATAATACTAAAGCATTCTATTTTGATGTTACTTTGTTCTGCAACTTGTGCCGCAACGCGATCGGGGCGAACATTAAATCCAACAATTAAAGCATTAGATGCTTTTGCTAAAATAACATCTGTTTCTGTAATTCCACCGACAGCTGAGTGCAATATTTTTGTCTTTACTTTAGCAGTATCGAGTTTTTGAATTGAGGCACGAATGGCTTCCGCAGAACCATGAGTATCCGCTTTAATAATAAGAGCAACTTCTTGCGCCTTGTCTTCAGAACCCGCCATTAAAGCCATTAATTCATCCATAGAGGAAGAACGTTGACTTGCCAAATCTTTTTGGCGTTGCTTTTCAATACGGTAAGCAACAGCTTCCTTAGCAATGGCATCATTCACAACACAGTTGAATTGATCACCCGCCGCAGGAACATCACTTAAACCGATAATTTCAACAGGAGTGGAAGGATCTGCGTTTACAATTTTTTGTCCATGTGCATCATTCATAGCACGGACGCGCCCCATGGAAGTGCCTACAACAATAAAGTCTTGTTGTTTTAAGCATCCCTTTGTCACAATAACAGTGGCAACAGGACCCCTTGCTTTGTCGAGTTTTGCTTCAATTACAATTCCTTCAGCAAGTGTTTCTTTAGGAGCTTTGAGGTCGAGCACTTCTGCTTGAAGCAAAATAGCTTCTATAAGCTCATTAAGGCCTTGATGAGTCTTTGCAGAGACTTGCATAAACATGGCATCACCACCCCATTCTTCAGGGAGGACGCCTTGTTCAGAAAGCTCTCTATTGATGCGATCGAGATTTGCACCAGGTTTATCAATTTTATTAATAGCAACAATAATAGGCACACCCGCCGCTTTAGCGTGGGCAATAGCTTCAATTGTTTGAGGCATCACACCATCGTCCGCGGCCACAACAAGAACAACGATATCTGTTACTTGTGCTCCACGTGCACGCATTGATGTAAAGGCTTCGTGACCAGGAGTATCAAGGAAAGTCAGTTTTTGACCCTTGTAATCAATTTGGTACGCACCAATGTGCTGTGTAATACCACCCGCTTCTTTTGCTGCTACGTTCGCAGAACGAATGGCATCGAGAAGAGAGGTTTTACCATGATCCACGTGACCCATAATTGTAATAATAGGTGGTCTCGCAGAAGCATTGCTGTCGTCATTTTTAGTCGTTTTACGTGATAAAATATCACCAATAGAAACACTTGAACTTTGAATTTCAAACCCGAATTCTTGAGCCACAAATGTAGCTGTATCAAGATCAAGTTGTTGATTAATTGTAGCAGACATACCAAGCTTCATGAGCACTTTAATGACAGCACTTGCTTTTTGACTTAATTCGCCCGCAAGATCGTTTACTGTAATTGACTCATCTACGCGAATAATTTTCTTAGAAGCTTTCGTCGGATTCGCAATTTCCGCCTTTTTCACTTCTTTTTTCTTGAAAGATTGCGATGTCTTTTTACGATTTGGAATCATCGTGCGAACAACAGCAATTTGTTCATCGCCGCCTTCAGGGTCAGCATAAAGATCGATTTCCTCATCGGTTTCTTCTAGCCTACGCGCATTTTTTGAGCGCAAACGACGTGCATCTTCTTCTTCACCAATCCTTCTTTTTTCTCTATCTTTATCTTTTTCACGATCTTTCAAACGAGAAGGAACGTCTTTCGCCGGTGTTGTCGTAGCGACATCACCACCTATTGCAAAAGGACGCGCTGCGGGAGCGGAACCACCCGGACGAGGCGCAAAACCTCCTCTTTCACCTGAACCAGCAGAACGAGGAGCACCAAGGCCACCACCCGCCGTACGGAAAGACGCTTGTCCACCAGCAGAATCACGATTACCGCCAAAGCCACCGCCTTGAGGACGGCCATTTGCTCCCGGAGCTCCCCCTGCAGGGCGCCCTTGGAAATCTCTTCCAACGCCTTGCGGACGAGAATCGCGGGATCCTCCCATTCCAGCTCCCTGGGGTCTTCCAGAAGAATCTCTTCCTCCAGCACCGCCTCTGGGCACATAATTATTGTCATCTCTACGGTATGCATTTTGCGCGTTAAAACTTGCTGTTGTATAGCTTTGTGGCTTTGTCGTCACAGTTGCAGAAGGAATAGGCTCTGCTTTTCTTACAATAACAGCTCCTCCTTCGCTTTTTACCTGAGATGTCGCAGAGCGGTTATTTTGATTTGCACCGGTCACAGGAGCGGAACGAACAACTTGAGCGGAATTAGCAGAACTTGGGGAATTGGTGGTTTGCACGGTATTGATCTCGTCACTCTCTTGAGAGCGCATAGCTGATGCACCTACTTCGGAACCCTTTGGCGCAACATGGGAGGCGCCATCAGCTCTACTACTGGTACTTGCTTCTTGAATATGAGCGGAAACAGCTTTTGTCTCTCGATAATCAGGGGTTGTTGATTGATTTCCTGCAGATGCAGGGGTTTTAAAGACTTGTTTTTGTTCTATGGAGTCTGCCTTTGCCTTTTCAGAAAGATTCTCTTCTTCAAAGTGAGGCTCTGTCCCTTTATTTGAATGTGTTTGCGCAAGAGCCGATTCTTCATCGTGCATCTTGACAGCTTTTTTAACAAGAGAAGGAGCTTTCACTCCTGATTTTTGCGCTGCCTGTTCGCTTACATGAATATTATCATTAGCTTTTGAACCACTTTCCTCTTGAGATTCCGAAGGTGCTTCAACTTTTCTACGAATAATCAGTTTACTAGCTGCTGCTTTTTGCGCTGCTTCCTTCTCAGGATTTTTTCCTGATCTATGGAAAGCGCGCAGCTTTGCAGCCTCTGTTTCAGAGATTGCATTAAAGTGATTTTTTACCTGGATCCCGAGTTCTTGGAGCTTAATAATGGCTGCCTTGGTCTCAATTCCCAACTCTTTAGCCAAATCAAGTACTCTAATGCGACTCATCAAATGCGGCTCCCAATTATATTCATGCCAGCAAGCATGGTATAGTAACAAAAATTAAACTTGCAATTATCTCTACGAATTAGACATAATAGCGGACAATACTTTAATAACTGCATCCTTGCGGCTGACAAGCATAGCTTTAACAGCTTTTTCTTTGCCAAAGAAGGATTTTCCAAGCAAATTAGAATCAGCGTTGATTTTTATACCGAAAACTCTGCTTCCATATTTAAGAAGTACAGCTTCACAGTGGCGATAAAACCGATCGCTTCCATCATTTGAAAAAATCAGCACTCTCGAAATACGATGGGGATCTTTCGACTTTTGCTTGGAACGCAAGGAAGCCAGTCCCGCTTCTTCTGTTTGCAATAAAGTTTCAATGCTTTCCAAACCACCACGGAGAGTACCGCAGCGGCGTGCAAAGGCAAGTGCTTGAATCAAATTCTCACTCAATTCAACACAAGGAACTTTTACAGTACCTTCAGGAGAAAAAACCTGGAAAGACTTTTCCATGGTATGGAACAATATTTGATTTTCAGTTTCAGTTTCCAATAATCTTGGCAGTCTCAGCATGTAACTTTCCAGAAAGTTTAACAGGTAATCCTGTTTTATAAGCAATTTCATCTGCATTTGAGCTTGCAACAGAGTTGAAGTCTGCAAATCCAGCGGTATGAATTACGGCCGCAATTTGTTCTGCGACACCTTTTAACTGCATCCAGTAACGCAGTCTTTCAACAGGCACTGTTTTTACATCGACTCTATCAGGGTCAAGAAGGGGTTGAGGACGTGTTTTAGCAACAATATCATCAATAGCAGCTTCCGCTTCTTCAGACTCTGAGGTTTCTTCATCAATAATAGGCTCACCTAAGTGAAACTCTTCTAAATCTTCGTCTGCATTGGCATCAGGATTTTGTGATGCTTGAGCCGCCGCAAGTTCAGCCGCTCCTTGCAATACTTGATCTGCTTCTTCAGGAGTTAAACGAAGAAGTTTTACTAAAGTGCGATGATCCATGCGTGAAATATCCGCAGGATCCTTATAGCCTTCATTTACTAAAATTTCAGCACGCATTTCGCCTAATGCTGGAATTTGCGCAATCACATTTTTATATTCTTGAACAAGCTCACGCATTTTGGATTCAGAGCGAATGTCCACTTTCCAACCTGTTAGCTGTGCTGCAAGACGCACATTTTGCCCTCTTTTACCAATAGCAAGGGAAAGATGTTCATCGGGCACAACAACTTCCATAATATGAAGACGTTCATTCACAATCACTTTAGAGGGCTCAGAAGGAGCCAAAGCATTACAAACAAAACGAGCTGGATCGCGATCGTATGGGATGATATCAATTTTTTCACCACGAAGCTCTTGAACAATAGCTTGAACGCGCGCGCCTTTAATACCAACACACGCCCCTACGGGATCGATAGAAGGCTCTGTGCTATAAACCGCAATTTTCGAACGGCTTCCAGGGTCGCGAGCAGCACTTTGAATAACCACAATTCCTTCAGAAATTTCAGTTACTTCTTGCTCAAATAAGCGAATGAGGAGTTCAGGGTGAGCGCGGCTCAACATAACCTGAGGGCCTCGCGTTGATTTTTTGACATCGACAACAAAGGCGATGACTTTGTCTCTAATTTTGTATTTTTCGCCTGGAATTTGCTCGCGAACAGGTAAAACACCTTCCGTAGGACCGAGATCAACAATGATATCTGCCTTATCAAAACGGCGTACTTGACCTGTCACAGTTTGATGCTTTTTATCGCGAAATTCGCGAACAACTTTTTCCTTTTCCGCTTCCATCACTTTTTGAACAATAGCTTGTTTTGCAGCTTGTGCGGCAATACGACCCAATTGATCGGTCGGAAGAGGCTCTCCAATTTCGTCACCAACTTGCAAGGAATCATCCATAGCAAGAGCTTCTGATGCGGGAATTTGCTTGCTTATGTTTGCAAGTTCTTCATCAGCCACAACTGTTCTATAGCGAATAAGTTCAATTTCTTCGGTTTCTTCATTGAAGCGCGTTTCAAATACGCAATCACCAAAATGCTTGCGCGCCGCAGTAAGTACCGCTTCCCTTAATGCGCCAATAAGAAGTTGACGATCAATATTTTTTTCTTTACCAACAGTTTCAATAACACGCTTCAAATCTATTTGCATTCAATGCACCTCAGAAAACAAGTCAAGAATTCAATAAACCCCATAGAAAAAGGCTCATACTATTTTGATTTTTTAAACGCACCATTTCGCGCTTTTTGTCTTGCCGCATCTTTTGCCATTTTTACTGACTTGGACAAAGAATGAAAAGGGAGCACAAAAGCAGCTTTAATTTCCTCTAAAGGAATTTCAAACCGATGAGCACCTTCCGCAAGCACAATGACTTTAGGCTCTTTATTACCACAAATTTCAGCTAAAACCATAGTAAATTTGCTTCTTCCCTCAACTCTTTCCCAAGTTTCTACCTTAAGCACATCTCCAACAGAAGCTTCATAGTCTTCCCAATCATAAAGAGTGGGTTCAGAACCAGGAGAGCCCACACGGATATTGACTTCATCCTCAAAGATATCAAGGGCTGTCGTTGAAAGCAGATACTTGTGAAATTCAGTACATTCATCAAAAGTAAGAGTTGTTTCCGCCTGACGGGGAACAATACGGGCATCTACATCAGCCAAAGAGTAGCCCTTATCCAAAATGATATCAACAACGGGCTCACCTTCTTCATAAAGAAAGAGCCAATTACGAACACGCATTTTTAAAATCCCAGGATTTTCCACGCCCACTTCTTTGAGATCAGCAAGAGCTTTTCTTAAACCTTGCAGAATTTGCGTATGAAGTTGCTTAGTAAGGAGTCTAGGATCACTTATTTTATTAGTATCATTAGCAAGATACAAGATATCTCCAAAATTTTCGATCGAGTGCATTTTTAATCTTTTGACCCATAAGGGGCAACCCACAAAATAGGCAAAACAATAATCAGATTGGGTATAACGTAATTCGTATAAAATCAAATCAAATTTTTAGAGACCTGTTTAAATACTGGTTATCCCTCAAAAACCAGGAACCTGTCCTTTATTATGGCAAATTCATATCCAAAATGAGGAAAACTTTCAAATGGATACTGCATACAAAAAAAAACTCGGCAGCTGGGGTGAAGAAAGGGTTGACCTCTGGATGCAACAAAACAACTGGCACCCTAAGGAGAAAAACTTGAGAATTCATAAAGGAGAAATTGATCGCGTATATTTTTTTAAGTCCGGGGAAGGAATTAAAAAATACTGTATTGCTGAAATAAAAACAAATATTATTCATTCAAAAAAATCATTTTTAGAGCTATTTAACGAAGTCGGTATTAAAAAATATCTAAAACAAAGGCAAATTCAAAACATTTATAAATTTGGTGAAATGTATTTAGCAAATGGAAAAAAAAATATTTATCTCAGAATTTTTATTGTCTTAAAATTTAATCAAAAGTTAAAAATAAAGAATACCATTCACAAGAACAGTCCTATCAAAATTTGTTTGATTCATCATGAATATATCATACTATCTATTGAACCTGAATTTACCAACATCAACTCACGTAAGAGTCTATTACAAATAAAAATATAAATTTTTAAAGTTTACACAATTTATAGGGATTTTCTTATTTAAATCATTAATATTGTTGATTTTTAAAATACAAAGTGGTATATATTAATTAAACTAAAGGCAATGTTATGTGCACAATTAAAAAATACATAAATAATAATATTTTCTTCATAACAATAAATCCTCTATAAAATTATCAATTACTTTATAACTTACATGTGGTAGCGTGATCATATGAGCAATTTCATTATAAGGTGCCAATGTCCATTTTTTAATAACATCATCTTTCGGCCTAGGAAAAACAACAATTGGAGAATATTGATTAATCCAAGCATTAATTCCATTATTCACCATTTTATCTCTTGTATATTTCGCTTTTTCTAAAGATTCTTCAACAATATGTTTCAATTTTAAATGGCTATGTTGCTGAATAGCACACCATAAAATTAAAGGTGTAATAGCATTTCTAGATCCCGTTAAGGTAGAATCACTACTTTTAATATACTCTATAAAATTTTTAATATCGTTCATTATAGATTGATGGGTTAAAAAAACGCCGCATGGTATAGGAGAACCAATAAATTTATGACCACTTATAGAAATACTATGAATTTCATCTAATTTAATTGGTTTATCCATTTCACAGAAAGGCAATATAAGACCATGAAAAGCAGCATCACAATGAATATAGTATTTGCTAACTCTATTTCTTTCTAAAATACACTTAATTTTTTCTAAATTATCAATAGCACCTGTCATTGTAGTGCCTAAATTTGCCATAATAATAACTGGTTTTTTAGAATGAGAATGAATTTTTTCTTCTAAAATATTATAATTTAATTCACCATTTTCTAATACAGGGATAGACTCAAATTGACTTCGCGTTATTGAAACTGCCTTTGGAATACTATAATGACTATGCTCACTATAATAAACAATACCATCAGGATAACATAATCTTCCTACATGAAGGCCAAATAAATTTCCTTCGGTTCCTCCATTTGTAATATATCCCCAAAAGTTTTCATTCTTGTAATATAGATTAGCAATAAAACTGACTACTTCTGATTCAAATTCATGGGTATTTAATTTATAATTCGAATTATTAAAAGGATCTCCTGCATTATTCAATGAAAGTTCAAAAAATTTATTTAATATTGAATAATTAAACTTTTCGTTTACTGGATATCCAATCATATACTTGCTATTTTTTTGTAATTCTTTGTATTTATCTGACAATATAGATTCATAATTCTCAAAAATTTGAGCGTTCATAAAATACTCCATTTTTATTTTTATTTATTCACAACAAAATTAAATTAATTTTTGATATGTAAATTTTAATGTTTGCTAGAATATATTATAAAAAAAATGAGGCATCAATTCATTTTACATTTTTTTTAGGATGGTGAATTAATAAATTATTTAAATATTTAATGAAACATTAATTTAATTTATCAAAATAAATTAATGTTCCATACCCTCAATGTATTTTTCTGCTTGAAGAGCGGCTTGACATCCTCTTCCAGCAGCTGTAATTGCCTGACGATAAAGTTTATCTTCAACATCTCCTGCTGCAAAAATTCCCGGAATATTGGTATGTGTTCCATTATGCGTCAACAAATATCCTTTTTCATCCATTTCAACCAACCCTTTTACAAAATCAGTATTGGGGTGATGACCTATAGCCATAAATAATCCGTCAACATGGATGTTATCTGTTTTTCCAGAACTGTCTTTCACAATAATTCCTGTTAACCCCTTATCGTCAGCTAATGTATCAATAACTGCCGTATTATAAATTATTTTAATTTTAGGATTTGCAATAACGCGCTCTTGCATAGCTTTGCTAGCACGGAATTTATCATTTCTGTGTATTAAAACAACTTCATTGGCTAATTTTGAAAGATAAGTTGCCTCTTCCATAGCGCTGTCACCACCACCCACAACAGCTACTTTTTTATTACGATAAAAAAAGCCGTCACAGACTGCACACGTCGATAAACCATATCCCATAAGCTTATCTTTATTTGGTAAAGGTAACGTGATTGCCGATGCTCCTGTGGCAATAATAAGTACTTTTGTTTCAATGTCTTCTTCATAATCTCTTTTAATAATAAAAGTACCATGGTTTGTTTTTTCTACTTTAGAAACAGAGCCATTAAGCATTTTTGCACCTACTTTTTCAGCTTGTTGGCGCATATCACTCATTAATTTATTACCATCAATTCCATCAATAAAACCTGGCCAGTTTTCTATAACACTTGTCGTGGTAAGCTGCCCCCCAGGCTGCATTCCGCATATAACAACAGGAGATAGTGCCGCTCTGGCACAATAAATTGCTGAAGTTAAGCCGGACGGACCGGAACCGATAATTACCACTTTTTCCATTTCGAACTCCAATTCATTATGATTGAAAAACTTTTCTAGAGAAGATAGCAGGAACTCTCCTCCAATTTAGACTTAGTCTAAGGCATGGTAATGGTAATGCAAATAAATTTCAACTAAATGGAGATGTTTATGTCTTTCCCTGAAAATTCTCTTATTTGGCTCACAGGATCATCATCTGAAAGAAGTGGGATTTTTGGTATTTATTGACTTATTTAATGAACTGGCTTGCTGCTAAAGAAAGTGTTTCAAATGGAATATGACATTCCCCTTCAATAAACTTAGAAATTCCACCATGGGATTGCATTTCTTCCATAAAGTTTTTCATGCGCCCTATTTTATGTTTTTCCAATGCGCTGGTTTTTTCATAATCACATTCTATAGCATTAATCATTTCAGCATTGGATAACTTCTTTTGCTCTAACATAATCAGAGACATCATAGCCGCAAAAGTGCCTGTACGATCACGACCCACATCACAGTGAAATAAAAAAGAGTTTTTTTCAATAAGATCTTGAATTGTATTTTTAAAAAAGACGCACATGGACTGTTTAAACTCGGGTCTTTTCCAATTTTCTAATTTTTCAATGTCTGATATTTCAAAAGTTGTATTAGGATGATAGCCATACATACGTGTGCCATCTGGTTTTTCACAATAATAAGAGTGAGGATCCCAAGGACTAAAATTTAGGGAATAAATTTTTTGAGGGTTTTGAATTTTATCACAGCTCCAACCTGAAAAATATTTATTAGAACGATACATAAGTCCTGTATTAAATACTTCTTTATTTAAGCATTGGTTTAAACTTTGTCCAACATCTCTAAAATTAAGTCTGTAATCGAACATGCCAATCCAAAGTTTTGGTTCATACTTGCTCTTATCCCACTTATAAATAGAGTAAACGCCTACAAATATACACCCTAATAAGACAACAACTAAAATAATAATTTTATTTTTCCGAAACATTTAATTCTCTTTTATTTTGAACTTTTACTCTTCTTTATTTTTCTCGTGTTTATGGTTTTTCATACCTTTTTTCATATTTTCAAAGAATTTTTTGCGCTGTTCTTCATTTAATATAGGTCTTATTTTTAACATCATATTAAAATGTTGCGCAATAATTTCCCCATGATTCTTTTCAATTTCAGAGTGGATAATTTTTAAATCTTCATCAGTTTTTTTATTATCCGAATAGGCTTCACGGAAAGCTTTCATTTTTTCCGAAATATCCTTATGCATTTTCTTCATTTCGGAGCTATTATCTTCAATTATCTTTTTTATTTTTTCTTTTTGCTCTGGATTTAACCCTAATTTCTCAAATTGCTTTTCGGGGGGATGAGGCATATATGCCGCCATCATTTGCCCCTCGTCCATAGGCTCAGAAGATTTTGCTCCTGCAAGAGCTACAGGTAAAAGCATTCCTAATACGAGTGAAGCCACAAAATACTTATTTTTCATGATTCCTCCGAAATAAATTGAATTTAGAACAAAAAGCAATTCGATCTTATTCTAGAAAAAAGAAAAGTCAATTTACGTGGATTGATTGTATTTTACGGAAGATAAAGATACTAAAAAAGGAATGGTGCTCATGACCAGAATCGAACTGGTACACCCTTGCGAATACAGGATTTTAAGTCCTGTGCGTCTACCTATTCCGCCACATGAGCACGAAACATTACATATAGCATGTGTTTGAGAATGACAAGGCTTCAAAGCATATTTACGTAAAAAAAATTTCGTGCTAGCGTCTCAAAGTGTATTTTATTAGCTTAATCATTGATTTAATAGAGGATTACATGGAAAATATTGCAAAAAAAGAAAATGAAAACACAAATATTGCTCAAATTATACGCAATATTTACGCATCCAGCCTATTAAATGGAAAAGTTGCACTTGTGACGGGCGGCTCCCGCGGCATTGGCAGAGCTATCGCGGTGGCTTTAGGAGCTCTTGGCGCCAAAGTCATTGTGAATTATGCAGGCAATTCCCAAGCAGCAGAAGCAACCGTATCTGAAATTATGCAAAATGGGGGCATGGCAACATGCGTCAAGTTTGATGTTTCCGACTTTAATCTTGTGCAAGAAAGTATCAAAGTTCTCGAAAAAGAGCATGGCGGCATTGACATTCTTGTCAATAATGCGGGTGTCTCTAAAGATAATCTATTTGTAAAATTTAAAGAAGAAGAATGGGATACGACTTTAGATACAAATTTAAAAGGAGCCTTTAACTGCGCGCGCGCTGTTGCTATGGGTATGATGCGCAAACGTGCAGGTAAAATTATCAATATATCTTCCGTAGTGGGATTAATGGGAAATGCAGGACAATCGGCTTACTCTGCAAGTAAAGCAGGCTTAATTGGACTCACAAAATCTCTGGCACTGGAGCTTGCAGGAAGAAATGTTCAAATAAATGCTATTGCACCAGGCTATATTTCGACAGATATGACGGATGCTCTTAATGAAGAAGTGCTTAAGAAGATTATTGAAAAAATTCCAGCCGATAAAGTAGGTGAACCCATTGAAATTGCCAAAGCGGTTGTATTTTTAGCAAGCTCTTCATCAAGCTACATTACAGGACAAACTCTATCTGTTGATGGCGGCATGATAATGCGATAAGAAGTATAAAGCATATTAAAGAAATTCCATTCTCTATCTATAAAAATAATAATTTTTTCTAATAATAATCTCGCTAATTAAAAAATAATATGTTTTATTAAATAGATACTGTTTATAATAGATTACCAGAAATAATAAAATTAACAATAGAAGCCTTAAAATTGCATCTCATTAAATTTTCCCATATAATGAATAAAATCTGAAATAATTCATTTTATGAATACTTTAAAAGACTTAGTATAAAAATAAATATTAATTGGTAAGTTAATATTGATTACCAATTAATATTTATTTTTTTCATTATAAACATACTTATAATAATAAATATTCAATAATAATGAATATTATCTAAGATAATTTATGCAATAAAAAAAGCATAAATTATAAAATAAATATTTTTGGTAATCTACATTGTTTGACATAACAAGTAAAAAGTACAATTAGACATGACTTGTGTTCAATTTATTTCTTTATGAAAGGTAAAATATGAATAAAATAATAAAGTCTTGTATAACTTCGCTAGTCCTTTTAAATTTTGGAAACGCCTTTTCACAAAATTTAAATTTATCAATTGAAAATGAATGTAGAGAGCAAAGTATAGGAGAACATCAAAGATTAAATGCCATTAGAATAAATAATTATACGCCTGATAGATTAACGCAATTATGTTATTCACTTCGAACAACTAGCCCAAGTCAATATAATATAATAGATTATTATGATATTACTTTAATAAATTTATTGACTCGCATTAGAGAAATCGAGATTCAAAGCAATAATCAAAATACAAATTTATTAAAATGTTTTAATATGGAACACTTAAAAATAAAACTCGCAAAAGCGGTTTTTACGGAAAGAAACGGCAGTGAAGCTAGTTTTAGATCAAAAATAAATATTACAAATAGAAAAATTGAAAGTAATTGCCAAAATATGTTCAGGTCTGGCCATCAATAGAAAAAAATTATCAATTAAAATTAATAATAGGAGTTACTAAAAACTCCGCTCTAGAGCCATCAGAATAAGCCCCTAAATATCTATTTTTACTTACTGCAATATATGTTTTTGAAAATGATTTAAAATAATAATGATTTTGATTTAATTCTGATTTTTCTAAATATAGTGCTACTATTTTATTTGAACTATTTTCCAATCCCCTATAAATCCAGTCGAAAAAATCATAAACTAAAATATTTTTATTATTGTATTTAACATAAAATAAGTTATTTAAAACAGGTTCATCACATTTAATTTTATCTGAAACCGGATAAAAGTAAAAATAACTTTGATAAACAATAGCATCTATAGGAGCCAGCCAGTTGCCATATTCTGCTCCAAAACTCAAATAGCTATCCAATTTATTATTATAATATTTAATTAAGTGATATGTAAGTATGAAGCCATAATCAATATTGTATGAATAAATATGTTTTATATAATAAGGCTTACAAAATCTAATTTCATGATTATTTATCATTTGTTTTGCATTTGCAAAATTGAAAAAGTGCAAAAATAAAAATATTAAATTCAACTTAAGCAAATGATATTTCATAAAATCCCCTTATAATGATAATAAAAAAGTAAAATATACAATTTGTTAATTATTTTCAATTTTTTATCTAACGGACTTGCTAATTCTTTTGTTTTCATGTAGTTAAGTTAATTGATATCGCCTGCTATTAAAACTTTCGCTAAAATTAAATACGGAGTATTTTATGATAAAAGTGCTGTTAATTGGAGCGTCGTTCTTTGTTTCTTTAAATGCTATGGCAACACCCATAGTTAACCAGCCTCTACTCTCGAAAAAACAATATTCAGGCTATGTTGCACCAGGCTATAATACTTCCCATGAGTGCAATATCTATCCTAATTGGGTCGTCATCACCTATGGAGCAGGAGAAGCAAAAATAAAACACAACAAAAGAATTGCAATTAGTGGAAATATTTTTGCCATGATTGAAGAAGCAAAGCGAGGACCGTATGAGAAAAATAATAGCCCCTTAGATGCCTCAGCAGCATCGTATACCGCTTTAAAAACAAATATTGATGGCACAGTTTCAAGTATTGATTTGGGAGTTTATGTCGGAGATACATGGCAATTAGCTAATCTTTCTGCAGGTGCATTTGGACTGAGACATTTATTAGATAAACTATGCGATTAATTTTATTTGAAATATTTTTAATCAGAAATTTTTTTCAATACCGCTACAAACATGGTATCTGCATTTTGGAGAGGTGAGCCAACTACAACCTGTTTCTCAAGAGTGAAATTAGAATTATGGCTTAAAAATTGTTCAATAATATTTTCATTCTCATCATAAATCCAACTGCAAGTTGAATAAACTAAATTTCCAAGTGGACGCACAGCACAACTTGCCGTCTGTAATATTTTCAATTGCAAATCACATAAACTCTTTAAGTTTTCTTTTGTTGCCCTATATTTTGAATCTGGATTACGGCGCCATGTTCCCGAAGAAGAACAAGGAGCATCAATTAATACCCAATCAAATCCTTTATTATTTTCAATTTCTCTTTGAAATTTTGGTAATCCCTCTCCATTCCAAGAAACACAACGAATATTAAAAAAACCACTTTTTTTAGATCTCTTTTTAAGCTCTTCTAATTTATATTCACGAATGTCTGAGGCATAAATAACGCCTTTATTCTTCAAATAACTTGCTATTTGTTGCGTTTTCCCACCGCCTCCGGCACAGGAGTCCCAAACAAATTGCCCCATTTTTGCTTCAACGTGTTGCCCAATTTGCTGACTTGCCAAATCTTGAATTTCAAAATACCCTGAGCGAAAAGTATTTAAAGCAAAAATACCACCTTTTCCTTCAATGACTTTTAAAGTATTCTCATCAAAAATTTCTGCTTTATATCCATTATTTTCAAGTTCAGTCAGAATATCTTTTAAATATTTTGCATCATTTAAGCGAAGCCACATGGGAGGACGCGATTCAAGTAAGATAAAAAATTGTTCTATTTGATTTTCATCCCAATTAGATACCAAAATTCTTTTTTCAATATATTCTGAAAACCAAAGAGGAATACTTTGCATAATCATTTTCGCTAAAAGCGAATCATTTTCTTTAAGATTATGATTAATATAATCAAAAATATTTTTTTCATCTATAAAATTATTTTCTTTAAATTCAAAGGAAATATTTTCAGAAAATTTATAATTTAAATTCAAATATCTTAAGCGAATCCAAGTAAAAAATCTTTCCTCAGACATATCACGAAATGAACTTAAAATTTCATTTGAATTTGAATATTTTTTTTTAAAATTTTGTATAAAACCTTGAAATTCAATTTTATTATAATCATTATTAATCAGGCTGTATTTAAAAAATTCTTCACAAAAAACGGCGAAATATCCATATCGTATTCCTGCAAAAATTCCTTCGCTATACCAGCGTCTATCACGACTGCCATATTTAGAGCTTTTTGCAAATTCTTGAGCAAGCCATCTATCCATTTGCGGAAGAGATTCCTGTACAAGAGAAGAACGCCACAATTTATATAAGTGCTTCCAACGTCCTTCATAGTTTTTTAAATTATTTGATATGTCAGACATTTTACTTTTATTCCTCAGACTCATCATCGACAAATTCGATTTCAGAACCATCTAAGGCCTTCATATCATCAAAGTTCATAGAGCGAATATCATCATCGTAATTTCTATCTTTTTGAAAACGAGCTGCTTTCGTATTTTTTGTTCTTTCTCCATTTTCATCTAATGGAGAACGAGATCGTTCACGAAATACAATTGAAATAGGAATATCTTTATAGTTAAAAGCTTCACGGAAAGCATTTTCAACAAATCTTTTATAACTAAAATGGAGATCCTGAGGATGTGAACAAAATATAACAAAGCGAGGAGGTAAAACTCCAACTTGAGTCGCATAAAAGAATTTAATTCTCTTTGATTTATTTTTCAACATAGGAGGTGTATGTTTTAAAAGAACTTCTTTTAAAACATTGTTTACTTGAGATGTAGAATTTCTTCTCTTGCTTTGATCATAAAGATCAATACACATGGGAATAAGCTTACTCACTCTTAAATTTTCAAGTGCACTTACAAAAACAACGGGCGCATAACGCAAATATCTTAAATCTAAATGAAGTTTTTCCGTAAATTCATTAACTGTTTTAGAGGTTTTATTTTCAATTAAATCCCATTTATTGACAACAATTAAAATAGGTTTACGCATCTCAAAGGCATATCCTGCAACGCGGGCATCACCGTCCGTAGCGCCATCTTCCGCATTGATAACTAATATGGAAATATCTGCGTCTTCTAGACAAGCAACACTTCTAAATGCAGAAAAACGTTCTAACTTATCTGCCATACGACTTTTACGACGGATTCCAGCTGTATCTATCACTCTTAATTCACGACCATGGTATTTGATTCCGGCGTCAACCGTATCCCTTGTCGTACCCGGCCGCGCGTCTACAATAGAGCGTGTTTCACCAACCAATCTGTTTAAAATCGATGACTTGCCCACATTAGGACGACCTATGATCGATAATTTAATAGGTGGGTTTTCAGGATCTTCTTTTTTCTCTTGAGGCCCATGAGCAAATATGGCTGTGGCCGCATCAAGTAAGTTGCCAATCCCTCTGTTATGCTCAGCACTCACAGGATAAATACCGGGAACACCTAATTTTCTAAATTCTTCAATAAAAATATCATCTTTGGGAAGATCGCACTTATTCACACAAACAATAAAGTTCTTTTCAGATTTTCTAAGACGACGGATAAGTTCACTATCGACAGGGTGAATGCCTTCACGCCCATCAACAACAAAAATAACGGTTTCAGCTTCTTCAATAGCAATTTCAGCTTGCTCAACCAATTGTATTTTTATGTTATCCTTTGATGTGGGCTCAAAACCACCTGTATCACAGATATAAAAGGCTTCACCCTCATGCTCTGCGCGCCCAAAAATGCGATCACGTGTGACCCCGGGTTCATTGTGCACAAGGCTTTTGCGTTCGCGGATAATACGGTTAAACAACGAGCTTTTTCCGACATTGGGGCGACCGACAAGGGCTACCAATCGCGTATAGGTTCTTAGAGTCATTATAGAGTGATCCTGTTTCTGTCTTGTAAAATATGCTAGAAGCTTTTCAAGATGCCATGATCCTTAAAAATATCACTAGGCGAAAAAGAGGCAAAAAGAAGGCATCATAGCCAATCAACTTGCATAACGGAAAATTTGTGAAACATAAAGCGCTTTTTAAAAATAAGGTTTTTTCCCCTTATTCTAAGGTAAGAAACTCAAAACTATACAACACTGCAAGACAAATATGCAGCATTCTTAAAAAAAACCAATATGAAGCCTATCTGGTAGGGGGGGCTGTCCGCGATCTCCTGCTCAAGCCCAATGCCATTCCAAAGGATCTTGATATCGCCACTTCTGCTTCTCCTGAAGAAATATGCAGAATATTCCAAAATTCAAAATTTGTCGGTGAAGCATTTGGAGTCTGTTTAGTTACATTAAATAATTTGTCATTTGAGGTCACTAGTTATAGAAAAGAAGGAAAATATTTAGATAAAAGAAGACCCGAAAGTATTTCAAAAGGCACTTTTGAAGATGATTCAAAAAGAAGAGATTTTACTATTAATTGCCTCTATTTTGATCCTATTAAAAATGAAATTCGAGATCCCCAAAAAGGATTTACCGATCTCAAAAACAAAATAATTCGTTGCGTAGGACAAGCAGAAGACAGATTAAATGAAGACGCACTCAGAATATTAAGAATGGCGCGTTTTGCGGCAAATCTTAATTTTAACATTGAAAAAGAAAGTCTATCTGCGGCAAAAAAGTATGCTGAGGGAATTCATCAGCTCAGCAAAGAAAGAATATTATTAGAATTTCAAAAAATAAAATTAGGACGCTTTTATTATTTTGCTGAATATTTAAACTCAATACTTGATCTCAATGAAATGCTATCTGATAAAATAAAAATGAAACATATTACTGATGACTCCATTTTACACAACAAACATTATGTTAGCAAAATCAAAATTGACACACAATATCCCTTTTTTAATTTTTTAAAATATTTTTTATTCAAACACACAATTGACTTAAATAAAACTGATAATTTTGAAAAAACCCTTGAAAAATGGCCTTTATGCACTGAAGACAAAAAAATCTGCACAATTTTTATGAATTGCATTAAATTAAAAAATAATATGTCTAAAAATATTGAAGTGGAACTTCTCGACTTTATATTCTTCGAACAATTACAAACAATTAACTCAATTACAAAAAATATCCCATATGGCGTTTTAATAAATTTATCTCTATTCATAAAAGATAGTTTATTGATTGAAACATTATATAAATATATCGATATATACTCTAAAAAAATTACATTTCAAGTTAATACTAAAGAAATAATTAAAGAAGTAGAAAAAAACAATCTCGATAAAAAATATATTTCTGCAATTTCAAAATATTTACATTACATTAATTTTAAAAAAGGTATTGTTCCTGAAATTGATACCATAATTCAATTTAAAAAAACTTTTTTTATAGACTATTTTAAAATTGGCTCAATATAAAATTAAGGATCATGTCCAATAATATTTATTTTCCAACCTTTGAGATCAACAGTCTCTTTTGAATTATAATTAGAAACCACAATTTTCCAATTGCCTTTTGCATTTTCTTCAAAAAAAGCATTGGTTAAATAAGTTCCTGCATATTTATCGCTATTTTTTTTAAAGTCATTTACTGGATATGGATAATTTTGAACTGATTTTTCATCGGGATTCAATTCAATAAGTGAATTTCCTGGATATAAAATAACACTTCTCGTATTGCTAGGAGAATATAGCTCAATTGAAAGACCATCTGATTTTGTTGTATTTATATAAGGAGTTATTTGAACTGATTCAATAACAATATCATTAGTAAAATTTATAATATTTTCTATTGATGTACCAGAAACAATTGGCGCAGATAACTCTATGGACTTATCTGATTTCTCCTTAGAAGATTTATTAGCATAAGGTGATTTAAAATTATGTACCAAATTAATTGCTTTTTCTGCATCAGCTAAACCAAAACCATAAAAGTTATGAAAATTAAACCCAGCTGCATTTGTTGTCCACTCTAAATCCCATTTAGAAGCAAAACTAGAATTTAAATTACCCACTCTTTCTAAAATTTTAATACAGCTTGGCTTAGGATTAGGAACTAATTTATCTTTATTCGCTGTTTTAGCTAAAATATATTTAATATCTCTTAAACTCAAATGTGAATTAGCATGGAGCATTAAAGCAATTACACCACTAATTGAAGGTGCTGCAGCAGAAGTTCCATCAAATTCAGAAGTATAATTATAATTTTTATTTTCGGAAAGATTTCCTTCATCAAAATTACTTATAATTTTTGACCTTTTTTGACATGAAATATTTGTTGTTAAAATCTTTGCACTAGAACCATAATCTTCCGAAGAAAACTTAAAAATATTATCATTTTTAGATGTCGAACTTTCACCTCCACCAATACCAGAAATCCAAATATTTGAGCCCAAGCTTGAATAATTTGCAGCAGAACCATTTGCACTAACAGCAGCTACAGTAATCACATAAGGATATTCTTTACGAGCATCCATCATAGATAAGTGAGGTCTTAAGGCATTCAAGGCTTCTCTTTGATTTACGCTTAATGAAGAAAAAGAAGCCGCATTAATATATGCTAAATAAAGTTTCATAAATGGATCTTCTTTTATACCTCTCTTTTCAGCAATTTTTTTAGCGTATTGGAGATCACATGTATAATTTCCTGCGGACCTGACAACAACAAAACCAGAGTTGTTATTTTTTTGACTATTTTTGACAATATCGTCAGAAAACCCCGCTGCAGCCCACTCATCAAAAAAACTAAATGTAAAAGCACCATTTCCAAAACTTTCATTTATAATTTGAATCGATTTTCTTGCGGCTAAATTATATATTTCTTGCTCTAAAGCATAAGTTGAAGTTGAATTCTTCTTTCTTGCTAAATCTGAAATGATATTTGCTGAAGCTATTTTTACTTTTGGCGCAATACCTCTAAATTTATTTACTCTGTTTTCAGTAGCACCTATAATTCCAGCAACACTGGTTCCATGGCTTTCTTCACCCACTCCAATATCAGGTTTATTTTCTAAAGTCTTTAAAGTTAAATAATTCATAATATTAATACTGGAATTAGGTAACACATTGGGTTCTAAATCTTGATGGTATAAATCAACTCCCGTATCTGATACCAAGACATTTACTCCAGTTCCATCATATTTTCCCAATGGGATATTTAAATCTATTCCAGGCATTGGTTGGAGTTTTGAATAGGAATAAGAACCACTATTTTTTATAAACCATTCTTCTTTAAAAAGATTTTTTGTTGATACCGACTTTTCCCTTACATTGCATGAACCAGAGCGCATATAATTCTCTTCTTTATTTACTTGATCTCCTGCAAGAGAAGGTAATTTTTTTTCACCACAGCCTGTTATAAATTGAAATAAAAAAAAGTATAAAAATATAAACTTTCGCTGCATATAAACCCTCATGAAATATCACTCAGCTTTGGGAAAATAATTAATAACTTCTAAATTTACAGATTTTATATTTGGATTAGATTTCAGATCGTTGACTGATTGCAATATATTAGATTTGGCATTAGCTCTTACCACAATTATATTTTTTTCTGGATAAGACGAAAAAAATTTAATATGATATTGACTTTCAAAATGCTTAACATCTTGCAATTGATGATTTAACTGAATGATCATATATCCATTTACAACTCCAACTGTTGCTGTATGAGGATCAATGGCAACTAAAGAATAATCTGGGTTATAATTTTTATATGACCCTGCATCATTAATAGAGTGAGTGTCATAATAATAAAAATTGTTATCTTCCCAAAGAATATCTGATTGAGACGCTTTATTATTTTTTTTATCAACAGCAATAACACCATAACTAAAAGACCAATTTCCTACTGCAGGCACGCGATCATGAGAGTTGTATTTTAAATAATTTTTAAATTCTGTTTCATTATATCTATGTTTTGAATTTATAATATTTGGATTTTTTTTATTATATAAATCTATCATATCCTTAATATTATCTTCATATTTTTTATCATTATTATCAATTTTTGTCTCTTTATTATTAATTATCAAATTTTTATTTATGCCAGATTCTTTGCTTTTAATCTGACTTAGCTCATTACTTTCAGGAAAATCATTATGTTTATTAAATTCATAAATAATAACAAAAATTATTCCAAATATTAAAATAACTAAAGCGAGAGATTTTTTATTCAAATCAGACTCCAATTTCATTTTTAATAAATTTGGTATCAATTAAAATTAAGGCTCAGAAGTATTTCGGATTTTTATTAAATTATATTAATTTTATAACAAAAATTTGACTCTAGGGTTTGTGCCCGATAATATTAATTTTCCAAGCATTTAATTCAACATTGCTAGATTTATTTGTATTTGTAACCTTAAGAGACCAGTCTCCATTTGAGTGCTCCCAATAAAAAGCATTGCTTAAATAAGCTCCTATATAACTATCTTGATATTTTTTATAATCACTCAAAGGGTAGGGAATAGAATAAAAGGTATTGCTTTTAAAATCAGCATTAATAAAAGAATTTCCAGGGTATAAAACAATACTCCGTGTATTGCGCGGTGAAATCAATTCAATTGATAACCCATCGGCTTGAACTGCTGATATATAAGGAGTTACTTTAATTGCTTCAATTATTAAGTCTTTATCAATGGAAATTTTATGTTTCAAGCTTTCACCCGATCGTAATACTGCCAAATTCAAAAGACCTGATTTATAAATATACTCCTTTAGCGGCTTATTTTTAAAAGGAAACTCATACATACTTACTTCTTTAAGCGCTTTTGTGGCATCAATTAATCCAAATCCATAAAAATTATGAAAGCTAAAATGAGCCGCATTTTCCACCCACTCCAAATCCCATGGCTCTTTTAGCTTCGAATGAAATTTTCCCAATTTTTCTAAAATTTTAATACAACTCGGTTTAGGATCACTTATAAGTTTTTCACGATTTGCACTTAAGGCAAGAATATGTTTAACATCACGCCACTTTAACTTAGGATTTGCTTCTAATAGCAATGCAATAATTCCACTGACCGTAGGAGCCGCAGCAGAAGTTCCATAAAAAGAAGAGGTATAAAGTAAATTTTCATTTTCAGGAAGTTTACCTTTATCAAAATCATTTCTTGCATCTTCAGCTAAAAATCCTGAAATATTTGTCGTTAATATCTTTGGTAGTTGACGATTTAAATCAGGTGATTTGACTAAAATTCCATCATTTTTTCTTGTACTGCTTTTTTCTCCTCCAATACCTGTTATCCAAATATTCGAACCAAGGCTTGAACTGTCATCAATAATGCCTTGTGAACTTAATGAGGCAACAACAATTTCATTAGGCTCTGAAACATCTCGCATTAAGCTAGATAAATGAGGCCGTACAGAAGATAAAAGCTCTTTATCAAAATGACTAAGTTGATACAAATTTGATTCATTTAAATCAATTAAATATAACTGTGAAAATTTAGTCAATTTCTGTTTATCTAAAATTAATTTTGGATATAAAAGATTGCATGTAAAATTACCAGCTCCTCTGACAATATTGAGATCAGAATCTTTTGCATTTTGATTTTTTTGAATATATTCCATCAATTTTTTATAATTTTTATCCTCATTAAATAAAGTAAAATTAGACCAATCATAAACAAGAACATCATTAATAATTTTAATATTTTTTTTAAATGCGACTTGATAACTTTTCATATACATATCAAATAATGAGATTACAGTTCCATTTATAAAATCGGATCCCATATTTGATGAAGAAAGTTTAACATTGGGAGCGATACCCTGAAATTGATTATAAATATTTTTTTTTGCCCCAATCATTCCAGCAACATTTGTACCATGACTACTTTCACCTTTTTCTAAATAATAATTACCCTCTTTTAAAGCTATTTTGTTTGACTTTACAAAATTTAGTGATGAATTTTGTAACATATTTTCTTTTAAATCAGGATGTAAAAAATCAATACCACTATCAATTATCATAACTTTGACATCATTTCCCGTTAGCTTGCATGACGCAGGAATATTTATATCGATTCCTATTTTTGGATTTATATCTGAATATGAATAATAACCTTCGTTTTTTATATACCATTGTTCTTTGAATAAATTTTTTGAATTTTGCGAAGCTGAGTTTTTATTAATATGAGTTATTTTGTTCATTTTTAAATCATCTATAATGTTGTTATTACCACAACTACAAATTATAATTAATATAAAAATTATATAAATATTTTTTATAAATTTCATCATATAAATTCCTCAATTATTTTTCAATACGTACGACTAAAACGAGTTACTATTTTTATAGATAAATATGAGATATTTGCATTTTAATTAAGCTCATTCATATCCTAAAAAATATTTTTAGTAGTTTTTATATCCTTCAATAAATTATAAGAAAAATATTAAAATATTATTATTTTTTAAATTATCGGTTTTTTATGAATATATTTTATTTATAAAAGTTTGACAGAGAGAAATTTTTTCCTAATAATTAATTATTGCAAAGGAAGTAATTCTAACTTTTTATTAAAGGCATATATTTTGTGATCAAAGCAGCTCACATATATTAAATCTCTAAAATCTAATAAAATATTTGAATAAATTGGCCCTGCCAATCGATATTTCCAAGCAAGCTCGCCTTCAGATGATATTTTATAGATATGATAATCAAATGAACCTATAAATATATTTCCTTTATTATCAATTTTTGGTTGAGAATAGACAGTCCCACCGGTTTCAAATTCCCATTTTTTAGTTCCATCAGGATTCATAGCATAGAGTTTATGATCATATGAACCTATATATATTGTACCATCATTTGCTACTGTAGGACTAGAATAAATCATTCTTCCTGTTGCATATTCCCATTTTTTTGTTCCCTCATAATTGAGGGCATAAATTTTATTATCATAAGAACCAAAGTAAATTGTGTCATCATTCGCAAATGCTGGTTTTGAATAAACCATTCCTTCTGTTATAAAACTCCATCTTTTTTCACCATCAGACGTTATAGAATATGGTGTGATCCCCGAAAAGTGGACGGTTAAATTTCATAATTTTTTTCATACTCTAATGGTGCAAGATAATCAAGGGCAGAGTGCGCACGAATTCGATTATAAAACACCTCAATATATTCTATAATCGAAGATTTTGCTTCTTTTCTAGTAAGAAAATTGCATCGATGTACCAATTCTTTTTTTAGAGTGGAAAAAAATGTTTCTGTAATAGAATTCTCATAGCAGCTATTGCTCATGCTTTGATGAAAATGATTTAATTTTAAATATTTTCTAACTTCTTTACTTGAATATTGTGATCCTTTGTCACTATGAAAAATTATTCCATTTGGAAAATGAGATCTTTTTTTGTATGCCATGTTTAGTGAATTCAAAACAATTTCTCTTTTTAGATTATCTTGCATGCTCCAACCAATTATTGCTCTTGAAAAAGTATCCAATATTATGCACAAATAAACCCAGCCCTCTTTCGTTGGAATATAAGTAATATCGCTGGTCCAAAGTTCGTTGGGCTTATAGGAAGTAAAATCCCCTGAAATTAAATTCGGAAAATGTATCGCTTGCCTATCAACCTTTGTTGTTGTTTTAAATTTAGGTTTGCCGACCCCATTCAGATTTAGTTTCTTCATAATCTTGGATATTCGTTTTTTTCCAACTTTAATAAATGACTTTTTAAGTGTTGATAAAATTCGCCGTCTTCCATATGTACCCCTTGAAGAAGTATGTATTTTTTTTATTTCTTCTTCAAGGCTAAACTCAAATTGATGATTTTTATCTTTACACTCAAGCCATTTATAAAATCCACTTTTAGAAACGCACATTACTTTGCAAAGTAAAAGAATAGGATAATTAAGCTTCTCTAGCAATATAAACTCGTATTTTAATCGAGTTGCTTTGCAAAGAAGCTTGCCGCCTTTTTTAGGATTTCATTTTCCTTTTTTAAAAGCTCGTATTCTCGCTTTAGCTTTTTCAATTCGTCAGAGTTTTTCTTTATATTTGAATTTTCCTTTTCGCCAATAGAACGCTTCCAGCTATTCAGAGTGGGGTAGGAAACCTCAAACTCCCTAGCTATCTGAGCCATGCTTTTAGGGCTATTTTCTAAGACTTCAAGGACTTGGTTTTTAAACTCAAGAGAATATTGACTTTTAACTGATTTCTTCTTTACCATGGGACAACCCTTCTATATGAACGCCTAAGTTCATAGCATATTGTCCACTAAAAGGAATCACTTTAATACAAATTGTTATCATTGGAGCCAATATAAATATTTCCTTTGCTATCGATTGCAGGACTTGCAGAAAATATTGCTCCACCTGTTTTAAATTCCCATTTTTTAGTCCCATTTGGATTTATAGCATAAATTTTTGCATCATTAGAACCAACATAAATAATTCCTTTTTTATCTATAATTGGACTCGAATAAATTTCATCGCCTGTTTCAAAGATCCATTTTAATGTACCATCAGAATTAATAGCATATAAATTATGATCAGTCGATCCAACATATATAATTCCTTTTTTATCGATGACAGGTGATGAATATATTTCTCCATTAGTTTTAAACTTCCATATTAATTTCCCATTATTTGAAATGTGATATAAATTTTGATCATAGGAACCAAAGTACATAGATCCATCATTATTTATGACAATACTTGAATAAATTTTTGCCTCAGTTGGAAACTTCCACCACGGGACATACTTGTAAGGAATATTTTCTTTTCGCATATATGATATTTCTTCTTTCGCAAATGTATTTATAGTTATACAAAATTGGTAAGCTAATAGGAATCTCAGCACATATTTTATAATGAGTATTTTCATAAAATCTCCTTAATTGAGCATCTGATAGTTGAAAAAATATTTATACATTTTATTTATAAGTTTGACAAAATATAATAATTATGAAATAAAGACAAATGATTTGTTTTTTTAAATTTAATAATTATTTAACATGAGGATAACATGACCAATATAAGCTCTTATGCAAAAGATAATAAATCACTACACTCAAAAAAAATAATTCCAAATGTTAAAATGGAAAAAAATATTATTATTAATAGTCAAAATAAAAATCCTTATGAAACAGATGAAATGCTAAATATGTATTTAAATTTTCATTATGGTAAATCATTTTTTGATGTTCCAAATTATTTAAAAGCACTCACAGACATTGCTATAAGACATTCTAGTAAATTTAAAAAAGCGTTAGATATTGGTTGCTCTGTTGGACGTGCAAGCTTTGAACTTTCTCAATACTTTGAACACACAGATGCCTTAGATTATTCAAATCAATTTATTCAAACTGCTAAAAAAATACAATCTAATGAAGCTGTTTATTATACAAATCTGATTGAAGGAGAAATTTCTGAATACAAAAATGTGAATATTAAATCGTTTATTTCTGATACTACAAAAATCAAAAATATACTTTTTAACAAAAGTGATGCCTGCTATCTTGAACAATCATTTTCAAATTATGACCTCATATTAGCCGCTAATCTTTTAGATCGCTTAAAAGAACCGGCCTTATTTTTGAAGGGAATAAGCCAGAGAATGAATTCAGATGGAGTTTTTATACTCAGCTCGCCTTATACTTGGATGGAAAAATATACAGATAAAAAAAATTGGCTTGGCGGAATTACACCTCAAGGCAGCATCATTACAAGTTATGATGCTTTAAAAAATATTTTATCTAAAGAATTTACAGAAGTTCAGCCACCAAGTGATATCCCCTATATTATTCAGGAGACATCAAGGGAATATCAATTAGGCATAGCAGAACTTACAGTTTGGCGAAAAAAATAAATAAATTTATTTTTAAACAAAAGATTATTATTAAATTACAGTTTTAAAAAAATTT